>CANFPU010000070.1 GCA_947448955.1 Burkholderiales bacterium
ACCAGTTCGTGCTGCACGACCGCGAGGGCAACTTCTCCAGCCGCGGCGGCTGGTATTACTGGATCGACGCGGTCTTTCCGGGCGCGATCATGGCGCTCGACGATCCCCAGCACAAGCACCAACGCCGCATCATGCAAGGTGCTTTCAAGCGGCCCGCGATGGAGCGCTATGTCCAAGACATGGGGCCGGTGATCGCCAGCGTGGTGGGCGCCTGGACCGCCGGGCCGATGACGATGTTCCCGCAGATCAAGGCGCTGACGCTGAATATCGCGGCACGGGTCTTCATGGGCATGACGCTGGGGCCTGAGGCGGACCGGATGAACCAGGCGTTCATCGACACGGTGCAGGCCTCGCTGGCGCTGATCCGCAAGCCGATGCCGCCGTTCGCGATGTGGCGCGGGGTGCGGGCCCGGCGCTATCTGGTGCAACTGATGCAGTCCAAGCTGGCCGACAAGCGCGCCACCGAAGGGCCGGACCTGTTCAGCCAGCTCTGCCATGCACGCGGCGAAGATGGCGAGCGCTTCAGCGACGACGAGGTGGTCAACCACATGATCTTCCTGATGATGGCCGCGCACGACACCACGACCTCGACGCTGACCACGATGCTGTACTGCCTGGCCCGCCACCCCGGTTGGCAAGACAAGCTGCGCGAGGACGCGCAGGCGCTGCCCGACGAACAGCTGCGCCATGCCGATCTGGCCGGCTGCGAGCGCACCGAATGGGTGATGAAGGAGTCGCTGCGGATGTACCCGCCGCTGACCTCGATCCCCCGCAAGGCGGCACGCGACTGCGAGTTCGGTGGCTTCCAGATCCCCAAGGGCACGCCGGTCGGCATCTCGCCGATCCATACCCACCACATGCCTTCACTGTGGACCCGTCCCGCTGATTTCGACCCCGAGCGCTTCTCTCCCGCGCGTGCCGAGCACCGCCAGCATGGCTATGCCTACCTGCCTTTCGGTGGCGGTGCGCACCTTTGCATCGGCCAGCATTTCGCCGACATGGAGGTCAAGAGCGTGATGCACCAGTTGCTGAGGCGGTTCAAGTTCAGCGTGCCCGAGGGCTACCGCATGCCGTACCAGCTGGTGCCGATTGCCAAGCCGCGCGACGGCCTGCCGATCACGCTGGCGTTGCTGTGAAGCGGCGGCTCTAAGCCATGACCAGTGCCCGCAAGACAGGGTGGACGCCCTGCCCTTAAAGTGATGACTGCATCTGCTTGGCAGGTGCGCCCCCTAGACCTCCCGGAGCGACCCATGGCAGGCAGCGAGACAACCCCCTTCAATCCAGCCGAACTGGGCTTCGACCCGGCGGCGTTGCGCGCAAAGTACGAGGCTGAACGTCTGCGCCGAGTTCGCCAGGACGGCAACGCGCAGTATGTCGAGATCAAAGGCGAGTTCGCGCGCTACCTCGACGACCCCCATGTCGAACCGGGCTTCCAGCGCGACCCAGTCGTGCGCGAAGTCGACGCGCTGGTGGTCGGCGGTGGTTTTGGCGGGCTGCTGGCGGCCTCCAGGCTGCGTGCGGCGGGCTACGAAGACCTGTGCATCATCGAGAAAGCCGGCGACTTTGGCGGCACTTGGTACTGGAACCGCTACCCTGGCGCGGCCTGCGACACCGAGAGCTACATCTACCTGCCCTTGCTGGAAGAAACCGGTTACATGCCCTCGTCCAAGTACGCGCGCGGGCCTGAAATCCTTGAGCATTCCCGACGTATCGGCAGGCATTTCGACCTCTACCGATCGGCGCTGTTCCAGACCACGATCACCGCCATGCAATGGGTGGCAGAGGCGTCACGCTGGCAGGTCACGACCGACCGTGGCGATGTGCTGAGCGCGCGATTCGTGGTGTTGGCGGGCGGGCCGCTGAACCGCCCCAAGCTGCCCGGCATTCCGGGGGTGGACAGCTTCAAAGGCCACAGCTTCCACACCAGTCGCTGGGACTATGCCTACACCGGTGGCGACGCCCGTGGCGGCCTGTCAGGCCTGAAGGACAAACGGGTCGGCATCATCGGCACCGGCGCCACCGCGGTGCAGTGCGTGCCACACCTTGGCGCGTCGGCCCAGTCCTTGTTCGTTTTCCAGCGCACACCGTCGTCGGTCGACGTCCGCAACGACCGTCCGACCGATCCTGAGTGGGTCAAGACCTTGAAGCCCGGCTGGCAGCGCGAACGCATGGACAACTTCACCACGGTGATCTCCGGCGGACGCTTCGAAGTCGACCTGGTCAACGACGGCTGGACTGACTTGATCACCAACATCCTGCTCGCTGCCCGCCGGCAACCGGCTGATGGCCGGCAGGTAGCCGACACCGCAGCGCTGATTCAGTTGGCCGACGACCAGAAGATGGAGCGGGTGCGGGCACGCGTGTCTGCGGTGGTCCAGAACCCTGCCACCGCCGAATCGCTCAAGCCCTGGTACAACCAGTTTTGCAAGCGGCCCTGCTTCCACGACCAGTACCTCGACACCTTCAACCGGCCCAATGTGCACCTGGTCGACACCCAAGGCCAGGGCGTTGAGCGCATCACCGAACGCGGCGTGGTCGTCGCGGGCCGCGAGTACGAACTTGACGCGCTGATCTTTGGCACCGGTTTCGAGGTCGGCACCGACTTCACCCGGCGCCTGGGTTTCGAGGTCACCGGCCGCGACGGCCTGACCTTGACCGAGAAATGGGCGCAAGGTGCACAGACTTTCCACGGCATGTTCACGCGGGGGTTCCCGAACTTGTTCGTGATGACGACCCAGCAGTCGGGCCAGAGCGCGAATTTCCAGCACATGCTCGACGAGCAATCACGCCACATCGCTCACTTGATGACCGAGGTCAAGTCGCGCGGACTGCGAACCCTTGAGGCCAGCGCCGAGGCCGAGACCGACTGGGTCGCCACCATTCTGAAATACGCCCGTTCGCGGCGTAATTTCCTCGCCGAGTGCACGCCGGGCTACTACAACAATGAAGGCAAGCCTAACGAGCGCACCGAGCGCAACTCGCAGTTCTGGCGCGGTCCGATGACCTTCATCCGCCTGCTCGACGAATGGCGCAAAGCGGGCACCCTGCCGGGTCTGGACATCACGTCGATGGCGCCACCGGCCTAGCGCCGACCAGCGGATCAATGGCGGGCCAAGGGCCGCCCAGCCGCCCGTTGCAAAGTTTGCCCATGAACCTCAACGCCTCCAGCCTGCGCCAGCGTCTGCAGCAACCCGGATTGATCACCGCACCCGGCGTGCACGACATGGTGTCGCTGCGCATGGCCGATGCGATGGGCTTCGATGCGCTGTACATGACAGGTTTCGGCACGGTGGCCTCGCACCTGGGACTGGCCGACGCGGGTCTGGCCACGTACACCGACATGGTCGGCCGCGTGCGTCAGATGGCCGGCATGGCGAGAACGCCGCTGATCGCCGATGGTGACACCGGCTACGGTGGCCTGCTCAACGTGCAGCACACGGTGCGGGGCTACGAGGCGGCAGGCGCCGCAGCGATCCAGCTCGAGGACCAGGAGGTGCCCAAGAAATGCGGCCACACGCCGGGCCGCCGCGTCGTGCCGATGGCCGACATGGTCCAGAAGATCGAGGTCGCAGTGGCCTCGCGACGCAGCAAAGACTTTCTGATCGTTGCCCGTACTGACGCGCGCAGCAGCCTGGGCCTGGACGAGGCGCTACGCCGGGCCGAGGCCTATGCCCGCGCAGGGGCCGACATCCTGTTCGTCGAATCGCCGCAGAGCGAGCAGGAGATGCGCCAGATCGGCCGCAGCTTCGACCTGCCGCTGCTGGCCAACATGGTCGAGGGCGGCTACACCCCGCTGCTCGACCGCGAGGCCTTGCTCGAGATCGGCTACAAAATGGCCATCTTTCCGGTCAGCGCGTTGCTCGCCGCCGCGCAGGCGATGCAGGGGGTTTACGCTGCGCTGAAGTCGCAAGGCTCGACCGCGGGCCTGCAGCAGCCGTTGATGCGCTTTGGTGACATGACCCAGCTGATGGGTTTCGACGAGGTGCACGATTTCGAACGGCGCTGGGCAGGTCCCGAATCAGGCTCCGAATCACGCTGAGCGGAGGCCATTTCCGCCGGTTTTCCCAGTCGACGCGCATCGTCACGCAGGGCGTGAGCGGCCATCCCGCTGAGACGGCTGCAGCCCGCTGATCTGACCAGTTGGGCGGCGGCTCAGGCAGCGCGACAAGCCCACGCTGGTTCAAGCCTAGGCGCCGCTCAATTCGCCAATCGAACCAGCGCGGCGCCCGGGTGCTGCTGTGCTTGTCTGGCCCGCGCTACACCCGCGCTACACCCGCGCTACACCCGCGCCACACCGACCGATCCGCGCCGGCTCATAGCTCATGGGAGTAGGTGATGAATCCATGATGCTGGGCCACCTGGTCGTACAACGCGCGACCCGGCTGGTTCGTGACCTGCGTTGTCCAGTACACCCGGCTGCTGCCTGCGTGGCGGGCTGCCTCGTAGACGGCGTGGATCAATTGCCGGCCCACACCCTGGCAGCGACGGGCGGGGTCGGTGAATAGATCTTGCAGGTAGCACACGTCGTGCAAACGACTCGTGCTGCGGTGATACAGGTAATGCACCAGGCCGACGAGTTGGCCGTCATCTTCGGCAACGAAAGCATGCACCGGCTCATCGGGATCGAAAAAACGCGCCCAGGTCGCCCCGGTGATCTCGGCAGGCAGCGCGGTTGGCCCTTCTCGGCCGTAGAAAGCGTTGTAGCCGGCCCAAAGCGGGCGCCACTGGGCTTGGTCTTGGTGGGCGATCGGCCGGATCGTGAGGGCCCTGTGCGAAGAGGTCTCCGAGCTTGGGCGAGATCGAGGCACAGGGACCTGCCGGAAGGTCTTGTCCACGACGCTGCGGTCCTGCGGGTCGACGATGCCCTCAAGCGCTCGTTGAGCCGCCCGATACGACTCGACATGGGCCTGCGCATGGCCCGACACCGCAGCGGCATGGGCATGGATCGCGTGGACAAAAGCCAGCTCCCAGTCCGGCGTGTCTGGGCTGGCCAGGAAATAGCGCTGCATATCCTGCGCATAGACCCACGCCGTTGGCCCGAGGCCGAGCAATGCGTGCACCTGCGCGAGCAACATCCGCGCACGCATCTGCTGCAGTTCGGTGCCCACGGCCTGCCAGTGGCGGGCCGCAGCATGGCTCGCGTCCAGCAACTCAGCGTCGTGGGAAGCATCCACCCGGTCCTCGGCGAGTTGCCAGGCGCGGTTGTTGGCGCTGGCGGCGAAATGGCGGTGCCAGCTGTCGGGCTTGCTGTCTTCTGGCGCTTGGGGCATGGGCAATTCCTCAATGGGCGGCAGCACGAGGCACGGCGGCCGCGATCCTGCCATCGGCGAGTGGTCGGACCGGCCCCGTCAGGAGGCCACTTGCACGAGGACGGATGCGCCGGCCAGGGCGGCAGCCAACTCGGGTTCAGGCGGCGCGTCGGTGATCAACAGATCGATCTCCTCGAGCTTGCAAGCCTGCGCGAGCGAGCGCTTGCCAAACTTGCTGGCGTCGCACAGCAGGATGACCTGATCGGCGTGCTCGATGTAGGCACGCTTGATCTGCGTGTCCTCCGGTGACGCATCAAAGCCGCCCTGTGCGGTCAGGCCAGCCACGCCAATGAACACCTTGGTAAACCAGCCTCGAGCGGCGTCATCAGCCGCTTGCTGGCCGCAGACTGAGAGCTCTTGCGCCCGCACAATGCCGCCCGGCATCAGCACCAGACAGCGCGAACCCGCCAGCAGGCTTGCGACGCGTAAATGGTTGGTGAAGACCTGGAGGCCAGCGTGCTTGGCCAGTTCGCGTGCCAGCGTGAGCACGGTGCTGCCCACGTCCAGCGCGATGTTGTCGTCGAGCGAAACCAGCGCCGCCGCTGCGCGCGCGATCGCCTGTTTCGCCACAATCTGCCTGCGCCTGCGGGTCTCGTACTGCTGCTCGCGCATGTCGGCGTCGGTCAGGTGCTGCAGCCCGTGGGGGTTTCCGGTGGCGGAGATCGCCACAGCGGCACCCTGCGACCGCTCGATCAGCCCCTGCCGGCTGAGTGAATCGAGGTCTCGCCGCGCGCTCATTGGCGAGATCCCGAAATGCGCCGCGAGCGCACTTACCTTCACGAACCCGTCTTGGCGCACCAGTTCGACGATTCGTTGCTGGCGGACTGCGGCCGGCAGCACGGCGCTGCTCTTGCGCACAGCGCTTGCCTGGGGAGGTTTGGCCATGCGCCTATTGTCCTGCAGGCTTGTCAGGCGGCTTCGCGCAGACCATCCCCTCGCGGATCGGACGCGCTCTCGAAGCTGCCGTCAGCGAGTCGGCGCACGAACTGCACATGACCGGCCCGGTCGTCACGCGGTGCGCCTAACACCAGCGGCAGCCCGACGCGCGCGAGCGCCTGGCGGCCCGCGGCATCAAGCGAGGCCTCTGCCAGCACCGCGTTCTCATCGGCTTTGCCAAAGGTTCCAACCACCCAGCGCGGCGCGGCCAGCGCATCAGCAGGGGTCGTGCCTGCGAGCAGGCGCATCAGCACCTGCGCAAGGATTTGCGGTTGGCTCTTGCCACCCATGCAACCCAGCGCGGCCTCGATGTGTCCATTGCGGCGTAGCAGCGACGCGGTCAGCGTGCTCGGCGGCCGGCGACCCCCGACCAGTACCGCCGGTCCCTCGTGCAGCGTGAAGGCGGCACCGCGGTTTTGACAGACGATGCCTGTCATGGGCTCAAGCATGCCAGCGCCGAAGGCGTGAAAAACACTCTGGATGACGGTGACCGAATGACCCAGCGCATCCTGCGCGACGATGGCCACCGTGTCGCCATCGGGCCTCGGTCGCGCTGGTGTGGCGGGCAGCGGCTGCTGCAGATCGCTGGCGATGCGTGCCAGTTCCTGCCCCAGCGAGTCTGAAAGCAGCCAGGCCAGGTCGACTTCGACATGCGCCGGATCACCCAGATGGTGGTCCCGCAGGTCGGCGGTGATCGCACACAACCTCGCCAGCACGGTTCCAGCCTCACCGCTGGGTTCTGCCCGCTCCAGGCCCAGGCGCCGTATTGCACTGAGCAACTGAAGCAGTACGAAGCCCTGAGACACGGGCGGCGTGGTCAGGATGTCATACGGGCCAAACGGCGTGGCAAGAGGTTCAAGCCAGCGCGAGCGGTGTTGCGCGAGATCGTCCCGGCTGAGCAGTCCTCCACAGGCGTGCAAGCCCGCCACGAACTGTGCACCCACATCGCCCTGGTAGAACGCGTTGGGCCCACCCTGCGCGATGCGGGCCAGGCTGTGCGCCAAAGCCGGCTGACGCAGGATCTCGCCACGGCGCATCACGCGACCATCGGTGTGAAAGAACACACCCCGCAGCCCCGGATCCAGCCCGAGCCTGTCCTGCAAGGCGTCCAGGTCACGCCCGAGCGCGGCGGCCACTGGCACGCCGTCGCGCGCGAGGGCGATGGCGTCCTCAAGCAGGCGTGACCAAGGCAGGCGCCCAGCTTGTGCATGCAGGTCCGCCCAAGCGGCGATCACGCCTGGCACCGTGATCGGGTGCACGCCATGGATCGGCATGGTGGCATGTTGGCCTCGCAAGGCCGCGGCATGGAGTGCCGCCGGCGCAGCACCGCTGCCGCCAAGGGCGCGCACGCGTCCATCCGGACTGGCCAGCAGCGCCTGGATGTCGCCACCGATCGAGCACATGTGCGGGTAGACGACCGTCAGCACCGCGCAGGTCGCGATGGCGGCATCGACGGCGGTGCCGCCATCTTGCAGCGCTCGCTCGCCAGCTTCAGTCGCCAGGGCGTGGGGTGAGGCAACAGCGCCAGAGGTGTGCATGGAATCGATGGACAGTCAGTGGATGGTGGACAGGAAAGCCCTCAGGCGCGCAGGGGCCTGTTCGCCGAAGAATTGGTCAGGCGGGGCCTCGTGTCGAATCTGCCCCTCCTCCATCAACACCACCCGATCCGCGATCTGGCGCGCAAAGCCCATTTCGTGCGTCACGATGATCATCGTCATGCCGGTGGAGGCCAGTTCGGAGATCACCGACAGCACCTCGCCGGTGGTCTCGGGATCGAGCGCGCTGGTGGGCTCATCGAACAGCATCAGGTCAGGATTCATCGCCAACGCACGCGCGATGGCCGCCCGCTGCTGCTGCCCGCCCGAGAGCTTCATCGGGTAGGCGTCGGCCTTGGCCGCGAGACCCACGCGCTCGAGCAATCGCATCGCGTTCTCGTTGGCTTGCGCCGGCGATTGGCCGAGCACGCGGATGGGCGCTTCGATGATGTTCTCTTTGACCGTCATGTGCCAGAACAGGTTGAACTGCTGGAACACCATGCCGATGCGGCGGCGCTGCAGCACCACTTGCCGGTTGCTGATCGAGCGCAGACGCCCACCGGTCTCCTGGTAGCCGATCAGTTCGCCGCCGACATAGAGCCGTCCAGCCTGGTAGGTCTCGAGCTGGTTGATACACCGAAGGAAAGTGCTCTTGCCGGAACCCGAGGGTCCAATGATGCAGAGGATTTCGCCCGCATGGACTTGCAGGTTCACCCCGCGCAGCACGGGCGTTTCGCCGAACTGCTTGTGCAAATCGACCGCCGAAACGAGTGGTTTGGCATTTGCGTCGCTCATGCCCGGCGCTCCATGTTGCCCGCTTGTGGGGTCAGGTACACCACCAGGCACTGCCACCAGGTGCGCACCGGCTGATCGATCTCGTGGGCCCGCAAGCGCGTCTCGATCACGCCCTGAATCGTGTTCCAGATCGCGGTGAGCAACAAGTAGTTGAGCGCGACCACGGTGAGGAGCTCGAAGGTCTTGAACGTCGTGGCCGACATGCCTTCGGTCAGCAAGAAGATCTCCTGAACACCAATCACACTGGCCAGCGATGTCGTCTTGAGCATGTGATTGAAGTCATTGCCAAAGGGCGGCATGATCACCCGAGTCGCCTGTGGGATCACGATTCGCCAAGTGACTTGCCAAGCGCTCATGCCCAAGGAACGCGCGGCCTCGATCTGGCCACGCGCGACCGCCTGGATGCCGTTTCGCACGATCTCGGCCATGTAGGCGCCTTCATGAATGGCCAGTCCCATCACTGCGGCCTGGAAAGAAGCCGTCAACTTGAAGCCGGCGATCTCGACGTCCGAGAAACGGAACAGGCCCGCTGCGGCCAAGCCAGAAAACAGCATCACCAGCAGTACCAGCACTGGGATACCCCGAATCAGCCAGACGTAGAAGGCGCAGGCCGACCGGATCGCGGCATAGCGCGAAAGGCGACCAAAGCCGACCACCAAACCAATCAGAAGCCCGAGCAACATCGCCAGGACGGCCATCAAGACCGTGCGACCGAGTGCGTTGAGGTAGGGTGCCCCGGGATTGACGATGCGGTCGACGAAAAACGACCAGTCGAATCCCATCAGAGTTCCATGCCCTGCATGTTCCACTTCTCGATCAGTTTCTTGTAAGTGCCATCCGCGACGATGCTGTCAAGCGAACGCTTGACGGCGTTCGTCAGGTCGGTGTTGCCCTTGCGGATGCCAATGCCGGTGCCGATCAGACCAAACGGGTCACCCTTGGGCTTGAAGTCGTTCGGGCGCAGGCGCACGTAATAGGCACCGGCGGTGGAGGTCGTGCCGACGGCCTCCACCTGGCTGGTGGCCAGCTGCTGAAAGGTGTCTGTCGTGGTGGGCAGGACCACGAGGTTGATCTCAGGCTTGCCCGAGTCCTTGAGCTTTTTGTTCGCCTCGATCGCCAGGTTGTGGATCGTCGTCCCGTTGGGAACCGCAAGCTTCTTGCCGCTGAAGTCCTCGAGTCCTGCGCCCACGCTGTTGTCAGTGCGTCGAACCACAATCTGTTGTCCGGTGCGCGAGAACGGCACCATGTCGATGATCTCGAGACGCTCTGCCCGGATGAACAGTTCCTGCATGATCGCGTCGCACTGTTGCGCCTGCAGCGCCGGGACCAGACCCGGAAACTTCAGTTGCACCCATTGGACCTTCAAGCCCATGCGTGAAGCGATCTCGGTACCCAACTCCACCTCGAAGCCGATCGGCTGTTGCTTCTCGTCGAAATAGGCGCGCGGTGGGTTGTCGATCGTCGCGCAATAGTTGATCACGCCTTTGCCGGTCAGCGCGGCCGGCGCTGGGATGCGCGCGGTTTGCGCTTGCGCCGGTGATACGACCGACCAGGCGCAGGCGGCCAAAGCGATGAGGCTGGCAGTGCGGCGCAAGGTCAGGTAAGTTCTGGAAGTGCTCATGACCGGATACTCCTCGAAGGGTTGGAACAGGGGAAACGGAAGGCTGGAAACAGTCAGTCCATGAAGGCGCCGCCATTGACGGCAATGGACTCGCCGGTGACGAATCCGGCGTCTTGGGACAACAGAAAAGCCACCACACGCGCTACATCTTGTGGCTGCTCGAGACGGCCCATCGGGGTGTCGGCGATCCACTGGCGCTTGACGCTTGCGGGATCGGTGCCACGCAGGCTGGCCTCCCATTCAAGCTCACGCACCTGCATCGAGGTGGCGACGAAGCCGGGGCACACCGCGTTGACACGGATACCCAAAGGCGCAAGTTCAAATGCCATGGCCTGGGTGAGGCCGACGACGCCGAACTTGCTGGCGACGTAATCGGCCAGAAAAGGCGCGCGCCCTTGCTTGCCCGCCATGGAGGCAATGTTGACGATGCAGCCGGACTGGCGCGTCACCATGGCGCGGGCCGCTGCCTGCCCCGAAAAGAACAGGCCTCGCAGGTTGACGTCCAGCGTGAGGTCGTACTGCGCCTCCTCGATATCGAGGAAGCGCGCCATACGCGACACGCCCGCGTTCGAGACCCAGCCGCTGATCGGTCCGATGTCGTGCTCGATCGCCTGCACCACCTCGCGGCATGCCGTGGCCTGGGTCACGTCCAGCTTGCGGGCCTGCGCATGCGGCAGCCGTGATGCCACCGCCTTGGCGCCCTCCTCGTTCACGTCCGTCACGACGACGGTGTGGCCACGGCCAGCCAGCTCGATGCACACAGCTTCCCCGATGCCCGACGCTGCGCCGGTCACCACCACGATCGATGTCATTCATTCACTCCACGTGCGGCAAGCCGCGTGATTGACGCAGGCTGTTGTGGCCCGGCGTGTCCAATGTTGGCCACCAGGGCGGGAAGTCCAGCAGGTTGGGCATTCGGTGATCGCACGGCGCCTGCAAATCACCGCCGACGACCAGCACCTGCAGGCCGGCCGCACGCGCTGATCGGGCGCCGCTGACGCTGTCTTCGATGGCCCAGGTCTGCGCCGCCGTCCGCTCCAGCAATGCGAGCGCGCGCAGGAAGGGCTCAGCGGCCGGCTTGGGCTGCTGCACGTCCTCAAGGCAAATGGCCCCGCAAAACAAGTCGACGCTGGCCAGCGATCGCAGGTTTGCCATGACGATCGGTCGCTCGGAGCTCGACACCGCCACCATCCTCACCCCCTGCCGCGCCAGATAGGCGAGCGCTTCGCGCGCACCGGGCATGGGCCGCACCTGGTGCGCATGGTCCAGGTAATGCTGGGTGACGGCCGCTCGAAACGTCCGCTCGGCAAGCGCCGGGTCGCGTCCAAGCGCCGGCCCGAATCGCGGCGCGAGGATGCGCCAGACCTGCGCGATGGCCACGCCGATGAAGGGTGTGGGGCCATGGTCGGTGATGTCCACGCCGTGGGCGTTGCAAACGGCCTGCAGCGCTTTTAGATGCAGCGGCTCGCTGTCGACCAAGGTGCCGTCGACGTCCCACGCCACCGCGCGCGCGTGACTCATGGCCTGGCGCCCATGGTGTCAAACAACGGCTGCAGTGCGCGGTACAAGCTGCGGTAATCGCCATAGGCCGCGTCGTACACCGCACGGTTGTTTGATTGCGGCACGACCAGAGGCGCCAGTTGCACGAAAGCCTGCGCACCCTGCGAGTCTGTCGTCAGGCCGCTGCCGAGCGCAGCGATCCATGCAGCACCGAGGCAGGAACCCGGATGGCCCGACAGTGGCTGGACAGGTCGGTCGATGACGTCGGCGATGATTTGCAGCCACAGTGCGCTCGCTGCGCCGCCGTCGGAGGCCAGTACCCGGGTCGCATGCATCCCCATCTCGTCAAACACCTCCACGTGGTGGCGAACGCCAAAGGCAATCCCTTCGAGCAAGCTGCGCCACAGATGCTGGGGGCCGTGGTGCAAGCCCAGTCCGGTGAAGGTGCCGCGTGCCAGCGGGTTGTGGATGGGCGTCTTCTCGCCCAGAAAATAGGGCAAAGTGCGCACACCGTCGCTGCCCGCAGGGACTGAGGCGGCCCAGTGATCGAGTTGTTGGTGACGCGATGTGCCCGGTTGGTCCTGCGCGGCGCCGCCAAAGTGGGATGCGAACCAGTTCAGGAGCGAGCCGCTGCAGGCCATGCAGCCATTGGGCATGTAAAGCCCTGGCACCGGGTGATAGTCGAGGAAGACACGGGCGTCGGGCCGCGCTTCGTCCGAGGCCAACAAGATATCGCCCGCGCCGCCCAGCTTGACCAGCATGTCGCCTGGGCCTTGCACGCCCGCAGCCCACGCCGACCCCACATGGTCGGCCAGACCGGCCACGACGGGCGTGCCAGCCTGCAGGCCGGTGGCCAACGCCGCTTGGTGCGTCACTGCACCCACGATCGATCGGCTGTGTGCGAGCGGCGCGACCTGGTCGATGGCAATACCGCCTGCAGCCACCAGGTCCGATGCGATCTCTCCGGAGGCGAGATCGACGAAACCGGCTTCCAGCGCCCAGTTTTGCTCCACATGGCGCGCGCCCGTCAACCGGAAATTGATGTAGTCGTAACTGCCCAACACCGTGTGGATCCGATCGAACACCTGCGGCTCGTGGTGTGCGACCCAACGCAGCTTGGCCGCCACGAGTTGCTGGTTGATGCCGTTGCCCGTGCGCTGGGTAAATGCAGCCTCGTCAAATTGGCGTCGCAGCGCCTGGACCTCCTGGGCGCAGCGACCATCGCTTTGCTGGATGCTCGGTCGCAGCAACGCGCCGTTGGCGTCGAGCAGCACCACGGCCGGGACCATGCCCGAGACGCCGACCGCCTTGACCTCGCTGGCCGACACGCCAGCCTGCGCCAGCAATTGCGGGATGATGGCGCAGACGTTGTCCCACCATTGCTGCGGGTCCTCTTCGGCCCACCCCGCCTGGCGATGGAACAAGGTCACCGGACGGCTGGCCAGGGCCAGACGCTCGCCCGGCATCCGGATCAGGATGCCGATCGTGGACGTGGTCCCGATGTCCAGGCCGATCACGCAGCTCATGGGCGCTCGCGGGTTCAGCGCAGTTGATTGACTTGATCCATGAAGCGCTTGACCCGGTCACCATCCACCGGGTTCCAGGTGACGCCATCGACCTTGAAGTGCGTGCCGACGATGCAGCCATCAGCCAGCGCGAGGATGCCCGAGACCGTCTCCAGGGTCACACCGGTGTTGGCAAAGACCGGGACTTTGCCTTCGAGCGCCTCGGCCACGCGCTGCAGATCGGAGGTGTTCACACCCTGCCCGGTCAGCGCGCCTGACACCAGGATCCCATCGGCCAAGGAGGAGAACACCGCGCTGCGGGCGCGCAACTCGATCGGCCGACGATCCAGTGTGTCGGCGAATTCGGCGTTGATGTTGAAGAGCAGCTTGAGATCGTTGCGACCGAGGTTGCGGCGCAGCCGCAAGGCGGTCGCGGCATCCGGCTTCCACAGACCCATGTCAGAGGCGAACACGCCGGTGAAGATCTCGCGCACGAACGACGCCCCGGTGGCTGCAGCAATCGCGACACTGGCTGAAGGGTCCCAGAGCCAGTTCACGCCGAACGGGATCTTGATTTCGGGCTTGACCGTTGCGATGACCGCCGTCATCGCGGCAACCCCTTCAGCGGGCGCCTGAAGCTGGTAAGGCCTGTCGTTCTCGTTGCCAAACATGATGGCATCCACACCGCCTGCCTGCAGGTGTTCAAGGTCGGCGAGAACCCCGTCGATCAGGCGACCCATGCCGCCCGCCGCGTCGTACAGCGGCGTTCCGGGTAGCGCGCCAATATGGACCATGCCGATCACGGCCTTCTTGCGCGTGCCGAAGAAATCAAAAATCATCGGGACTTCCTAATTCGCTCATCTTCAAACAGATTCGCACAATGTAGCAGGCAGTGCTGGACTGCGCAAGTTGCCGAGGTATCCGCAAAGACCCTGTTGCCGTGGATCGCCAGCGCCCCGAGACTCTCGGGGATGAACACTTTCCTCCCTGAAAAGCCCAGCCGCACCGAGCGCCGGCTAGACCGCCAATTCCGTATCGCCGCATGAACCAGCCGACCGCCGTTGAGCTTGATTTTCTGGTGATCGGTGGCGGCATCGCCGCGGCATCGCTGGGTTACTGGCTGGCGCCGCACGGCCGAACCCTGCTGCTCGAGCGCGAAGACCAACCGGGCTACCACAGCACCGGGCGCTCCGCCGCGCTGTTCATGGAGAGCTATGGCACGCCACAGGTGCGGGCGCTGACCTGTGCCAGCCGGGCTTTTTTCGAGCATCCGCCCGCTGGGTTTTCCGATCACCCGCTGCTCAGCCCGCGCGGCGCGCTGATGGTCGCGCGGCACGGCGAAGCGGACTTGCTGGCCGAGCAGTGGGCGGTGCTGAGATCCGTCAGCCCGCGCGGCGCGCTGCTCGATGCGGCGGCTGCCTGCGCGATGCTGCCCGTCCTGCGGCCTGAACGCGTGCTGGGCGCCGTCTTTGAGCCCGATGCCTCCGACATGGACGTGCACGCGATCCTGCAAGGCTTTCTGCGCGGTCTGCGGCGCAGCGGTGGGCAACTGGTGTGCAACGCCGAGGCCCGCCGGATCGAGCATCGGGACGGTCTGTGGCAGGTGCTGGCCGGCGATCAGGTTTACCGCGCGCCGGTGCTCGTCAATGCGGCCGGGGCCTGGTGCGACCCAGTCGCGGCGCTTGCGGGTCTGCCTGGCATTGGGTTGGTGCCGAAGCGGCGCAGCGCATTCTTGTTCGACCCGCCTGCCGAGCCCGGCTGGCGCCAGTGGCCGATGGCCATCGGCCTGGACCACGGCTGGTACATCCGACCCGACGCCGGCATGCTGCTCGGGTCGCCTGCCAACGAAGACCCGATGCCACCCCACGATGTCCAGCCTGAAGACCTCGACATCGCGACTGCGGTGCACCGCATCGAGGAGATGACGACGTTGACGATCCAGCGGCCCTCGCGGCCCTGGGCGGGCCTCAGATCCTTCGTACCTGACGGCGACCTGGTCGGCGGATTCGATCCGTTGGCACCCGGCTTTTTCTGGCTTGCAGCCCAGGGTGGCTATGGCATCCAGACCTCGGCGGCAATGGGCGAGGCCTGCGCGGCGTTGGCGCGCGGCCAGGGGCTGCCACAGCACATCGCAGATTTTGGCTTGACCGAGGCGATGCTGAGCCCGCAAAGACTGACCCGCTTGCCAGACCCACCAGCCCTGCCCGCTGCGCATTGACCCCACAGGACCTGAACCATGCGCGTTTTCACCGCCACGCTAGCCACCGAGACCAACACCTTCGCGCCACTGCCCACTGGCCTGAGCTCGTTTCGCGAGCGCGGCTATTTCAAGGCCGGCGAACACCCCGAGGCCATGAGCTTTTTTGCCGGCCCGCTGTGGGCGGCACGTGAGCGCGGCCGGGCGCTGGGCTGGCAGCTGTTCGAAGGCATGGTCGCCGCAGCCCAACCCAGTGGCACGACCACCAGGCTGGCCTACGAGACGCTGCGCGACGAACTGCTCGCCGACCTGCGCGCGTCGATGCCAGTCGACATGGTGGTGCTCGGCTTGCACGGCGCGATGGTCGCCGATGGCTACCAAGACTGCGAAGGCGACCTGCTGCAACGCGTCCGGGCAATCGTCGGACCGGACGTGGTGGTCGGTGCTGAACTCGACCCACACCACCATCTCAGCGAGGCGATGGTGACCCAGGCCGACCTGCTGATCGCTTACAAGGAATATCCGCATACCGACATCAAAGAGCGCGCGCTCGAACTGGTCGACCTGTGTGCCGCGCAGGTCATGGGGCGGGTCAAACCGGTCGCCGCGGTGGTTGACTGCGGCATGATCGTCACGGTGCACACCTCACGCGAGCCGGCACGCGGTTTTGTCGACCGGATCCAGGCGCTCGAGGGCCGCGACGGCATCCTGTCGGTGTCGGTGACCCATGGTTTCCCTTGGGGCGACGTGCCCGACATGGGCACCAAGCTGCTGGTCTACAGCGACGGCCAGGTCGACCCCGACGGCGCGCGCGCGTTGGCGCTGGCCCGACGACTGGCCGACGAGCTGATCGGCCTACGCGCA
This sequence comes from Burkholderiales bacterium, assembly GCA_947448955.1. Taxonomy (GTDB): domain Bacteria; phylum Pseudomonadota; class Gammaproteobacteria; order Burkholderiales; family Burkholderiaceae_C; genus Pseudaquabacterium. The sequence continues at coordinate 16,263 of CANFPU010000070.1, forward strand.
GCACTGAGCCCACCCTACCCTGACATCGACGCCGCGCTCGACCAGGCGATGGCCTTTGCTGGCGGGCCGATCGTGATCTCTGACGGCGCCGACAACCCTGGCGGCGGCGCGGCGGGTGACGCGACCTTCATGCTGCGGCGCCTGTTCGAGCGCGGCATCCGCAACGCCGCACTGGGCCCGCTGTGGGACCCGGCGGCCGTGCGCATCGCCTTCGACGCAGGCGTGGGGGCGACGCTGGCGCTGCGCGTGGGCGGCAAGACCAGCCCGTTGTCAGGCGACCCGCTCGACCTGGTCTGCCAGGTCAAGTCGCTGCAGCGAGAACTGGTCATGACCGGCCTGTCAGGCGCGCCGGCACCGATGGGTGACAGCGCGCTGGTCGAGTGCGAAGGCGTCGAAATCGCGCTGATCAGCCTGCGCGGCCAGGCCATCGACACCGACCTGTTCAGTCAACTCGGCTGTGACCTGAAGGCCAAGAAGCTGATCGTCGTGAAGTCGTCTCAGCACTTCTACGCCTCGTACTCGAAGATCGCCCAGCAGGTTCTCTACGCCGTGGCGCCGGGCTCGGTGACGCACGATCTGAAGACGCTGCCCTATCGCCATGTCCAGCGACCGAAGTGGCCACTGGACGAATGTTGACTCTAGCGAGCCCCACCCATGCCCGATTTCGACCTGATCATCCGTGGTGGCACCGTCATCGACGGTAGCCGCGCGCCTCGCTTCGACGCCGACGTCGGCATCCTGGGGGGTCGCATCACGGCCCTCGGCGATCTATCTGCGGCGAGCGCCGACTCGGTGCTGGACGCCAGCGGCCTGATCGTCGCGCCAGGCTTCATCGACTGCCATACCCACGACGACCAGGCCTTGCTTTCGCAGCCGGACATGAGCTTCAAGGTTTCGCAAGGCGTGACCACGGTGATCGCTGGCAACTGTGGCATCAGCCTTTCACCACTGAAGCCCGACACGCCGCTGCCCGCGCCGTTGAACCTGCTGGAGGCCCATGAACGGGCGCGCTTTGCGACGCTGGGGGAGTACTTCGACGCGCTGCGGCGCAAGCCCCCAGCCGTCAACATGGCCGCGCTGGTGGGCCATACGACGCTGCGCGTTCGAACGATGGGCACACTGGACCGGCCAGCCCAGGCGGCCGAGATCGAAGCGATGCGTTCGCTGTTGGCCCAGGCTATGGACGAGGGCGCGCTGGGCCTGTCCACCGGCACCTTCTACCCGCCAGCGATGCACGCCAGCACCGAAGAGATCATCGCCGTCGGCCAAGCGATGATGGGCTGTGGTGGGCTGTACGTGACCCATATGCGCGATGAAGGCGACCACGTCATCACGGCGCTCGACGAAACCTTCCGCATTGGCCGTGAACTCGACGTGCCGGTGCTCGTCTCGCACCACAAGCTGAAGAACCGGGCCAACTTTGGCCGCAGCGCACAGACGCTACCGCACATCCGCCGCGCCATGCAGTGCCAATGCGTCTCGCTGGACTGCTACCCCTACGACGCCGGCTCGACGATGATCCACACCGACCGCGCGATGCTTGACGGCCGGGTGCTGATCGCCTCCAGCCAGCCCCACCCTGAATGCGCCGGTCGCGACCTGACCGACATCGCGGCGGAGTGGGGCATCAGCCGGGAGGACGCCGCTCGGCGCCTGCAACCAGGCAGCGCGATCTACTTCCTGATGGATGAAGCCGACGTCCAGGCCATCCTGGCCTTCGACGAAACCATGATCGGCTCGGACGGCATCCCCGTCGGGGAGATGCCGCACCCGAGGCTTTGGGGCACCTTTCCACGCGTGCTCGGACATTACAGCCGAGAGTTAGGCCTGTTTCCGCTGGAGACCGCAGTCTGGAAGATGACGGGGCTGACCGCCCGCAACTTTGGCCTCAACGACCGGGGCCGCGTCGCCGTGGGCGCTGCCGCCGACCTTGTTTTGTTCGACGCCGCCCTGGTGATCGACCAAGCCGACTACGCCCACCCGACGCGCCCGGCTGCGGGCATCCACAGCGTGCTGGTCAACGGCGTGCCGACCTGGCAGGCCGGCCGCCACCTTGGCGCACGCAGCGGTCAGGTGATCACACGCGGGCCGGCAGGCGCGGGGCGCACGCTGCATGCGGCTTGAGCGCCGGGCAGGTGGCGTCGAACCCAAGACCTGGGCCACCGCGTCGGTGTGGCCTGCGGGTTGCCAAAGTCTTCAGGGCGGCAGACCGAACAGGCTGAAGTACAGCACGTTGTGCAGCAGGTGCAGCGCCATCGGCGACTTGACCGTGTCGTAGCGGTCTCTGAAATAGCCGTAGATCAGCGACGGGATCACCACCAAGCCGACCCAGGCCTTCAGGTTTTGAGCCCAGTGCAATACGACGAAAGTGGCACTGGTCAACAAATTCGCCGCGCTGACCGGACCATAGTGCCGATCAAAACGTCGCCGCAGTTCGGTCTGCACCAGACCGCGAAAGCACAACTCTTCAAGCACCGGGGTGATCAGCGACAACCAGATCCAGGGCCAAAGCCTGTAACGCGGCGTTGGTACCTCGTCGAGCAGCGCGACAGCGACCATGAACATCACACTGGCCACGCAGGCCAGCGTGAATTCAATGGCGTGTCGGCGACTCATTGCCGCGAGCTGCCCGGGGATGTCTCCTCAGCAGGTACAGACCTGCACCGGCCACCAGCAGCGGGAACAGCGGGTCGAATGGCGCACCGCGGCCCAAAGTGCAGCCGCCGCCACTCATGATGGCTTCGGTAATCTGCGCCCCTACCGAGTTGCTGAAAAAGGCGAAATCGAGGTTCTCTTCACGGTAGAAGTTCTCTCCGATCGGAACGTCCGCTGCATTCGTGCCAGCAGACAGCGCACCGCCCGTCCCGTAGACAGCGGTGAGGCCTCCGTTGGTGACATGTACTTCGACGTCATAGTCGCCAGACTTGGTCAAGATGCCCTCGAGCGAAGCGCTGTACAGACCATCGCCGGGTTTCGAATCCACACCCAAGCCGTCATCGGTCAGCACCAGATCTTTCTTGACCAGCGCGCCGGTCGCGTCATAGATATCGACCGTGACGATGGCTTTTTTGACGATCAGGGGGTTTTGAACCAGTGCAGTGATCATCGGCGAACGCGGATCTTCTTTCGTGCCACCGATGATCGCCACCTGAACCGACAACTTGCTTTCCGTCTCAGACCCAAGGTCGATGGCAACCCGATCAAGCCGCGATGGCCAGCCCCTCACGCATCCGTGTCATGAAACCCGCCAGATGCGCCGAATCCAGCCAGCGAACCACGACCACCGCGTCGAACTCGGGTTCGACCCAGACGTAGTTGCCACCGGCGCCGACCATCAGACTCGCGCCCGCTGACGCGCCGGGGAAATAGCGGCACTGCGGGTTCAGCCACACCAGCCAGCCGTAGAACGGCGCGATCGCACAAGGCTCGCGCATGCGGCGCACCCAGCTTCGCGGCAGCAGTTCGCGGCCTTCGTGGCGGCCTTCATTGAGCAGCAACTGGGCCAACCGCGCCTGGTCGCGCGACCCGATCGACAGACCGCCGCCCCAATGCGTGCC
>CANFPU010000071.1 GCA_947448955.1 Burkholderiales bacterium
CGGCGGTAGCCGGGTCTCGCGCAAAAAGTAGTAAGCGCCAGGCAACAGCACGGCGACCGTGCCGGCGCGCGCCATCGCTTGGACGCCGGCATCGCTGAGGTGCTCCAGGTGGTCGCAGGACAGTGCACCGAACTCGGCGGCAAGCTGCGCGCCGCCCTGGTCGCTGAGTTGCTCGGCGTGCAGCTTGACCGGCAGGCCAAGGCGCTGCGAAGCCTCGAACACCAGGCGTGTCTGCGCCGGGCTGAAGGCGATGTTCTCGCAGAATACGTCGACCGCATCGACCAGCCCCTGCCCATGCAGCACCGGCAGCCATTGGCAGACCGCGGCGATGTAGTCATCGGACCGGCCTTCGAACTCGGGTGGCAGCGCGTGCGCGGACAAGCCAGTGGTGCGCACCTGTAGCGGCAGCAGATGGGCCAACAGCCTGGCGATGCGCAGGCAGCGCGCCTCATGTTCCAGCGACAGGCCGTAACCCGACTTGATTTCGACGGTCGTCACGCCCTCGGCCATCAGTGCGCGGGCGCGGCCCAATGCCGCTTGGTAGAGCTCGGCGTCGGTCGCGTCGCGGGTGGCTGACACGGTCGAGCGGATGCCCCCGCCGGCGCGCGCGATCTGCTCGTAGCTCGCGCCTTGCAGCCGCAACTCGAACTCGGCTGCGCGCTGACCGCCATAGACGAGGTGGGTGTGGCAGTCGACCAGGCCGGGCGTGACCAGCGCGCCCGCCAGGTCTTGCTCTTCGTCGACCTGCAGGCCCGCCGGCAGGGCGGATTGCTCGCCCACCCAATGCAGTCGGTCATCTTCGGTCACGAGCGAAGCGGTTTCGATCAAACCCCAGCCGCTGGGATCGGCCAGTGTGGCCAGGCGGGCGTTGCGCCAAAGTGTCTTCATCGTGGGTGGTCTCCAGGGCAGGCCGCCAGCCACCAGCCCGCCGGACCGGGCCGGTCTGGGTCGAAGCGAAGCGTGCTGGGTGAGTGGTCGAACCACAGCAAGGACCAGGCCGGCACGGCGTGGTCAAGGCCATCGGCTTTGCAGCGGCCGTTACCGGCGGTGAACAGCCCGCAGGATGGGGCTGCCGGCGACCAATCCTGTCCCGGTCGAACCTCGAACATCCCCCCGCCAACGTCACGCAGCATCAGGTTGAGGTCGCGGGTGGGTCCGGCCAACAGTCTGCAGTCCGTCTGGGCATCGCCGGAAAAGTGCAGCGGTGGGTCGCTCAAGGTCTGGCGAATGGGCTGACCGTCTATCGTCAGCTCAACGCCGTCACCCTCCAGCACCACGAACCAGCGCTGCACCTGGGCAAAGCTTGAAAATGGGCCGTCCGAGGCGATGTCCGCCAGGCTCAGCCGCCATCGCCAGTCTGGCCCTGCCGGCCAGGCCAACAACTCGCGGGTTATGCCGCCGCCGTTGCGCCAAGGCTGTGCGGCGACCTCGGTGCTTCGCACGAGCCTGGGCATCGCTGCGATGCCCAGGGGCAGGGCGCCGCTCATGGGCTGAACTCCCCCACCAGCTGGTAGCGCGTGCCGGGGTGCACCAGTCGGGCCAAGGTCACCGCGACGCCGTGGCTGATGGTGCGGCGCACCAGCACCAGGCAGGGGTCAGTGGACTCGATGCCGAGCAGCTCGGCTTCCTGCGCTGTGGGCGTGCTGGCATCGATCGTGTACTGCGCCTCCCACCAAGGCGCGACTTCGAGCAGATGCTGGGTCGGCGTGGTTCGGCTGAAGTCGACGCTGAGGTAGTGGGGCGACCAGGCCGGGTTGACATAGCGGTCTTCGCACTGCAGTGGCAGGCCGTTGTCGAAGTGCACGATCAGCGAGTGAAATACCGGTGCGTCTTTGGCCAGTCCGAGCTGCAAGGCAAGACCCGCGCTGGCGCGCTCCTCTCGCACCAGCGTCACCTCGACATGGTGGCGGTGGCCTCGGGCCTCGATTTCCTCGTGCAGGTCGCGTATCGTCAGCGTCGATGAGACCCGGTGCAACTGCGCGGCGAAAGTGCCGACGCCTTGGACCCGGTCGATCAAGCCCTCGGACTGTAGTTCGCGCAGCGCGCGGTTGATGGTCATCCGGCTGACGCCGAACTGTGCAACCAGTTCCGACTCCGATGGCATCAAGGTACCGGGCGGCCAACGGCCTTGTGATAGCTCGGTTTTCAGGTAACGCTTGACCCGACCATAGGGCGCCAGGGCGGTCTGGCGGCGCGGGCTGGGCGAGGACGGCATCAGGAGATGGTAGCGTTTGACGCCTGTCTAGACAAGTTCAAGCCGATGCGATCGAATCGGTGAAAACCCCGACCTCACTGCGCTTGCGCCAGCTTGTCTAGACAAGTAGAGTCTGAGTCCATCATCCTTCTGATTGCCGAGGCCGCCATGACCGATCTGTCTCAAGCCCATCTATCCCCAGGCTCGTCGGTCAAGTCGTCAGCTCCGGCGGTCAAGGCGCAGCCGCGGGTGGTGCGCTCACCGCGCGGCAGCGAGATCAGCTGTCGCAACTGGCTGATCGAGGCCGCTTACCGCATGCTGCAGAACAACCTCGACCCCGAGGTGGCGGAGAACCCCGACGCCTTGGTGGTCTACGGTGGCATCGGCAAGGCCGCGCGCAATTGGGATTGCTTCGAGGCGATGCTGGTCGCGTTGCGCCGACTTGGCGAGGACGAGACCCTGCTGGTGCAGTCTGGCAAGCCGGTGGGCGTGTTCCGCACCCACCCCGATGCGCCGCGGGTGCTGATCGCCAACTCCAATCTGGTGCCCAAGTGGGCAAGCTGGGAACACTTCGATGAGCTCGACCGCAAGGGTTTGATGATGTTCGGCCAGATGACCGCGGGCAGCTGGATCTACATCGGCAGCCAGGGCATTGTGCAGGGCACTTACGAGACCTTCGTCGAAGCCGGTCGTCAGCATTACGGCGGCGATCTGGCCGGGCGCTGGATCCTGAGCTCAGGGCTGGGCGGCATGGGTGGCGCGCAACCGCTGGCCGCGAGCTTCGCAGGCGCGTGCTCGCTGAACATCGAGTGCCAGCAGAGCCGGATCGACTTTAGGCTGCGCTCGCGCTACCTCGACGAGCAGGCCGTCGACCTGGACGACGCGCTGACGCGCATCGCGCGCTACACCGCCGAGAAAAAAGCGGTCTCGATCGGCCTGCTGGGCAACGCCGCCGAGTTGCTGCCGCAACTGGTCCAGCGAGCCCGGCTGCGCCCTGAGCAGGGTGGCATCCGCCCTGACCTGGTGACCGACCAGACCTCGGCCCACGACCTGGTCAATGGCTATCTGCCCGCCGGCTGGACGCTGGCGCAATGGCACGCAGCCCAGGCCGATGCCAGCCAGCACGCGGTGTTGCGCGAGGCCGCATCGCGCAGTTGCGCGGAGCAGGTGCAGGCGATGCTCGATTTCCAGTCGCTGGGTGTGCCCACGGTCGACTATGGCAACAACATCCGCCAGGTGGCGTTCGATGCCGGCGTGAAGAACGCTTTTGATTTCCCGGGTTTCGTACCGGCCTACATCCGGCCGCTGTTTTGCCGCGGCGTCGGGCCGTTCCGCTGGGTCGCGCTGTCGGGTGACCCCGATGACATCCGCAAGACTGACGCCAAGATGAAGCAGCTGTTCCCCGACAACAAGCATCTGCACCGCTGGCTCGACATGGCGGGCGAACGCATTGCTTTCCAGGGCCTGCCGGCGCGTATCTGCTGGATCGGCCTGGGCGAGCGGCATCGCGCCGGGCTGGCGTTCAATGAGATGGTGGCGTCCGGCGAGTTGAAGGCGCCGATCGTGATCGGCCGTGACCATCTCGATGCCGGCTCGGTCGCGAGTCCGAACCGCGAGACTGAGGCGATGCGCGACGGCAGCGACGCGGTCTCGGACTGGCCGATGCTCAACGCGCTGCTCAACACCGCCGGCGGTGCGACCTGGGTCAGCCTGCACCATGGCGGCGGCGTCGGCATGGGTTACTCGCAGCATGCCGGCGTGGTGATCGTCTGCGACGGCAGCGATGCGGCCGCGAAACGGATCCAACGCGTGCTGTGGAACGACCCGGCCACTGGCGTGATGCGCCATGCCGACGCGGGCTACGAGGACGCTGTGGCCTGCGCCAGCGAGCACGGGCTGGATTTGCCGATGCTTTGAAGCGCCAGGGCTGACTGGCATGATGCCGGCGGGCAATTTCGGCGCCCAAGGTGCTCACTGTGCCCACAGTCCCCACAGTCCCCACAGTGCCCACAGTGCCCACTTCGCTGGCGACAGCGGATCGAACTGTCCCCGTTTCCTCTGAACGCTTGTTTCAAACCTCTGGAGAACCGAATGACCTCGCCCAAGATTGCCAAAACCCTACTCATCGCTGCCGCCGCGCTGTCTGCGGCCTACGCGCCCGCCGTCCGTGGCGAGGACACCAAGGTGGCGATCGCCATCTCGGGCTGGACCGGTTTCGCGCCGCTGACACTGGCCAAGGAGGCCGGCCTGTTCAAGAAGTACGGCCTGGACGTCACGATCAAGAAGGTGCCCCAGAAAGATCGCCACCTGGTGCTCGCCTCGGGCGACGTGCAATGTGCTGCGACCACGGTCGAGACCTGGGTGGTCTGGAATGCCAATGGCGTACCCACCACGCAGATCTTCCAGCTTGACAAGAGCTATGGCGCCGACGGCATGGTGGTCAAGCCCGGGATCGCCAAGATCACCGACCTGAAGGGCAAGACCGTGGCCGCCAGCGCGCCGGGCACCGCGCCTTACTTCACGTTGGCCTGGATGCTCAAGAAGAACGGCATGTCGGTCAAGGATGTCAAGGTGGTCAACCTCGAGCCGCAGGCCGCCGCCAACGCGATGATCGCCGGCACGGACGGCGTCGACGCGGCGATGACTTATGAGCCTTACCTCGGCGCGGTGCGGGCCAAACCCGAAGCCGGCAAGATCATCGCCACCACGTTGGACTACCCGATGATCATGGACACCTTCGGCTGCACGCCGAAGTTCCTGGCCGAAAACCCCAAGGCCGCCAAGGCGCTAGCCGACGGCTACTTCGACGCGGTGGCCATGACCCGCGCTGAGCCGAAGAAGAGTTTCGAGATCATGGGCGCCGACGTCAAGCAGAGCGGCGAGGCCTTCGAGAAGAGTCAGGCCTACCTGCGGTGGCAAGACCGCGAGGCGAACCAGAAGTTCTTCGCCGGTGAGCATGCCCAATTCAGCAAGGAAGCCGCTGATCTGCTGCTCGAGGTGGGCATCATCAAGGCGATTCCGGACCTGAGTAAACTGGCTGACACGCGTTTCTTGAAGTGACCCACGCCCGAAGCGCCTGCGGCGCGCCCTTTCAAGGAGGCATCGCCACTGGCCTGGCAACGCCAGATCCTCGGCCTTGGCTGGTCCCGATCCATGGGTCAGCCATCCGATGCAGGTCCAGGCTGAGATGAAGCCACTGACGCCGGTGGGCCCAGTCGCCAAGATCTCGCTGGGTGTGGGCTTCTTCGTGCTGTTCGTTGCCCTTTGGGCGCTGGCGACCTTCGGCGGTTTCGTCCAGAAGACCTTCCTGGCCGACCCACTGCAGATGTTGCGCAGTGGCTGGGTGCTGCTGACCGAGATGGGTTTCGGCTGGGACATCGGCATGACGGTGTGGCGGGTGCTGGGCGGCTTTGCGCTGGCCTCCCTGCTGGCAGTGCCGCTGGGCGTGGCGATGGGCGCTTACAAGCCGGTCGAGGCGTTCTTTGAGCCCTTTGTCTCGTTCGCGCGCTATCTGCCGGCCTCGGCTTTCATCCCGCTGCTGATTCTTTGGGCCGGGATTGGCGAGGCGCAGAAGCTGGCGGTGATCTTCATCGGCAGCTTTTTCCAGCTGGTGTTGATGATCGCCGTGGTGGTGGGCAACACCAGGCGCGACTTGGTCGAGGCCGCCTACACCCTGGGCAGCAGCGATGCCAGCCTGGTTCGACGGGTGCTGATCCCGGGTGCCGCGCCCGAAATTGCCGAGATCCTGCGCATGGTGCTGGGCTGGGCCTGGACTTACGTGATCGTGGCCGAGCTGATCGGGGCGTCGAGCGGCATTGGTCACATGATCACCGACAGCCAGGCGCTGCTGGCCACCGACCAAATCATCTTCGGCATCATCGTGATTGGGCTGATCGGACTGGTCAGCGACTTTGCCTTCAAGTGGGTCAACCGGCGGCTTTTCCCTTGGGCCCAACTCGGAAGATGAGCGGCAGATGGACCACGCCATGACCGAAGCTTTGTTGTCGATTCGCGGCGTCTCGCGCAGCTTTCCAGCCAGCGGCGGCGGCGCGTCTACCTTGGCGTTGCAGGCCACCGATCTGGAAGTTGCCGAGAACGATTTCGTCACCATCCTGGGGCCCTCGGGCTGCGGCAAGAGTACGCTGTTGCGCATCGTCGCCGGTCTCGATCGCCAGACGTCCGGAGAGGTCTTGTTGGCCGGCCAGCGCATCAGCGGGCCCGGCGCCGACCGCGGCATGGTGTTCCAGAGTTACACGCTGTTTCCCTGGCTGACGGTGCGCGACAACGTCTGCTTCGGCCTGCGCGAGCGTGGTTTGGCGCGGGCTGAGCAACTGGAGATCGCCGGCGCGTTTCTCGACAAGGTTGGCTTGCGTGGCTTCGAGCATCACTTCCCGAAACAGCTCTCGGGGGGCATGCAGCAGCGCGTGGCGATCGCCCGTGCATTGGCCAACAGCCCGCGCATGCTGTTGATGGATGAGCCTTTCGGCGCACTGGATCACCAGACCCGCGAGCTGATGCAGGAGCTGCTACTGGGTATCTGGGAGGGCGATACGGTCAGCCAGCGCAAGACGGTGCTGTTCGTCACCCACGACATCGACGAAGCGGTGTTCATGGGCAGCCGGGTGGTGGTGATGAGTGCCAGGCCGGGCCGAATCAAGCTTGACTTGGTGGTGCCGCTGGCCCATCCGCGCCACTACCGGGTCAAGACCAGCCCCGAGTTCAGTGCGCTCAAGGCCGAATTGACCGAGCAGGTGAGGGTGGAGGTCAGGGCAGCGCAAGCGGCTTCGGCTTGAGCGCGGTCTTCACCCGGTGAGCGCCAAGGCCGAGATCGAAAACCCAGTCCGGTGGCCAGCGGTCGGCACTTTGGCTTTGAACTCGGCAGTCTGTCGCCAGTTAGTTTCAGTGATAGCACCTACCGGCGCCTACCGATTGTTGTGTGGACACCAATCTCAGCCCATGCCAGCCGCCGCGCATGGCGGGATGGCTGTATGCTCAGCGCCGCGAGCCGATAAGCGCCGACCCGCCTATCGATAGTCACCTTGATATATCTCGGTGCTTTTTATAAAACATCCCTTGGATTGATTTTTGCAATGACTATTGTCCGAATTTTTTCGAATGAATTGAGGGGACTGGGAGCTCGGATATCGAAATATTTTCCAGGCTTTGAGGATAATTTGCGGCGTGAAATGCAAAGGCCTTTCATCTACGGCACGACTGGCTATGATACCGGCGTAGGGCGTGCGGCCAGGAAGTTCCAAGGTTTTTTAAAAGGAAGAAGTTATACCCCGGAAATATATGATCCCGGCCCCAGAGTGAATGAGGCGATTCGGAATGGCTATCAGATGATGGACATGTATTACGGCAATGATTCTTATTTTTACTTAAACCGACAACCTCACATCGCGAAATATATTCATTATGCTTTGCAGCTTCACGCCACCTATGATTCAAACTTATCCGGCAGGGCTGATCTGTTACGAGATGTCGCCGACGGTCGTGAAGGCTGGGATGCGAAAAGCGAGAGGCGATACCTGTGTGTCCATCATGATCCCAAGGGAAGATATAGCTCCACTCAGGGTGAGGAAACCTATACCCACACCAAAGCCATGTCTTGGGTGGTCAGAAGGATGGTTGAGTTCTATTCTGGAAAACTGATTTTTGAAGGCAAGGATTGCGCCTACTCGGGAATTTTTGAAGATCCGGGCTATGCTGCTGATTCAAATATTGAAGCGCGTGATATATTTCAGTACTTGCCGTATGGGGCGGCGAGTGGTGAGATGGGTACTGGTGAGGTTTCTTTTCATCTGGACGGTGTCGAGAAAATCCCTACCAAAGACTTATTTTTGAGTATGTGGAAACATGGTGGCGCCAAGGAAATGGGCAATCATTCCATAGCTGTTGTGGCGGTGCCTGATGGGACATCCCTACGACTCGATCTTTGGGACAGATTCAAAAGTGATCCGGTTGACAATCCGAAATTGGTTGAAAAGTTCGTCAAAGGTTTCTCTGTCAGGTCTGCACACAGCGAAATGCTGAACCGGAGCGTGAGAAACGGGCCATTTCAAGATCTCGCAGATCGCAATCAGGGTCGACGCGATGCGATTTCTTTGACCCCTGCGGAAGCAGAGGAGTTGAGAAGCACCATGTCGCGGGCACCTCGAAGGCGCGGCATCGCGCTGGACCCTGAGGAAGCCGCCAGAATTGCTCGGGATCTTGGCGAGTGATCGCCAGATTTTGTCGACTTTCCTGAGCTTAGAATTTCGACTGCATTTGCGCGAATGCGCAGGCCGGCCGTCACGGCTGGCGGTGGATGCACCACCTCCTCAGGATGGCAACGGGTGTTGATGTCCTCGGTAAGCGAGGTTTGAAGAGCCGCCGACTACATCACTGCGCCGACCTGCCAGGGCACAAACTCGCTCTGGCCGTAGCCGTGAAGTTCGCTCTTGCTGTGGGTGCCCGACGCGGTGGCCAAAACCAGGTCGAAGATGCGCTGGCCCATCTGTGCGATCGAACTGGTGCCGTCGATGATTTCGCCGCAGTTGATGTCCATGTCGTCTTCCTGGCGCTCCCACAGCGCGGTGTTGGTCGACAGCTTCAGCGAAGGCGAGGGCGCGCAGCCATAGGCCGATCCGCGTCCGGTGGTGAAGCAAATCAGGTTGGCCCCGCCTGCCACCTGCCCGGTGGCACTGACCGGGTCGTAGCCCGGCGTGTCCATGTAGACAAAGCCCGCCTGACGCACAGGCTCGGCGTACTCGTAGACGGCCTGCAGGTTGGTCGTGCCGCCCTTGGCCACAGCGCCCAGTGATTTCTCGAGAATCGTCGTCAGTCCGCCGGCCTTGTTGCCCGGCGATGGGTTGTTGTTCATTTCGCCGTCGTTGTTGCGGGTGTATTGCTCCCACCACTTGATGCGTGCGATCAGTTTGTCGGCGATCTCCGGCCTGACGGCGCGGCGCGTCAGCAGGTGCTCGGCGCCATAGATCTCCGGGGTCTCCGACAGAATGGCCGTGCCGCCGTGCGCCACCAGCAGGTCGACCGCGGCGCCCAGTGCCGGGTTGGCGCTGATGCCTGAATAGCCGTCTGAGCCGCCACATTGCAGGCCGATGGTGATGTGCGACGCGCTGCAAGGCACGCGCTGAGCCTGGTTGGCTTTGGGCAGCATGGCTTGCACCAACGCGATGCCTTTGTTCACGGTCTTGGTGGTGCCGCCCGAATCCTGGATGTTGAAGACCTGCAGTTCTTCGCCTTCGCGCAGGCTGCTGTGCGCCAGCCAGGCGTTGATCTGGTTGGCCTCGCAGCCCAGACCCACCACCAGCACGCCAGCGAAATTGGCGTGGGTGGCATAGCCGGCCAGTGTGCGCTCCAGGATGCTCATGCCCAGGCCCTCCGAGGCCATGCCGCAACCGGTGCCATGGGTCAGCGCGACGACGCCGTCGACGTTCGGGAAAGCGGCCAGTGCCTGCGGATTGGTGCGGCGCGAGAAGTGATCGGCGATCGCTCGGGCGGCCGTCGCCGAGCAGTTCACGCTGGACAGGATGCCGATGTAGTTGCGCGTGGCGACCCGGCCGTCGAGGCGTCGGATGCCCATGAAGCTGGCCTCACGCCGCGCCGGCTCGGGTTTGAGGTCGGCACCGACGGCGTAGTCGCGAGCGAAGTCGCCGCCGTTGTCGCCCACGCCCAGGTTGTGCGTGTGCACATGCTCACCGGCGGCGATGGACTTGCTGGCAAAACCGATGATCTGGTTGTAGCGGCGTACCGCTTCACCGGTCGCGATGGCCCGCGCCGCGACCTTGTGGCCGGGCGGTATCAGCCCTCTGACGGTGATGCCTTCCAGACCGGTGCCGCCCAGCAACTGGCTGCGGGCAATCAGGACATCGTCGGCGGGGTGCAGGCGGATGAAAGGGGTCATGGCGGGCTTTCAGCGATCTTGCGAAGACAGGGTGCGGCGGTTCAGTAGACCATCTTGGGCAACCACAGCACCAGCTTGGGGAAATAAGTGATGACAACCAGGCTGCCCAGCAGCGGCACCAACCAGGGCAGGATGGCCATGGTCGTGCGCTCGACGCTGAGCTTGGCCACACGCGCGAGCACGAACAACACCATGCCCATCGGAGGGTGCAGCAGGCCGATCATCAGGTTGAGCACCATCACCAGTCCGAAGTGGATCAGGTCGATGCCGAGCTTCTGGCAGATGGGTACCAGGATCGGGACCAGGATGGTGATCGCAGCGGTGGGCTCGAGAAAGCAACCGACGAACAACATCAGCAGGTTGGCCAGCAGCAGGAAGATCCAGGGCTCCTTGGTGAAGCCCAGTACCCACTCGCCGATTGCTGCGGTCACGCCGGTCGCCGTGAGCATCCAGCCGAAGATGCTCGCCGCGGCGACGATGAACAGCACGGTGGCGGTGGTCTCGACGGTGTCCAGACAGACTTTGACAAAGCTTTTGAAATTCAGGGTCCGGTACCAGGCGAAGCCCAGCAGCATGGCCCACATACAGGCAGCGATCGCGCCCTCGGTCGGGGTGAAGATGCCGGTGGTCATGCCACCGATCAGCAACACCGGCGTCATGATCGGCAAAACGGCCTGGAACCGGCAGGCCCGATCCAGCGCAAACAGCGCGACCAGTCCGACAAACACCGTGAGTTGCGGCGGCGTGCCCGCCCGTGTCACCAGCAACCACAGGATCAGCGGCCAGGCCACCACCACGGCGGTCTCGAGCAAGGCCTTGAGCACGCGAGGCCACTGGAACTTGACGTCCGAGCCCCAGCCGTTTTTGTGCGCGAAGTACGCCACCGTGAGCATCATCAGCACGGCCATTAGCAGGCCTGGCAGGATGCCGGCCAGGAACAGCGCGCCGACGCTGACGTTGGCCATCATGCCGTAGATCACGAATGGCAGGCTGGGCGGGATGATTGGGCCCAGTGTGGCTGACGCGGCGGTCACGCCGACCGCGAATTCGAGGTCGTAGCCGTGGTCCTTCATGGCCTTGATTTCGATCGTTCCGAGGCCCGCAGCATCCGCGATCGCAGTGCCGCTCATGCCAGCGAATATCACCGATCCCAGCACGTTGACGTGACCCAGGCCGCCCTTCAGCCAACCCACCAGCGCGAGCGCAAAGTTATAGATGCGGTTGGTGATGCCGGCGTTGTTCATCAGGTTGCCGGCCAGGATGAAGAAGGGCACCGCCAGCAGCGGGAAGCTGTCGATGCCGCTGATCATGCGGTGTATCACGACAAACGGCGGCGAGCTCTGCGTCAGCGCGATGTAGATCAGCGAAGCGCCGGCCATCGCGATGGCCACCGGCAGGCCGCCGGCCATCAGTACCAGGAAGATGATCTTGAGCATTCAGCGCTCCTCCATCGTCGATTCAGGACGTTCGAGCACCGTGTAGCCGCGCTGCCAGTGCAACCGCGCGACCCAGGCAGCACGCAACGTCATCGCGGCAAAACCGATGAGACAGACGCCGTAGACGATGTTCATTGGCAGGTCCACGACAGTCATTCGTGAGTTGCCCAGGCGGATCATCATCTGTGTCGTCAGCACCACAGCGGCGCCAAAGAACAACACGCGCAGCAGGTCTACTCCCCGCGCCATCCAGCGGCAAATTGCCAGCGGCAGGTGACGGTAGAAGAAGTCGACCTGGATGTGGTTGTTCTTGGCCACGCCGATCGTCGCCCCAATGAACACCGTGCCCACCAGCAGGTAGCGTGCGATCTCCTCGGTCCAGGCCGCCGAATCGTTGAAGACATAGCGGGTGATGAACTGGTAAAGCACGGTCGCCCCCAGCAACCAAAACAGACCCAGCGCGGCCCAGGCTTCCGGCGCTGTGCCCGACAGGTCCACCGCGTCGTCCTGGGCGTGGAACTCGCCGTCGTCGCCCATCACTTTGGGCCCGTCGAAGATGTCGGTCACAGTGGTCTTACTTGAGGGCGATCACGCGGTCCCAGTCCTTCTTGTCCAGGCCCATCGATGCGAAGTCGATCGCCTTGAGCACGCGCTGCTGGAACTCATTGCGGTCGACGGTGACGACGTTGATGCCCTTTTTCTTGAATTCCTCGACCAGTTCGCCCTCACGCTTGCGGATCTCGATGCCGGCGTTCGCGGCGCCTTCCTGGGTCACGTCGACCAGCGCCCTTTGCTCGGCCGGCGTGAGCTTGGCGATCACGTGCGGGGCGATGACCGTCAGCAGCGAGTCGGCAATGTGGCCGGTCAGGATGATGTTCTTCTGGACCTCGTAGAACTTCTTGGCCTCGATGGTCGGCAAGGGGTTCTCTTGCGCGTCGACGGTGCCGTTCTGCAGTGCCAGATAGACCTCGGCGAACGCGATCGGCGTGGCATTGGCACCGCAGGCCCGCGGCAGCGCGGTATAGGCCGGTGCATCCGGCACGCGAATCTTCAAGCCCTTCATCTCGTCGCAGTTCTTGAACAGCTTGTTCGAGGTGGCATGGCGAACGCCGTAGTAGGTCAGCGCGGTCACGGTGTTGCCGTTGGTGGCCTTTTTGTAGCCCTCGGCCAACTCCTTGAAGACATCACTCTTGGCGTAGGCCAGCACATGATCAGCGTCGCGGAAAGTGAAGGGGTAATAGCTCACAGCGAGCCGCGGAAATGCCCGTGACGCAAACGAGGCGCCAGTCAGGATGATGTCGACCGTGCCAAGCTGCAGGCCCTGGTTGATGTCGCTCTCCTTGCCCAAGCTGGAGGCCGGAAAGACCTTGATCTCGTACTTGCCGTTGGTGCGCTTCTTGAACTCCTCGGCTGACCACAGCGCCCATTTGTGATATGGCTCGGAGGTCTCGTAGACATGGGCCCATTTCAATTGGGTTTGGGCCAGGGCGGGCGCTGTGGCGCCGAGGCCGGCGAGCAGCACGGCGATGGTGGTGGCAAGGGTTGCGGATCGTCGGGTCATGTGGGTCTCCGGTGGGTCTTCATGTGGGTATTTATGTGGGTCTGGGGATGCACCTCAGGGCGCCTTTCGGCGAAGCCCTGTTGGGTTAGTGGACCTGTTGCTTTGGCGGACCTGTTACGTTTGTGGACCTGGTACTGTGCATGGCAGGCAGGGCCGCAGGATGGATTGATGTGCCACGATGGATGCGCGCCATGCTTGCCATGTGCGGTATGTGCGCCATGTGCGCCATATGCGCCATATGCGCCATATGCGCCATGTGCGCCATGTGCGCCATGTGCGCCATGTGCGCCATGTGCGCCATGTGCGCCATGCGTACCATGGGCGGCTGGTCTCAAGCTGGTCGACCCGCCACTCGGTTCAGGATGCCTGATCCGCCACATTCAAACATTGGGCAAAACCCTCAAGGCTCTGCGCGGTCGGCGTCCAAGGACCGGCTGAACCGGCAGGACTCGGTCAACTGCTCTCGGGTGGGATGCCAGCAGACCGCGAGCCCACGGGCAGATCGCAAGGCATGGGCATGCGCCGATGGCCCAGTGCAGGCTGGCCGCGCCTTGTCAGCCGTTGACAGCCCAAAAAGCATCAAGCCGGCAGGTGCCGGCTTGATGGCTTGCTGCGCGTCAGGTCACCTGACGCTTGGCATCACTTGGAGGCGGGCGCCTCGGCTTTGGGCGCGTTACCGCTTGCGGCATCGCTGGCGGCGCTGGCCAGGCCAGCGGCGCTCGCGGGTGCGGCGGCCGATGCTGCGGCAGTGGCCACTGCTGCAACGGGTTCCTTGGCGCTGTGGGCCGCGCCACTCGTGGCGGGTCCGATCGGCAGCAAGGGCACGATCAGCAGCGCCACGATGTTGATGATCTTGATCAGCGGGTTCACGGCCGGGCCGGCGGTGTCCTTGTACGGATCACCCACGGTGTCGCCGGTGACAGCGGCCTTGTGGGTGTCGCTGCCCTTGCCGCCGAAATGGCCGTCTTCGATGTATTTCTTGGCATTGTCCCAGGCGCCGCCGCCAGTGCACATCGAGATCGCCACGAACAGGCCGGTCACGATCGTGCCCATCAGCAGGCCGCCGAGCGCAGCAGCACCCAATGTCAGGCCGACGATGATCGGCACCACCACGGGCAACAGCGAAGGGACGATCATTTCCTTGATCGCAGCGGTGGTCAGCATGTCGACTGCAGCGCTGTAGTCTGGTTTGCGCTTGCCTGCCATGATTTGGCCGTCCGCGAACTGGCGACGCACTTCAACCACCACCGACCCGGCAGCGCGGCCAACGGCCTCCATCGCCATCGCGCCGAACAGGTAAGGGATCAGTCCGCCGATGAATAGGCCGACAATCACTTTGGGGTCGCTGAGGTCGAAGCTCACGTTCAGACCGCGGCCTGCGAGCGAGTGGGTGTAGTCAGCGAACAACACCAGCGCGGCCAAGCCGGCAGAACCGATGGCGTAGCCCTTGGTCACGGCCTTGGTCGTGTTGCCTACGGCGTCCAGCGGGTCGGTCACGTCACGCACGCTCTTGGGCAGCTCGGACATCTCGGCGATGCCGCCGGCGTTGTCGGTGATGGGGCCGTAGGCGTCCAACGCGACCACGATGCCGGCCATGCTGAGCATCGCCGTGGCGGCGATGGCGATACCGTACAGGCCTGCCAACGAGTAGGCGGCCAGAATGGCCAAGCAGACCATCAGCACCGGCCAGGCGGTCGAGCGCATTGACACACCCAGTCCGGCAATGATGTTGGTGCCATGACCGGTGGTCGAGGCTTGCGCGATGTGCTTGACCGGCGGGTATTGGGTGCCGGTGTAGTACTCGGTGATCCAGACCAGCGCGGCGGTCAATACCAGGCCGACGGCGCAAGCGCCCCACAGCCGTATCTGCGTGCCGGCGCCGAGTGTGTCGTCGGGCATCATCTTCGTGGTGACGAAGTAGAAAGCGATCAGCGACAGACCACCGGCCACTGCCAAGCCCTTGTAGAGCGCCGGCATCACGTTCTTCATGCCGGGTGAGGCCTTGACAAAGCTGCAGCCGATGATCGACGCGATGATCGACACGCCACCCAGCAGCAGCGGATAGATTACCGCGGCCATCTGTGAAGGACCGACGACCGTCAGCGCACCCAGTGCCATTGTGGCGATCAGGGTGACCGCATAGGTCTCGAACAGGTCGGCGGCCATGCCGGCGCAGTCACCGACGTTGTCACCGACGTTGTCAGCGATCACTGCCGGGTTGCGTGGATCGTCCTCGGGGATGCCTGCTTCGACCTTGCCCACCAAGTCCGCGCCGACGTCGGCGCCCTTGGTGAAGATGCCACCGCCTAGGCGCGCGAAGATCGAAATCAGCGACGAGCCGAAAGCAAAGCCCAGCAGCGGCTTGAGCACCGCTGAGAGTTCCTTGTTGGGCGTCATGTTGCCGTTGCCTGTGATGAACAGGAAGAAGATGCCCACGCCGAGCAATCCCAGGCCGACCACCAGCATGCCGGTGATCGCGCCGCCCTTGAAGGCGACGTCAAGCGCTGGCCCGATGCCGCGCGTGGCGGCCTGCGCAGTGCGCACATTGGCCTTGACCGAGACGTTCATACCGATGAAGCCGCAGGCACCTGACAGCACTGCGCCGAGCACGAAGCCCACCGCAGAGGTACCGTCCAGGAACACCCCAATCAACACTGCCAGCACCACACCGACGATCGCGATCGTGCGGTATTGCCGCGCCAAGTAGGCCGCCGCACCTTGCTGGATAGCGCCTGCGATCTCCTGCATCCGGGCATTGCCCGCGTCCTGACGCAAGATCCAGCTGCGTTGAACAAACCCGTAAAGCACAGCCGCTAGGCCGCAAGCCAACGCTGCATAGAGCGCCGTGGTGGTCGAAATCAAGGTATCTCCTTCCCCGCAAGAAAACGAAGAGCCGCCGTCGAGCTGTGCTGCGGCTCGGCTTTGGCCCTGTGATGGATGTGCCACCGGTGTTGCTCCTACCCGACCGCTGCAGTTGCAGCCAAGTGTTGGTGGCGTCGCCGACTGTAAGTGATCGGCGCGAATGCCGGAACGGTGTTTTCCTGCAGGTGCGTAAATCAATCCTGCCGTCAGGCCTTGGCAAGCCTGGTTCGTAGAATAAGGGTTTTCCCTTTTTGATCCAGTCATCCATGAGCCTGCACAACGTCACGCCGGGCGCTAAAGCGCCCCAGGAATTCAACGTGATCATCGAAATTCCGATGAACGCTGACCCGATCAAGTACGAGGTCGACCATGAATCAGGTGCGCTGTTCGTCGACCGCTTCATGAGCACGGCGATGCACTACCCCTGCAACTACGGCTACATCCCGAACACTTTGTCGGAGGACGGCGACCCGGTGGACGTGCTGGTGATCACGCCGGTGCCCTTGATCTCCGGCGTAGTGGTGACCTGCCGGGCGCTGGGCATGATGAAGATGGAAGACGAGGCTGGTGGCGACAACAAGCTACTGGCGGTGCCGATCGACAAGATCTTGTCGATCTACAGCCAATGGCAGAAGCCGGAAGACCTCAACCCCCTGCGCATCAAGACGATCCAACATTTTTTCGAACACTACAAGGATTTGGAGCCTGGCAAGTGGGTCAAGGTGCATGGCTGGGTCGGCCCCGAAGAAGCGCACAAAGAGATTGTCGGCGGCATGGCGGCCTTTCAGGCTGGCCGCCCCTGATCGTTAGCTGACGTTCTTGAACGGGCTGTGTTCGCGCAGCTCGTCAACGTAGGAGGCCATGCCTTGGCCTTCGCGTGTCAGAAAATCTTGCACCGCGCGGGAGAATTCCGGATGCGCCAGCCAGTGGGCTGATTTCGTGCCCACCGGTAGCAGGCCCCGCGCCATCTTGTGTTCGCCTTGTGCGCCGCCTTCGAAGCGTCGGTAGCCGTTGGTGATGCACCACTGCAGCGGCTGGTAGTAGCAGGCCTCGAAATGCAGGCAAGGCAGGTACTCGGTGCAGCCCCAGTAACGGCCATAGGCTTCTCCCTGCGCTGGGGCGAGCGCGACCAGCGATGCGCCGATGGGTCGACCCTCGCGATGAGCGACGAACATCAACCAGTGCTCCGGCATTGTCGAGGCCATGGCATCGAAAAACTCGGCAGTGAGGTAGGGCGTCGAGTGGTGTGCGCGGTAGGTCAGGGTGTAGCAGTGGTGGAAGAATTGCCACAACTCGGGCGTGATGGCTGCACTCTCATAAGCGGTGAAGACGGCGCCTGCGTCGGAGACTTTGCGTCGCTCTTGCAGGATTTTCTTGCGCTTTTCGCGCTGCAGGCTGGCCAGAAAGGCGTCGAAATCAGGCCACGGCGCGGGGTCATGCTGGGTCCAGTGGAACTGCACGCCCTGGCGTACCAGCCACTGCCGCTCGGCGATCGCGGGCGTTTCCGTCTCGGCATGGAACAGCAGGTGGATGGACGAGGCCTGCTCGTGCGCCGCAAGTTGGGCGATAGCGTCCAGCAGCAGCAGCCTGGCGGGCTCGTCGGTCGCCATCAAGCGGCTGCCCGGCACGGGGGTGAAAGGCACTGCCACCAGCAGTTTCGGGTAATAGCGCAGCCCGTGTCGTTGGTAGGCATCGGCCCATGCCCAGTCGAACACGTATTCGCCGTAGGAATGGGTTTTCAGGTAAGCAGGTGCCGCCCCAACCAACTCACCTTCTCGTTCGACGGTGACGAAGCGCGGATGCCAGCCCGCGCTGGGTACCGCGCTGCCCGAGGCATGCAGTGCGCTGAGGTACTCCCAGCGCATGAATGGCGTTGGTCGAGACTGCTTGGCCAGCAGTGCATTCCACGCTGAGCGTTCGATTCCTCTGGGGTCATCAAAGACCCGGATAACATCTGACGACACTCTGTTGCCTTGCATCTGATCCCACACCGTATGTCAACTCTCACCCAGGCTCCGGTGCGCATCGCGCTGGCCCAGTTCAACGCCACTGTCGGCGATCTGGCCGGCAACGCGCGCCGCATTGTCGATTGCGCGAGGCAAGCCCATGCCGAGGGTGCCAACTTGCTGGTCACACCCGAACTCGCGCTCACAGGCTATCCGCCGGAGGACCTGCTGTTGCGCCCGGCCTTCATGATGGCTTGCGCTGACGCCCTGGCAGAGCTGGCGGTCGCGCTCGCCCAGTTCGCTGGCTTGTCGGTGGTGGTGGGGCACCCGCATCAATGGGGTGAGCGCGGTGACTTGAGAACCAAGTCGCATGCGGTGCAGCAGCGCTTCAACGCGGCCTCGGTCCTGGTTGACGGCGCTGTGTCGGCGACGTATTGCAAGCGCGAACTGCCCAACTACCAAGTCTTCGACGAACGTCGCTACTTTGCCTCCGGTCGTGACGCGGGTCAGGGCGCGGTCGTGTTCACCGTCGCTGGCCGGCGATTTGGCCTGTTGATCTGCGAGGACGCCTGGTTTGACGAGCCTGCGCAGGCTGCGCGCGCCGCCGGCGCCGAGATGCTCTGCGTGATCAATGCCTCGCCGTTTCACCTCGACAAGAGCGGCGAACGCGAGGATCGCATGGTGCAGCGGGTTCAGAGCTGTGGCCTGCCGCTGCTCTATGCCCACCTGGTCGGTGGACAGGACGAAGTGGTGTTTGACGGCGCTTCGTTTGCGCTCGATGCCCAGGGCCGGGTGGCCGCGCGCGGCGCCAGCTTCGAAGAGGGCCTGGTGATGGTCGATTGGCAGGGGGATGGCACGATGAGCGGCACCGTGCAGTCGGTGCCCGAGGTCGAGGCCCAGGCTTGGGCTGCTCTGGTGACCGGCGTGCGCGACTATGTCGGCAAGAATGGTTTTCCAGGGATCATCATCGGTCTGTCGGGTGGCGTGGACTCGGCGCTGGTGCTGGCGATCGCGGTCGATGCGTTGGGGGCAGACCGGGTTCGCACGGTGATGATGCCCTCGCCGTACACCGCCGACATCTCCTGGATCGATGCCCGTGAAATGGCCCAGCGCCTCGGTGTGCGCTACGACGAAATCGCGATCCTGCCGATGTTCGAGGCTTTCCGCGGCAGTCTGGCGGCCGAATTCGCCGGACTGGCCGAAGACGCGACAGAGGAGAACATCCAAGCCCGTATCCGGGGCACATTGCTGATGGCCTTGTCCAACAAGTTCGGGTCCATCGTGCTGACCACCGGTAACAAGAGTGAGATGGCCACGGGATACTGCACCTTGTACGGTGACATGGCGGGCGGCTTCGCGGTGATCAAGGACGTGGCCAAGACTTTGGTGTATCGATTGTGCGAGTGGAAGAATCGGCAGCCGAGTCGGCGCGCTGACGGCAGCACAGGCCCGGTGATTCCCGAGCGCATCATCACGCGCCCACCCTCAGCTGAGCTCCGACCCGACCAGAC
>CANFPU010000072.1 GCA_947448955.1 Burkholderiales bacterium
TACTGCAGCGCAGCAATCCATTCAAGTTAATTTAAATAGGGTCAGGCTTAATTATTGACATCAAATGCTTGGTCCGCATTAAAAAATGGGGACATATCAAAATTTTGCCGTCTCGCTGTATTTAGCAATTCCCGCGCCTGGCTGCGCGGCCGCACCGCCCTAGACGTCGCCTGCCAGGCTTTTCGGCTTGGCGCTGGGCCGACCTCTGGGTCGAGGCCGAACCGGACGCGCTGTCCGTTGTGCCAGGTCGGCCAGAAACGACGCATCCCCCAGTGCCCAATCCTTGCGGCCAGCCTCGGCCAGCATCGTCGCGCGGGATAAAGGCAAGCCTTCGTCCAGCATTCGGCGGTACGCAGCTTCGCGCTCGAACGGCGTGTTGCCCAGCAGCCACCAGGCGCTGCATTCGGTGATCAAGCCATCGGCCACCGATCCCAGGTGGTGACGAGCACTGGACCACGGATGGTCTGGCGCCGCAGCGACCCGACCGGTGCGAACCGGGTGATGGTCGATGAACAGCATCGCGTCCAGCAACAGAGCGCCGGGCTGCACCACCGTGGCGCGAAAACGCCCGGCCCACAGCGTGCCCCGGCGGCCATGGCGGCGGTTGAAGCCGGCGCCATAGCGCCGGCCCAGCCCCTGCATCAACCTGCCCAGGCCATCGCCGGTGGTGGGCGACAGCAGCAGGTGGACATGGTCATCCAGCAGCGCATAGCCATGGACGGATACACGCTGCTGAAGTGCCGACTCGCGCAGCGCCGCCAGGAATTGGCGCCTGTCCTCATCGTCGATGAACACCGCCTGCCCGCTGTGGCCGTACAGGGAAACCAGATGCGCGTGGCCCGCCAGCGCGAGTCTGGGCAGCCGAGCCATGATTCAGGCAGCGGGTGACGACAGGGCGACCGCCGCATCGGATCGCAACACGCCGGACGCCAGCGCCGCAAAGGCATCGCGGCCCGTCAAGCGCCGGTGCTCGCGCGCAGCGAAGCGGTCGGTCATGCCGGCCACGTAGTCGGCCACCGCTCGGTAGCGATCAGCCATGGCCGCATGGTCGGCCGGCATCTCGGCGGGCGCGGCGACATAGGCCGCAAACAACTCGCGCACCACCTGGCGCGCAACATCGGTGGTGCGCATGACTTGGGGATGGCGGTAGAGTGCAGCGAACAGCAGGCGCTTGAGCGCGGTGCTGTCGGCCTGCACAGGCTCGGAAAAGCGCAGCAGCCGCGACCTCTGACGCGCCGCGTCCGCATCGGCGGGCTGCGCCACAGCCAGCGCCGCCGCGGTGCAATCAATCACATCATGGACCTGTGCCGACAGCATGCGCCGGATGGTCTCGAACAACAGCCGCCGACCGGGCTGATCAGCCAACTTGGGATGATCGGCCAGGGCCTGGTCGCGATGCAGGCGCACCGCCCGCAGCTCAAGCAGTTGCTCAAAGTGCAGCAGGCCAGACCGCACGCCGTCGTCAATGTCATGGGCGTTGTAGGCGATGCTGTCGGCCAAATCGGTGAGCTGGGCCTCCAGGCTGGGCTGGGTGCCGTCGATAAAGCGTCGCGCCACGCCGCCGGGTTCAGCAGCGTCCAACGCAATGGCATCCCGACGGCTGCAGTGCTTGAGGATGCCCTCGCGGGTCTCGAAGCTCAGATTCAAACCGTCAAAGTCAGGATAGCGCGCCTCCAACTGGTCGACCACCCGCAGGCTCTGCAGGTTGTGCTCGAAACCGCCGTGCTGGGCCATGCAGTCGTGTAACGCATCTTGACCCGCATGACCGAACGGCGTGTGGCCCAGGTCGTGGGCCAGTGCAATCGCCTCGACCAGGTCTTCGTCCAGCGCCAGCCCGCGAGCGATCGAGCGGCCCAGCTGCGCCACCTCGAGCGAATGGGTCAACCGGGTGCGAAACAGATCGCCCTCGTGGTTGATGAAGACTTGGGTCTTGTAGACCAGGCGCCTGAACGCGGTGCTGTGAACGATGCGGTCACGGTCGCGCTGAAAAGCGTTGCGCAGCCGAACCGCGGGTTCATCATGACGGCGCCCGCGGCTTTTGGCGGCATCGCTGGCGTAGGGGGCGAGCGCCATGGTCGGCAAGAACCTGTGCTGGACCGGTCAGGCGGCCACACTGTGCGCGGCGATCACCGACGCCACCAACGCGTCGGGTGCCGGTCGGATCAGCGCTCGGCCCAAGCCATCAATCAGCACGAAACGGATCTCGCCCGCCTCGCTCTTCTTGTCACCGCGCATCAGGCTCATCCAGCGAGACATCGGCAGTGCCGGCGCGAGCACCGGCAAGCCCGCGCGCTGGCACAGGCGCTGCAATCGCGGCACCAGCGCAGCGTCAGCCAGTCCCAATCGGACCGACAGATCGGCTGCCATCACCATGCCGCAGCCCACCGCCTCGCCGTGTAACCAGCTTCCATAGCCAAGCCCAGCCTCGATCGCGTGGCCAAAGGTGTGGCCGAAGTTGAGGATCGCACGAAGCCCGCCTTCGCGTTCGTCCTGCCCGACCACGGCCGCCTTGATCTCACAGGACCTGCGCACGGCATGCGCCAGCGCGGCTTTGTCGCCGCCGCGCAGCGCATCGACATGGTCCTCGATCCAGTCCAGCAACGAGGAATCAGCGATTGGCCCGTACTTGATGATCTCGGCCAGTCCAGCCGACAGTTCGCGCGCTGGCAAAGTGTCGAGCAGGTCCAGGTCGCAGATGACGCGCAGCGGTTGGTAGAAAGCGCCAATCATGTTCTTGCCGAGCGGGTGATTGATCGCGGTCTTGCCACCGACCGACGAGTCCACCTGCGCCAGCAAGGTGGTCGCAACCTGCACAAACGGCACCCCGCGCATGTAGCAGGCGGCAGCAAATCCCGCCATATCGCCGACCACACCGCCGCCCAGCGCATAGATCACGGTCTTGCGGTCGCAGCCTTCGGCCAGCAGCTTGTCGTAGATAAGTTCCAGCGTCGCAGCGTTCTTGTGCTGCTCGCCATCTGGCAGCACAACCTGCAGCAATCGGCGGTGGCGACCTCCGAGCTGAGCGGCCAATCGATCGGCGTACAGCGGGCCCACCGCCGTGTTGGTGACGATCAGCGCCTCGTTGGAGGCTGGCAGACCGGCCCAAGATGCGGCTTGGCCCAACAGGCCACAGCCGATGTGGATGTCATAACTGCGATCACCCAGCGCAATGGGCACCTGGGTCGTGGCGATGGCGGCGTTCATGGCGGCCCAGTGTATTCGGCGCGATGGCCGGACGACCTGCGGCTCAACCCGAAGACGGCGGCACGCGTCTGACCGTCGAAGGCACCCGGGCGGGGTCGATCACGCCGGCCAGTTCCAGCTGCATCAGAATCATGTTGACCAACGTGGGTACCGACGGTCGACCGGTTTCGATCACGAAATCGGCAGCGTCGCGATAAAGCGCATCGCGCTCCTGGTACAGGTCCCGCAGACGCTTGAGCGGGTCCTTGACCTGCAGCAGCGGGCGTTGGGTGTCGTGGCGCAGGCGACGAAACAACTCCTCGGGTGCCGATCTCAGGTAGACCACCTCGCAGTGACGCTTAAGCGCCTGACGGTTGGCATCACGCAGCACCGCCCCACCGCCGGTGGCCAGCACCGCACCGGCCTGCTGGGCCAGCATTGCGATGGTCTGTTGCTCCAGATCACGAAAAGCCGGCTCGCCATGCTGCTCGAAAAAGGCCCGGATCGAGGCGCCGATCTCGCGCTCGATCTCATGGTCGCTGTCGACAAAGCGCCAACCCAGCTGGCGGGCCAGCTGGCGGCCGACCGTGGACTTGCCACAGCCGGGCATGCCCACCAGTGCGATGGTGGCAGCACTCATGCCGGACATCGATGGCTCAGCATGGACGACGGCATCACCGATCAATCGCCCACCACGGTCCACCACGGAGTCCGGCCCAGCTCAAGAAAAGCGGGTGAGCCGATCAGCATGGCAATGACATTCATACCTCCAGAGTGTATCGGCGGGCGAGCACAGGTCTGGGTCGTGGAGTCCGTTCGGGCCCAGGCTTCCATCAGGTCAAACCGCCGCATCAAGGGCAGTCACTGGGCTTGGGGTTGAGCGCCGTCGCTTGCTGCACATTGATGGCGTAGGTTGACGCCACGCCGCTGGGCGACGTGACGGTCACGAACACAACGCCCGAAGACACCGTGTCGAAGGTGACCCCGACCGCGGCCAAGGTGGCCTCTGTGGTGCTGGGCACCGGCGAGCCCCCACCCAGCGTCACCTTCAGGCCGGTGGTTGGCGTCGAGACGGTCACCGTCGTTCCAGCGGCCATAGGGTTGAATCGGCCCACAGATGCGTTTGGGCCGGGTAAGGAAAAGGTGTTGGCATCCGCGACGATGAACGGCAGCGCAATTGACGAGTCGGCGCCGTACCAGATCTGACCACTCAGCACCGGCGTGAACACCGACGTGGTCGTCGGCTGCGGCCCCGTCTGCAAGGTGATCGCCTCGCATGACGCGTCCAAACCGCTTTTGCCGGCCCACAACACCCGAGCCGCCGAAGTCGACAGGACCGTCTCGGTGGCGCGGCGCACATAGACCTTGCCGCCGCCACTCCAGGTACCGTCGCAGGTGATGCCACCCATCGACGGCGTGCTCGGGTCAAGTGCCAGCAATGCCGTGGTGGCGATGGTCGCACCCGCTGCCGCATTAGGCGCGACACAGGGGGAGGTGTTGGCGATATTGGTTGGCAGGTATTCGTCGAGGCTGAGATCGTAGAAGCCGTCGAAGACTCTGTCCTTGAAAACATTGCCCAAGTCCTGGAATGGCTCGCCAAGGTCGTAAATATTGTTGCCGTTCTGGTCGATGAAGGACTCTTCGCCCAAGGCATAGGCCGTCACGGTGATGCGACCGTCAGCAGGTCTTGGGTTGGATGAGACAAATCCGGCCGTCGTTCGCGCCAAACCCGAGACCCGTTGGATCTGCTTGATCGACTCGATCTGGCCCCCTTCGGCGACGAAGTTGATTGATGTGCCGGCAGGTACCGGGTTGCCGTTGCGGTCAGACGCAATGACGTTGTAGCTGTTGGGCGTGCCGTCGATGTTGAAGCCCTCGATATTCTTGGTCGCCTGAGCCAGAGAAAAATTCAGTTGCGAGGGCAGACCCACCGCGACGCTGAGGTTGCTCGAAACGGTCGCGACGACAGGCAACACACCGCTCAGCGCGGCAGAGACACGGATCGGCGTGGGCAGCGTGCCAGCGTTGACCCGTGCCGTCACCCGGCCGGCGGCATCGGAGACTTGGGAAACATCGGCCATGCCGCCGTCGATCGTGACGCCACCGCCGCGTGTCAGCAACGACAGTGCCACGTTGCGGTTGGGCAAGATGTTGCCAGCACCGTCGCGGACCTCGAAGGTCACAATGGATGTCTCGGTAAAGCCTGACCCCTTGATGTAGATGACCTCTGGCGACGCCGACACAAAGGCCAGGCTCGAAGCCAACGGTGTCGCGATCGGCAAACTCAGCGACGCGCTACCGGAACCGCCCACAATGCTGGCCTGCAATTTATCCTCGGCTTGCACCGCCCCGCAACCGTTGTCCTTGTACTGCAAGACCACGCTTGCGCTGGTCGCTATGAAGGTTAAGGGCGACAAGCTCGCTTTGCCTTGACTGACGCAGGAGGACGTGAGGCTGACGTTGACGGGCGAACCGACCGAGGCCCCTGTGACGCGCAACGTCAGCGTCGTCTGGCCGTAGGCGCCCAGGGAAGGAATTGCCGACGTCAAGCCCGACAGCGCCACAGGGGTGGACTGAATCTGGAAGCCCTTGGTGCTCTGCAATGCCGCGCCCGCAAAGCTGGCCGAAGCGGAGACTTCATCGGCACCGGCAATAGTCGAACTCACCGGCGACAGGAGCGCCGTCGCCCTGCCCGAAGCATCGGTCAATGCGGTGCCGAGGTTGGTCTGGGCCAGCCCTCGCACCACCGAGAAGGTGATGACAGCACCCGCGACAGCCTGCCCTTTGCCATCACTGAGGATGGCCGTCACAGTGGCGGGCGACGCGGCACTGACAGTCGTCGACGACAACTAAGTCTGCAGCACCGGTGGCGCGTTCAGATTTGAAGAAGAAACCTGCACCACGTAAGGCACTGTGATCGTCACACCGCCGACGGTCGACGTGAGATCGATCTGATCGGCGCCGTTGCTGTTGGCGGCTCTTGGCGTCACCGTCAGCTGCGCCATGCCGATCGAGTTGGTCGCCAACGTCACCGCGTCGAAAGCGCTCAGGCCGAACAAGGAACTGACTTTGACCAGGGTGCCGGCGCCGACGGCAAGGCCGGTACTGCTTTTCACCAAGATCGACAATGTCGCCGGCGCCGCTGCGGTGACATTGGAATTGCTGGCGGTGACGGACAAAGACGGTAAGTCGGCCAGCAACTGCACGACCAGAGCGCTCGTCACGGCCACAGTGCCCACGGTGGCGCTGACCGTTAGCGTATCGGCTGCAGTCAAGGTCGAATCCCCAACGGCGGCCGTCACAGTAGCGACGCCCAGGCCGTCAGTCTTGGCCGATGGCGCGCCGAGCACGACACGCCCGCCGACCGAAGTGAACGAAACCAGCGTATTGGTAGCTGGGCTGCCAGCAGCGTCCTTGACCAGGGCACGCAATGTTTCGGCACCTGTCGATCCGCGCAGCGTGCTCGCACTGATCGTCAGTCCGATCGTCGGCTGGCTGCTTGCGACCGTGAAACTGACGCTGCCCTGGACCGTGGTGGTGCCAAGCTTGGCGACGCCGATCACTTGATCAGCACCGGACAGTCCGCCGCTTGGGGCTGACAGCAGCGCGGTCGCGTTGCCCTTGGCGTCGGTGGCGACCGACACCACATTCAAGCTTGCCAAGGTGCCGCGCTCGGTGCTCAGGTCTATCACCGCTCCGGCCATCGGACTGCCCTTGGCGTCGCGCACCGTCAGCGTCACAGTGACTGGGCTCGCCACCGTCAACGTCGGCGAAGACACGGCCAGGGTGACCGACGCACTGCTGGTGGATCCGGCGCCAGAACCCGAGCCGGTGCCTGGCAGCACGGGCGCGCCTACGTCGATCGATCCGCCACCACCGCCGCCGCAACCGGGCAGCAAGATCGACAGGCACAGCCCGCACAGCCCGCACAGCCCGCACAGGCGAGCCCTGAGCTTGAACAACCGCAACATGAAAATTCCCCTGGGAAGTACGCCAACCGTGGCGCAGGTCAGCGCGCCGCAGCGCGGTCGGTCACGATCTTGGGCGTGATGAAGATCAGCAATTCGGTCTTGGTCGCCACCTTGGCGGTGTTGCGAAACAGCGCGCCCACATAGGGCACATCGCCCAGCAAAGGCACCTTGTTGACGTCGAGGCTCTCGGTCTGCGTGAAGATGCCACCAATCACCACCGTACCGCCGTTTTCGACCAAGACCTCGGTCTGCACATGCTTGGTGTCGATCGCAAAGCCCTGCGGCGTGGATTGACCCACGCTGTCCTTGTTGATGTCGAGCACCATGATCACACTGCCTTCGGGCGTGATCTGCGGCTTGACTTCGAGCTTCAAGTTGGCCTTGCGGAACTGGATCGACGTCGCGCCGCTCGAGGTGGCCACCTGGTAGGGCAACTCGGTGCCCTGCTCGATCAAGGCCTTGGTCTGGTCGGCGGTGATGACCCGAGGGCTGGAGATGATCTTGCCCTTGCCGTCGGCCTCCAGGGCTGACAGCTCTAGGTTCAGAAAGCGATTGGCCGCAGGGCTGAACAACGACAGCGCAAAGCTCGGCAAGGCCGCAGCACCAGAGAACACCGAGTTGACAGTGTTGGCTGGCAGGTTCACGAACTGGGTGTTGCTGTAGGCATTGGTCGCGCCAGGTTGCAGCGTCTGGGACCCGGCCGCGTTGTAGTTGCCGGCAATGGTGAGGTAGTTGCCGCTACCGACCGAATAGCCCGGTATGCCGCCCTGCACGCCACGCAGATCCGAGGCGCCCAGCTTGACGCCGAGTGCGCGCCCGAAGCGGTCGTCGGCCTCTACGATACGGGCCTCGATCAACACTTGGCGCACCGGGATGTCGATCTTGGCGATCAGCAACTGGACTTCCTCGAGCTTGGCGGGAATGTCGGTGACGAAAAGCTGGTTGGTGCGGCTTTCAAAAATCACACTACCACGTGCCGACAGGATTCTTTGGGCTTGGGCGCCTCCTGAGGCCGAGCCTCCGGTGCCCCCAGCGCCCCCCGCAGCACTTGAAGCCCCCGCACCAGTCTGACCGGACAGGCCGCGCGCCAATTCGTCGGCGCGGGCATAGTTGAGCTGAAACGACTGCGTGCGAACCGGTTCGAGCTCAGCCGTCTTCTTCTTCGACTCCAGTTCGAGCTGCTCCTTGGCCAACAACTCCTCCTTGGGTGCAATCCACAGCACGTTGCCCGACTTGCGAACGCCCAGGCCCTTGCTCTGCAAGATGATGTCGAGGGCCTGGTCCCAAGGCACGTCCTTGAGTCGAAGCGTGACGCCGCCAGTCACGCTGTCGCTGGTCACGACGTTGAAGCTGGTGAAGTCGGCGATCACCTGCAGCAGCGCACGCACTTCGATATTCTGGAAGTTAAGCGACAGCTTTTCGCCCGCAAATCCCGCGCTGGCGGTCAGCTTGTTCGGGTCGACCTTGAGCGGACGCAGTTCGAGCACAAACTGCTGGTCGCTTTGGTAGGCGCTGTGCTCCCAGTTGCCACGCGGCTCAACCACCATGCGAACCCGGTCACCGCTCTGGGTCGTCGTCACGAATTGCACAGGTGTGCCGAAATCGGCCACATCGAGCCGGCGGCGAAGTGTCTCGGGCAGGCTTGAGCGCATGAACTCGACCACCAGGCTCTGGCCTTGTTGGCGGATGTCAACCCCGACCTGGGTGCTGGCCAGCGCAACGATGACCCGACCTGCACCATCGGCACCGCGCCGGAAATCGATATCACGCAACGGTAGATTTTCATGGCTTTGCGGCGCCGCAAAGTGCTGTTGCGCCGCATTGCCGGCAACTGGCGCCGCAGCGCCGGCGTTGTCGAGCAGCACCACCAGCACCTTACCCTGCAACTCGGTGCGGTAGCCAACGGCCTGCCGCAGGTTGAGCACTAGGCGCGTCCGCTCGCCGGCCTGAGCGATCGCTACCGACCGCAGATTGCCCTGGTTGATGTCAACCAGGTTGCGGCCCATCGCATTGGTCACCCGGGGAAGGTCGATCGCGATGCGCGGCGGCGTTTGCACCAAGAATGCAGTTGGTGGCAGATTCAGCGGCTCAGCGAGCTCGATCCGCACCGCGTCAGTGCTGGCTTGGGTGTTGCTAGTGATCGCCAAGATCGCATTCTCGGCCAGCGCAAGCGATGGCGCGACACTCACCAACACGAAGACAGCCAACCGATGACGCCACTTGAACATGCTCGGCTCCTGAGAGTGGTTCATCGCGCCTTCTCGTGAGCGCGCTCTTGCAGTTGCATGGTGACCGCGCGCTCAGTCCATTCGCCAGCAGCGTCCTGCACCAGCTCGCGCAAGCCGAGCTCGTTCTCGGTCACGCGGGTCACGCGGCCAAAATTTGGTCCGAGGTAATCGCCCAGCCTGACCTGGTAGAGCTGCTTGTCAACCTTGATCAGCGCAAACGCCACACCAGCCTTGTTGACACTGCCCACCATGCTCATGGCATCCAGCGGCAATGACTCCAGTGGCTGCTTGGGTCGGTTCGACTCCGGGGACCGCAACGAATTTGGTTGCCCGGCTTGCTGATGGATCGCAACGCTAAGCTTCTGGCTGGAGAAGGGGTCGACTTGCCCGGCGTTGGCATAGGGCACTGGCTCAAACTTCTTGGGCGCGGCCAACGACTGCACGCGGGGCTTGGCCTCGCGACGTTGCAGCGCCATCCACGCCTGCAGGTCCTGATTTTCTGCCTCGCAAGCAACCAGCAAACCGCCGAGCATGCTCAGCAACAAGGTCTGTCGCAGCACGGAAGCGGCGGCGCAGAACGCCGATCGTCCGATCATCGGCGGGCTCCTTTGGCCTTGGCTTCCGTTTCGGCGCGGGTCTTGCGCAGCTCGGCCAACTCGGCGCTGTCCAGGTAGCGATAGGTTCGTGCGACCGCGTCCATCGTCAGCAGGCCGGCGCTGTCCTTGGCCGCGGGCACGATCGCCAAGTTGTGCAGCGTCACGATGCGCGAGAGGTTGGCGAGGTCAGCCGTGAATGAACCGATGTCGTGAAAGTGGCCCGTCACGCGCACGCTGATGGGCAACACCGCGTAGTAGTCCTTGATCTCCACTTGACCGGGGCGAAAAAGCTCGAACTGAAGGCCGCGACCAATGCCGGCCTGGTTGATGTCGGACAGCAACGCGTCCATCTCGGCCTTGCCGGGGAGCTGGCGCTCAAGCTGGGTGACATAGTCCTGCACCTGAACCTTCTGATTGCGCAAAGCCGCTAGGTTGACCGCTTGCCCCAGCTTGGCTCGGTACTCGTCTTTGAGCCCAGATTCGACCCTGCGGTCAGCCTCGAGCTGGTCTGCGGCGCCTGAGACCAACAGCAACCAGCCCAAGGCCAGCGCCAGCGCGGCGGCGCTCCCCCAGGCGCAGACCTTGGGCAAGAGCGGCCACTGCCCGGGCAGGCGCGGATTCAGGCCACGGAACTGCAACGCCACGCGTTCGAATGACGCGGTCAGGCCAAGATTTATCGCAAGGCGGCTGTCGGCCATCGGCAGTCCCTCAGGCGGCTTTGCGCCCGCCACCAGGGCCAGACGCCGCCGCAGCTGGCGGCTTGACCGCCACGCGCAGCGCGAATTCGTAGAGCCGCCGCTGCTCACGCAAGCCCGCCGCGATCGGCAACAGGACAGCCTTGATTTCGACCAATTCCATGCCGTCCAGCCAAGCCGAGTTGTTCTGGGTATTGCGAAGAAACTCCGACACCCGCTCGTTCGTCTGCGCCAGACCGGTCAACAGCACCAGACTCTCAGTCTGCTTGAGGCTGCTGAGGTAGACGCCGTCTGGGCAGAGCCTCACCAATTGATCGAGCAAATGAACCGGCAGATTTCGGTTGAGCTGCAACTCTTCGACTGCAGCCTGGCGCGACTTGAGTCCGGCGATCTCGGCGCGCAAGTGGGCTATGTCCTTGATCTGAAGCTCCAGGAGGCCCATTTCGGTGCGCAACAAGCTGTTTCGGGCCAGCTGGATCTGGCTCAGTCGCTGAACGCCGCCGAACCACAATCCGACGATCATCGACCCCGCCGCTGCCGCCAGGCCAATACCGATGAAGAACCGGCGCTGGCGCTGACGGCGCCTGGCTTCCCGGTGAGGCAACAAGTTGATCCGGATCATGGCAAGTAACGCCTCATCGCGAGGCCGCAGGCGGTGAGGTAAGAAGAGGCCTCTTTGCGCACCCTGGCCTCGCGCACCGCAGGCCCGGTTCTCATGCCTTCGAACGGATTGACCACGCTCGTCACGAACCCGGTCAGCGAGGTCACCCGGTCAGGGAGGCCCGTCAATGTGGCGCTGCCGCCGGCCAACATGACGTGGTGCACTCGATGGTGCGGCGTACTGGTGAAGAAGTACTGCAACGCGCGGCCGATCTCTTGTGCCAAGGTGTCGACAAACGGCGCCAGGATGGTGGCGGCAAAGTCTTCGGGCAGGTCACCGGACCGCTTCCTCTGTTCGGCCACATCAATCGACAGGCTGTATTGGCGAGAAATCAGGGTGGTGAGCTGTGATCCACCAAACGCCTGGTCACGGTCGTAAAGCAATTCGCCTTCACGCAGCACCTTCAGGCTGGTGCTGTCGGCGCCGATTTCGAAGAGGGCGACCAAGCCGTTACGGCCTGCCTGGGGCAGCATGGCGACCAATCGACTGATGGCCAGCAATGCGGCATGGTTCTCGAGGTCGAGGATCACCAGGTTCAGGCCTGCAGCCTCAGCCAGGCCTTGCCGGTCCTGCACCCGCTCCTTGCGTGAAGCGGCGATCAGCACTTCGACTTCGGGGCCGGAGTTCGGGCCAGGCCCAATGACGCAGTAGTCCAGACTCACGTCGTCAAGCGAAAACGGGATGTACTGATTGGCTTCAGACTCGACCTGAAGCTCGAGTTCTTCGTCGCGCAGTCCCGCTGGCAACATGATCCGCTTGGTAATCACCGCCGATTGCGGCATCGCCATCGCCACCAGGCGGGTCTTGCTGCCACTCTTGGCCATCAGCTTGAGAACAGCGGCCGCGACTTGGTCGAAGTTTTCGATCTGGCCATCAGCGATCCAGCCCTTCTCGAAGGGCTCGCTAGCCAACCGGTCCAGAACATAGTCGCCAGCCGACGACATGCCAAGTTCGACCAGTTTGGCACTCGAGGCACTGATGTCCAGGCCGATCATCGGCGCAGGCTGACGGCCCAGCAACTGGTCCAGAAAACTCACGGGGCGTCTCCCAACGACCGACAAGGCTGACATCGCCTCAATAGTTGAGTCGATGCTAGCAGCAAAGCCCGCGCCGCCTAACGCTCATCGCACAGGCCACCATCAAGTCGCGTTGAATATGTCCTGAGGGCCACTCAATCAGGGCAACGGACCTGGGAGTCGCGTTCGATACACTCCGGCCCTCCATGAGCGACACCGAGCCCGCGCCAGCGGCGCCCCGCGCTGCCAAGCCAGCGCCCCCTGCCAACCCCAAGCGCAGCTTGGTGAGAACCCTGCTTGTACCGCTGGCCTGGCTACTTGCTGCTGGCTTGGCGGCGGTGCTGACGGGCGCACTGCTGGTGGGCGTAGCCTTGGCCGTGGCCTACCCCAACCTGCCGGAAATCAGCGGTCTGACCGATTACCGGCCCAAGTTACCGCTCAGGGTGATATCAGCCGATGGCGTGCTGCTGGGCGAGTTTGGCGAGGAGCGGCGCATCTACACCCCGATCGCGCAGATCCCGAAGGTGATGCAAGAGGCGGTGTTGGCGATCGAAGATGCCCGCTTTTATCGCCATCACGGCGTGGATTACCTGGGCGTACTCCGCGCCGGGCTGGCGCAGTTCAACAAGGCCAAAAGCCAGGGCGCGTCAACCATCACGATGCAGGTTGCCAGGAACTTCTACCTGTCGACCGAAAAGACCTTCACCCGCAAGATCTACGAGATCTTGCTCGCGCTCAAGATCGAAAGTCAGCGGACCAAGCCGCAGATCTTGGAGATCTACATGAACCAGATCTTCCTCGGCCAGCGCGCCTACGGCTTTGCGGCGGCCAGCGAGATCTACTTTGGCAAGCCACTGGCCGAGATCACTATCGGCGAGGCGGCCATGCTTGCTGGCCTGCCGCAAGCGCCGTCGGCATACAACCCTGTGTCCAATCCGAAGCGAGCCAAGCGACGTCAGCAGTACATCATTGACCGCATGGAGGCCAATGGATTCATCACTGAAGACCAGGCCGAACTGGCGCGCAACGAGGTGTTGAGGTTGCGACCCCCCAGTGAGGTGGCCGTGCACGCAGAGTATGTGGCCGAGGCGGTACGCCAACTGATCTTCAGCCAGTACGGGCTCGAGACCACGACGCGGGGTCTGAACGTCCAGGTGACCGTCGATGCATCGGACCAAGCAGTGGCTTACCGGGCGCTCAGGCGAGGCCTGCTCGACTACGAGCGGCGCCAGGTTTATCGTGGCCCGGAAGACCATGTCGATCTGCCCTCGGACCCCAAGGAACTGGATACCCGCATTGCCGAGGCGCTGGCTGACCACCCTGACAACGACGAGTTGAAAGCCGCCGTGGTGCTTGAAGCCAGTCGCAACAAGGTGGTGGCCGTGTTGCAGTCCGGTGAAAGCATCACCATCAGCGGCGAAGGCCTCAAACCGGTGGGATCAGGCCT
This sequence comes from Burkholderiales bacterium, assembly GCA_947448955.1. Classification (GTDB taxonomy): domain Bacteria; phylum Pseudomonadota; class Gammaproteobacteria; order Burkholderiales; family Burkholderiaceae_C; genus Pseudaquabacterium. The sequence goes on from CANFPU010000072.1 coordinate 13,798, forward strand.
GGCCGACAAAGCTGAGCCGCAAAAACAAATCCGCCGCGGGGCGATCGTGCGTGCGGTACGCGGCCCCAAAGGCGACTGGACCCTGACCCAGTTGCCCGAGGTGGAAGGGGCTTTCGTGGCGATGAACACCCATACCGGCGGCATCCGGGCGCTGGTCGGTGGCTTCGATTTCGGCAAGAGCAAGTTCAACCATGTGACCCAGGCCTGGCGCCAGCCCGGGTCGAGTTTCAAGCCTTTCATCTACTCGGCTGCGCTGGAAAAAGGCTTCACGCCACAGACGGTGGTCAATGATGCGCCGCTGTTTTTCGATGCTGGCACAACTGGTAGCCAACCTTGGGAGCCGAAAAACTACGATGGAAAGTTCGAGGGCGCGATGCCGCTCAAGACAGCATTGGCCAAATCAAGGAACATGGTGTCGATCCGGGTGTTGCAGTCGACTGGCGTGCACTTCGCCCAGGACTGGATCACGCGCTTCGGCTTCGAAGCCGACAAGCATCCGGCCTACCTGACGATGGCGCTGGGCGCGGGTTCGGTCACCGCCTTGCAAATGGCCAGTGGCTACAGCGTGTTTGCCAACGGTGGCTACCGGCTCAACCCGATGTTGATCACTCGCATCACTGACAACAAGGGTCGCTTGCTGCAGCAAAGCGCGCCCCCAGTGATCGATGAGTCGTCCCGGGTGATCGACGCGCGCAACGCTTTCGTGATGACCCAGTTGCTGGGAGAGGTGGCACGATCAGGGACTGCAGCGCGTGTCTACCAGAGCTTCAAACGCATGGACTTGTATGGCAAGACCGGCACCACCAATGACTCCATGGATGCCTGGTTTGCCGGCTACCAGCCGAAGTTGGCGGCGGTGGTCTGGATTGGCTACGACAACCCGCGAAAGCTCGGCGATCGCGAAACCGGCGGTGGTCTGGCGTTACCGGTGTGGATGGAGTACATGACCCACGCGCTGCGCAAGCTGCCCGAACAACAGCCCGAAGTGCCAGACGGGCTGACGCAGCGCGGAGGCGACTGGATGTTCAACGAGTTCGGCCCAGGCGCTGGGATCAGCAGTGTCGGTCTGGACGACAAAGTACCGCGAAGCCCCAGCGATACCGAGCGCAAGGGCATCCTGGATTTGTTTCGCTAAGCCGGAGCGTTAGACCAGCGCATCGGGCGCGCTGAACATCAGCGCCTGGCCCGCTTGTGCACTCGCGTGATGTGACAACGACGCAAAGAATTCGCTGCCATCACGAGTGTCGAGCCAGCAGCCCGCCACATATCGGTAGTGATGGCCACCTGCCTTGGCGGCGAGCCACAGTTCGCGCAAGGGCGGCTGGGTGTTCACCACGATCTTGCTGCCGCCCGGCAGACTGAGTTCGAGCAGACCACCACTGCGCTGGCTGTCGATGTCGATCACATCGTCATCCAGCCATTGGTCGACGCTGGCTTCGATCGCGGACAACGCGGCCTGCGAAAGGCGGCTGAACTCGCTGTCAGATATCGGCGTGGAGGGCGGGGAGATGTTGGTCATGGTCGATAGAATCCTGCAGATGATGCGTGCAAAGAGTGTAGCGAGCCTACAGCGAACCAGTCGGATTGCCGGCCTGCTGGCGGGCTTGGTCATCGTCTGCGGCTGTGGGCAGAAGGGTCCGCTCGTGCCGCCTAAATCGCCAGACAAAGCTGCCTCGGTGCCGGGACCGACATGAGCCCCGTTCAAGGCGCGGACATCGCCGCAACATGGACCGCCACCACACTGCCTGGCGGTCCGTTCCTGAGCCGTCGAGGGCCGGACTTGTGGTTGGAAGAGGTTCGCCTGGCTGACCTGGCGAAGGAGTTCGGCACGCCGCTGTACGTGTACTCGCGGAGCGCGATGCGTGCCGCCGCCGCCGAATACCAACAGGCGCTTGCAAACCGCCCGCACCTGCTGTGCTATGCCATGAAGGCGAATTCCAGCCTCGCGGTGATCAAGACCTTCGCCGACATGGGTTTGGGCTTCGACATCGTGTCAGGCGGAGAATTGGCGCGGGTGATTGCCGCCGGCGGCGACCCAGCCAAAGTGGTGTTCTCGGGCGTGGGCAAGTCCCGCATCGAAATGGCTGAGGCCTTGAAAGCCGGCGTCAAATGTTTCAACGTTGAGAGCGAGAGCGAATTGCTGACCCTGTCGGCGGTTTCCTCGAGCCTGGGCCAGACCGCCGCGGTCAGCCTGCGCGTGAACCCGGATGTCGACGCCAAGACCCACCCCTACATCTCCACCGGCCTGAAGGGCAACAAGTTTGGCGTCGCGCACGAGCGTGCCCGCGCCGCCTATGCCCTGGCCGCTCGCTTGCCCGGGATACGAGTGGTGGGAATCGACTGCCATATCGGTTCGCAGATCACCGAGGTCGCGCCGTATCTGGATGCGTTGGAGCGCCTGTTAGACCTGGTCGAACAGGTCGAGGCTGACGGCGCGCTCATCCATCACATCGACCTGGGCGGTGGTCTGGGCATCACCTACACCGACGAGCAGCCGCCTGCAGCCGGCATGTTGATTGCCCAACTGCTGGCGCGAATTGAGGCCCGAGGGCATGGCCACCGCGAACTGCTGATGGAGCCCGGTCGGTCCTTGGTCGGCAATGCCGGCGTAATGCTGACGGAGGTGCTGGTGCTGAAGCCCTCGCCAGAGAAAAATTTCTGCATCGTGGATGCCGCGATGAACGATTTGATTCGACCCGCGATGTACCAAGCCTGGATGGGCATCGTGCCCTGCAGCCAGCGCTTCGGCGAGGCAATGACCTGGGACGTGGTGGGTCCGGTCTGCGAGTCCGGGGACTGGCTGGGCCGGGACCGAGCGCTGACGCTGAAGATCGGCGACATGCTGGCTGTGCTGTCTGCCGGCGCATACGGCATGACGATGGCCAGCAACTACAACACGCGGCCGAGAGCCGCCGAGGTGATGGTTGACGGCGATCAGGCAACGCTGATCCGCCGCCGTGAAACGGTGCAAGAGTTGTTCTGCAACGACATACTCCCTGCCTGAGGAGGTGTCCATTCCAACCCTTGACGTTCAACTCCGCGATGGTGCTGGCTGGCGATCCCTGCATGGGCTGCCGCGGCGGATCGTTGAGGCGATGGTCGAGAGCGACAAGGATTTCTACCGCGTGATGGGCGGTATGAGGTCGGAAGACCTCCAAGGATGGCAAGCGCCGCAAGGGCTGGCTCGAATGACACCCGATGGTGCAGGGGTCCGGAATGGTCGATGAAATGGGTCTCGATGCACAACCCTTCGATGCCGCAGAGGCGCTGCGGAAGTTACAGCGGGGCCTGCGCGATCTGGGGCTGATCGAACGAGCGGGCCGTTTCGAACGGCGCGGCATCGCGATGGCCAGAGTGGTGATCGATGGCATGACCATTCGCGCGGCCAGGGTCAAGCGACCGGCGCCAAGCAGTCCCGAATGGACCGAACGGGCGCTTCGCAGCAGCGCCGATGCCCGTGATTTCGTCGCTGACCTGAAGAAGCACCTGGCCCAATGGAGCGACCGTGATGATTGAGTTTGTCGCCACACTGATGCGGTTCGACACCATGGTCCAGGACGCAACGCTGATCTCGGCAATAACATCGTAGAAGTCACCAAGCTGTGCGGCAAGGGGCAGTTAGTCATCCCAGGTGGTTTGTCCAACGGCGTCAAATTGATCGAAGATGCGCGCTGGGATAACGGCATGCCATGACTGAAGTCGAAAGACCTGCATCATGGCCTGATGACCTAAGTAGTACCCGGCAGAAAAAACGAAGGCAGCTGCGCCTAGCATTGGCGGCTGATATTTCAACTGGTTCAATGAGGACTTCGCGATGAAAAATTTGATCTATGCCGCCATGTTGATGGGCGCAGCTGCTGCGGCAATGGCAGAGTTTCCCGACAAACCCATCACCGTGGTGGTGCCCTTCGCCGCAGGCGGTCCTACAGACAAGGTCGCACGCGATCTGGGTGAGATGCTGCGAAAGCAGCTCAACCAAAGCATCATCATCGAGAACGTCGGCGGTGCCGGAGGTACGCTGGGCGCGGCAAAGGTCGCCAAGGCATCGGCTGATGGCTACACCTTGCTACTGCACCATATCGGCATGGCGACCTCGCCAGCGCTGTACCGCAAGTTGCCCTACGACACGCTGAGTGACTTCGAATACCTCGGCATGATCAACGAAGTGCCGATGACCCTGATCGGCCGCAGCACGCTGCCCGCCAACAACTTTGCCGAGTTGCGCAAGTGGATCGACACGAACAAAGGCAAAATTAATTTGGCAAACGCTGGTCTGGGCGCCGCATCGCACCTTTGCGGTCTGCTGTTCCAGCAGAGCATCGCGGTCGATATGACGACCGTGCCCTACAAAGGCACCGCGCCAGCGATGACTGACCTGCTAGGCGGTCAAGTCGACCTGATGTGCGACCAGACCACCAACACCTCGCAACAGATCGAAAGCGGCAAGGTCAAGGCATTCGGCGTGACAACGGCCAAGCGCCTGAACACCCCGGCACTCGCCAAGCTACCGACCCTCGAAGAGTCCGGCCTCAAAGGTTTCAATGTGTCGATCTGGCACGGTATGTATGCGCCCAAAGGAACGCCCAAGGCCGTGGTGGACAAGCTCAACAGCGCCCTGCGCGCTGCACTCAAGGATCCTGAGTTCATCAAGCGAGAAGAGGCACTCGGCGCCGTGGTGATGACCGACAACCGATTGGGTACCGCGGAACACAAGAAGTTTGTCGAGACCGAGATCAACAAATGGGGTCCTGCCATCAAGGCGGCAGGGCAGTACGCTGACTGAGCGACCGCGGAGACTGTAAAACGGTAAAGCCCCGCCCAGCAGGTCTCTTTCAAGCCACTATGCGCAACGGGATCGTCACCGGTCCGTCATTGACCAAGCTGACCTGCATGTGAGCGCCGAACCGGCCCGAAGCCACCGTTGGGTGACGCTCTCTCGCCATTCGCAACACGGTGTCGTAGAGCCGGCGTCCTTGTTCAGCCGGCGCTGCGGCGGTGAAACTGGGGCGATTGCCACCCGATACATCGGCCGCCAATGTGAACTGGCTGACAAACAGCAGCCCACCATGAACGTCGGCGACGCTCAGATTCATCTTGCCAGCTGAGTCGGTAAAAATCCGCAACCGCAGCAGCTTGTCCACCAGCTTGGCGACCTGCAACTCAGTGTCGGCAGGCTCGGCACAGACCAGCACCAACAATCCAGCGCCAATGCTGCCGACAGTTTCACCGGCGACCTCAACGGCGGCCTGGCTCACGCGCTGAACCAGCGCAATCATGCAGCGACACTCATGGACTCAGGTGCTGAGAGTGACGCGGGCGAACTTGCGCTTTCCAACTTGCAGCACCACCGTGCCGACAGACACCTTCAGTGCCTTGTCGCTGACCAACGCACCATCGATCCGGACACCACCCTGGTCAACAAGGCGCA
>CANFPU010000073.1 GCA_947448955.1 Burkholderiales bacterium
AGCGCCGTGACCTTCACGAAGAACGATCTGTACTGGGACAAAGAGAAGATCGGCAATCAGGCCTACAAACTGCCCTTCGTCGACAAGATCGTCTACCGCACGATCAAGGACGAAGCGAGCTTCTTGACCGCGCTGCGCACCGCCAAGCTCGACGTGCTCGAGAACATCCGCTGGAGCGCGGTCGACGAGCTCAAGAAGAGCGCGCCGGCGCTGAAGTGGAAGAAGCGGGTGCATACCTTCGGCACCTTCCTGGCAATGCGGGTCGACACCAAGCCTTTTGACGACATCCGGGTTCGCCGAGCGCTCAACATGGCGGTCAACAAGCAGGAGATTCTCAAGTCGTATTACGGTGGCAACGCCGAGCTGTTTGGCTACCCGATGCACCCCGACTACGTGGGCTATTACGAGCCGCTGGACAAGATGCCGATCGCGGCGCAAGAGTTGTTCGTCTACAACCCGGACAAAGCCAAGTCTCTGCTGGCCGAAGCTGGCTTCCCGAAGGGCTTCACGTTCAAGACCCAAGTCTGCTCGTGCAACCCCGACCACATGGACATCCTCCCCTTGATTGCGGCTTACCTCGAGAAGGTCGGCGTCAAGTTGGACATTCAGGTGATGGAATACGGCGCCTTCCTGTCGGCCATGACGACCAAGACCAATGCCGCTGGCTACTTCATGAACAACGGGCATTCCAACCCGACCACCAGCATCCGCAAGAGCTTTGTCAGCAAGCAGACCTGGAATCCGTCGCAATACGCCGACCCCGATTTCGACAAACGCATGGCCGACGCCTATCTCGAAAAAGACGAAGGTAAGCGCCAGTTGCTGATCAAGCTGTTAACGCGCGATATCGTCGAGAAAGCGCCCTATATCTGGCTGCCAGTCCAACACACCTACACCGCCTGGTGGCCTTGGGTCAAGAACTACGACGGTGAGCTGCGCGCCGGCGCTGAACGCCCGGGACCGATCCATGCCCGCATGTGGCTCGACCAGCCGATGAAAAAGAAGATGGGCTTTTGAGCCAGAACCCTATGGAAAAACCACTGCTCAGCGTTCGAAACCTGGTGACTCGATTCCGCACCGGGCGCGGCACCATCACCGCGGTCGATCATGTGTCCTTCGATGTTGCCGCCGGCGAGACCGTGGCCATCGTCGGCGAGTCAGGCTCGGGCAAAAGCGTGACCGCGCTGTCCATCCTGCGGTTGATCCCCGACCCACCAGGCCAAATCGAGAGCGGCGAAATCCTGTTCGATGGCCAGGACCTGCTCAAGATGAGCGATGCCGAGATTCGAGCCGTGCGCGGTGACCGCATCGCAATGATCTTTCAGGAGCCGATGAGCTCGCTGAACCCGTCGCTGACGGTCGGCATGCAGGTCGGCGAGCCGATCAACCTGCACCGCAAGGCCACTTGGCAGGTGGCGCTCGACAAAGCGCGCGAGCTGCTCGGCATGGTTCGGATGTCGGACACCGCCTCGCGGGTGACCGCCTACCCACACCAGTTCTCAGGCGGCATGCGCCAGCGCGCGATGATTGCGATGGCGCTGGCCTGCGAGCCGCAACTGATCATTGCCGATGAGCCCACCACCGCGCTCGATGTCACGGTACAGGCCCAGATCCTCGACCTGCTGAAGGACTTGGCCGACCGCACGGGTTCTGCGCTGGTGCTGATCACCCACGACCTCGGGGTGGTGGCCCGATATGCAGACCGTGTCGTCGTGATGTACGCCGGCAGGGTGGTCGAATCCGCGCCCGCCGCAGAACTTTATGCCCGTCCGCGCCACCCTTACACCCAGGGCCTGATGGCCTCGGTGCCTCGGCTGGACGGCGACACCAGTGTGCGTCTGGTGCCCATCGAGGGCCAGCCGCCCGACCTGGCACGGATCCCTGTCGGTTGCGCTTTTGCCCCACGTTGCCGGCAGGCCACCGATGCCTGCCGCAGCGCCCCGCCGCCACTTCGCGACATTGACCACGGGCACCAGGTGGCCTGCATTCTGGAAGCCTGAGCCATGGCCGAAACCCTGTTACGCGTCGAAGATCTGAAAGTGCACTTCCCGGTGATGCGGGGCGTGGTGATGAAGAAGCAGGTGGGCACCGTGCATGCCGTCGACGGCGTGTCCTTCACGCTGGCCCGCGGCGAGACGCTGGGCCTGGTCGGCGAAAGCGGCTGTGGAAAGTCCACCACGGGTCTGGCGGTGCTGCGCATGCAGGCGGCCACGGCGGGACGGATCGAGTTCGAAGGCCAAGACATCACCCACCACGACAAGGCGCAGATGCGCCCGATCCGGCGGCGCCTGCAGATGGTCTACCAAGACCCCTATGGCTCGCTCAATCCGCGCATGAAGGTCAATGACATCATCGGCGAGCCGCTGGTGGTGCACGGTATGGCCAACGACCGAGCGGCCTACGACGCCAAAATCGCCGAGCTGATGCGCACCGTGGGCTTACTCCCCGACATGGCGGACCGCTACCCGCACGAGTTCTCGGGCGGACAGCGACAGCGCATCGGCATCGCCCGCGCGCTGGCGCTAGAGCCCAGCTTGATCATCTGCGACGAACCCGTGTCGGCGCTGGATGTGTCGATCCAAGCCCAGGTCGTCAACGTGCTGCAGGAATTGCAGGAGCGCATGGGCCTGGCCTACCTCTTCATCGCGCACGACCTGTCGGTGGTGCGGCACCTCAGCCATCGTGTGGCGGTGATGTACCTTGGCCGCATCGTCGAAATCGCACCACGCGATGCGCTCTACAAAGAGCCGCTGCACCCGTACACCCAGGCCTTGATGTCAGCGGTGCCGGTGGCCGATCCGGTGGTCGAACGGGCGCGCAAGCGCATTGTCGTGCAAGGCGAAGTCCCCAGCGCGCTGAAGCCGCCGTCAGGTTGCCGCTTTCATACCCGCTGTCCGATGGTGATGGACCGTTGCAAGTCCGAAGACCCCTTGCTCGCCGACCTGGGCCAAGGCCGGGCCGTGGCCTGCCATCTGCACACGGTGAGTGTGACGCCAAAGCGGGTCGCGGACGCGGCATGGACGCCGCCCTGAGTCCTGCGCCCGTCGCGGCTGCGGTGCCGCCGGAGACTCTCCGGTACCAGGAAAAGCGCGAGACCATCCTCGCCGCTGCCACCAAGCTGTTCAATGAAGCCGGCATCAAGGGCGTGACCTTGGGCGAGATCGCCGCCAGCGTCGGCCTGGTCACGACCAGCATCACCTACTACTACCGCCGGAAAGAAGACCTGGCCAAGGCCTGTTTTCTGCGTGCGATCGCCGCGCGCCGCGCATTGGCCGAGCGGGCGGGCAGCGAGCCCAGCGTGCAAGCCCGGGTGACTCGCTACCTGCAACTGCGCGCGCGAGAGCAAATGTCGATCGACAGCGGGACCCAAGCCGCACCGATGCAGTTCAACGACATCCGTGCGCTGCCCGAAGCCCAGAGCGCCACGGTGTTTGCTGCCTACACCGAGAAGTTCAGGCGGGTTCGTGCGCTGCTGTCCGGCCACGAGACCGCCGGCCTCAACCGCGAGGCGCTCAACGCACGGGCCCACTTGCTGCTGTCGGTGGCGAACGGCATGCATGTCTGGTTGGCACGTTACGAGATCGACCAATACCCGCAGGTCGCCCAGCGCTTGAGCGACATCCTGCTAAACGGTCTGTCCAAAGATCAACGGGTCTGGCCAGATCGGGCGATGCTCGCCGGCCTGGGTCTGGCCGAGCCACCGGCCGCCGTGGACAGCACCGCCGACGCCTTCCTGCGCGCGGCCACCGAGTTGGTCAATGCGCAAGGCTATCGGGGTGCGTCGGTCGACAAGATCTCGGCCCGTCTGCATGTCACCAAGGGCAGCTTCTACCACCACAACGACAACAAGCTCGACCTGATCACCGCCTGTTTCGAGCGCAGCTTCGGCGTGTTGCGCCATGTGCTGCAAGCCGCTGAGCAGGCGCCAGGTCCGGGCTGGCAGCGCTGCTGCGCTGCGATGGAGATGCTGTTGCGATTCCAGCTCTCCGAGCGCGGCCCGCTGCTGCGCATCACCGCCACCAGCGCGCTGCCCGACCAAGTTCAGCGCACGCAGGTCCGCCAGACCTTGCAGCGTCTGGCCGAGCGCATTGCCAGTCTGTTGGTCGAAGGCTTGATGGATGGCTCGGTGCGGGCCCAGGACATGGCGCTGGCGGCGCTGGCCATCGCCTCGGCGATCAACGCCGCCGCCGAACTCAGCCGCTGGGTGCCTGGCGTCAACAGCGACAGCGTGTCGCGCCTCTATGGCCGGCCGGCCCTGTTGGGACTGCTCTGCCCGGCCTGAAACCTGGCAAAGAACACGGCCAGGCTTCGTGTCAGACCTCGAGCCACTCCTTGCGGATGGCAGCATTCGCTGCGAGCCCGGCCGGATCGCTCTCGAACACGATGTGGCCATGGCCCATCACGTAGATTCGACGCGAGATCTTCAGCGCAATGGTGAGCTTTTGCTCAACCAGCAGGATCGCGACGCCGCGCCTGGCAATTTCGTCAAGCAAGCGGCCGACCTGCTCCACCAGCTTCGGCGCCAAGCCCTCGGTGGGCTCGTCGATGATGACCAAGTCGGGGTCGCCCATCAGGGTGCGGCACATCGTCAGCATTTGCTGCTCACCGCCTGACAGCACCCCGGCGGCAGTGTCGCGGCGCGCCGCCAGATTGGGAAACAAATCGTAGGCGTCGTTGAAGGTCCAGCGGCCGAACTTGCCGGCGCTCGCCAGACCCAGCTCGAGATTTTGCTGAACCGTCAAGGTCGCAAAGATCTGCCGGTCTTCGGGCACATAGCCGACACCGGCGCGGGCGATCTGGTCAGGCCGCAAGCCGGCGATCGCCTTGCCTTTGAAATTGATGCTGCCATGCGGTGGCACCAGGCCCATGATGGCTTTGCAGGTGGTGGACCGGCCCACGCCGTTGCGACCCAGCAGGCTGACGATCTCGCCTTCGTCGATGTGCAGGTCGACGCCCTGCAAGATGTGGCTCTTGCCGTAGTAGGCGTGCAGATCACGCAGCTCGAGCATCATGTCACTTCGCTCCCCAGGTAGGCTTCCTGAACGGCGGGGTTGGTGCGGATCTTGTCCGGCGCGTCACTGGCAATGAGCTCGCCGTAAACCACTACCGAGATCACATCGGCCAAGCCAAATACCACGCTCATGTCATGCTCAACCATCAGCAAGGTCTTGCCCTCGGTCACCGAACGGATCAGGTTCACGGCATTCTCGGTTTCACCCCGGCTCATCCCAGCCGTCGGCTCGTCCAGCAAGATCACCTCAGCGCCGCCGGCGATCGTCACGCCCACCTCAAGTGCACGCTGCTCGGCGTAAGTCAGCAGCCCCGCCAACAGATCGCGTCGGCTCTGCAAGCCCAAGCGCTCGAGCAAGACCTCACTCGCCTCGTTCAGCGCAGTCTGACGGCCTAACAGCTTCCAGGTCGAATACTTGTAGTGATGCGCCCAGAGCAGACCGCAGCGGATGTTCTCGAACACCGTCATGCGCGGAAAGATCGACGTGATCTGGAAGCTGCGCGACAAACCCTTGCGGTTGATCAGGTGCGGCGGAACGCCTTTCAGCGATTCGCCATTCAACGAGATATCGCCCGAGGTCATCGGGAATCGACCACTGATCAGGTTGAACAAGGTCGTCTTGCCGGCACCGTTCGGCCCGATGATGGCGTGCCGTTGGCCGCGCGGGATGTCGAGACTGACCCCGCGGATGATTTCGGTCCGCCCGAAACTCTTGCGCACATCACTCAGTTGCAAGGCCAGCGCGCTCATGTGGCGTCTCCGTTGGCCGCGGCCAGTCGCTTGATGTCGTCCATGGTTGAATCCCAGACTTTCTGGAAACCCTTTGACTCGTGGCGCAACCACCATCCGCCCAGTAGCAGCGCGCACGCAGCCATCGCCCAAGGCAGGGGGCTGGAGGTGTTGATCAGCATGGATCCGACCTGGAACTTCTTGTTCTGCGACGCGCCAATGGTCGTGAACGACACCAGTTCAGCAAGCATCACAAAGCCCAGCAACACCATCAAGCCCGGTACCAACACACGGATGTAAGGCACTGCCAAGTCGCGCAGCCGGCCCGCCCGGACGATCGGGGCATGCGCTGCAATCATCCCTGACAGGCCCATCGGCGCAAACATCACCATCACGATGAACAGCACGCCGACATAAAGCATCCATGCATTCGACAGCAGACTGACCCCGCTCTGCAGCAAGATCACCACGATCGAACCCAGGATCGGTCCGTAAAACCCACCAACGCCACCGATGTAAGTGGCCAACAATGCAGTCGATGACTTGACCGCCGAGACGGTGTCAAACGTGACAATCTCGTAAAGCATCGCGTACAAACCACCGGCAATACCGGCAAAGAATCCCGACACGATGAACTGGTAGAAACGGACGATCCGAGGGTCATAACCCACGAACTGCGCGCGCTCAAAGTTGTCTCGCGTCGCGTTGGCCATCCGTCCCAGCGGTGTCTGCGTCTGCAGACGCATCAAAATCACACAGACCAAGGCCCAGACCAGGATCAAGTAATAAATCTGCCAGGGCGCGCTGTACGAAGCACCGACCAGGCTGGTCTCAATCATCCGGTTGGTGGTCACACCGCCTTCACCGCCAAAGAAGGTCATGAACATCAGGGCGGCGGCTGCGACCAGTTCACCGATGCCCATCGTGATCATCGCGAAAGCCGTCGCGCGCTGCTGCGTCGCGACATAGCCGAACACCACGCCGAAGCCCAAGCCGCCCAGACCACCGACCAGCGGCACCAGTTCGGTCGGCAGCCAGAAACTGCCGGCCTTGATCGCATTCAGCGCATGCGCCGTGCAATAACCGCCGAGGCCGAACAGCACTGCATGGCCGAATGACAACAAGCCAGCTTGGCCCATCTGCATGTTGAAAGACAGCGCAAAGATCGTGATCAGACCGATCTCGCTGAGCATGGTGAGCACGAAGCCGGAGTGCCGACCGGTCGACCAGTTGAAGAACAGCCAGGGCAGGGCTGCCGCGATCAGAAACAGCAGCAGCCAGACCCGGTAGCGTTTGAGTGTCAGACTTGAACTCATGTGTCGCGTGTCCCCATCAAGCCGCGTGGGCGGAACAACAAGATCAGCACCAGCAGCGCATAAGGCAACAGCGCGCCGATCCGCGGGATCGGGATCGTCAGCAGCTCGGCAAATGGCGTCGAACTACTGACCATCACACCAAAGTTCTTCAGCAGGTCGGCCAACGAGTAGTCGAGCACCACTGCGAAGGTCTGTATCAAGCCCATGAACAGCGAAGCAATGAAGCAACCTAGCAATGAACCGAGACCGCCGAAGACCACGACGACAAAGACGATCGGCCCCATCGAGAACGCCATCGAGGGCTCGGTCGTCTGGTAGTTGCCGCCGATCACGCCGGCCAGGCCAGCCAGCGCGGTGCCCGCAGCAAACACCATCGTGAAAATGCGCGGCACGTTGTGGCCAAGCGCACTGACCATCTCAGGATGTACCAGCGCAGCCTGGATCACCAAACCGACCCGGGTACGCGTCAGTGCGAGCCAAATCGAGCCGAACATCAGTGCGGAGACCAGCAGCATGAACGCCCGGTAAGCATGGAACTGCGTGCCATAGACCTTGAACAGCGCGAAGTCGAGCTCGGCTGGAATCCGGTAAGGCACCGGGATCAGGCCCCAACTCATCTGCACCAGCTTCTCGATCACCAGCGCCAAGCCAAAGGTGAACAGTAGCTCAGCGATGTGCCCGTTGCGGTGCACCCGTCGCAGGCCATACTGCTCGATCAGTGCGCCGATCAAGCCGCAAATCACCGGGGCGACGATCAGACCGACCCAGAAGCCCGCGTAAAGACTGACGGTGTAGGCGAAATAGGCGCCCAGCATGTAGGCGCTGGCATGGGCGAAATTCAACACACCCATCATGCTGAAAATCAGCGTCAATCCGCTGGCCAGCATGAACAGCAGCATGCCATAGACCAGCCCATTGAGCATTGTGACGAGGAAGACTTCCATCGCGCGTACTTCCGATCCTGAAGAGAGATCCAGCGCACCTCAGCTGCAACGCCGAAGCGCCGCAGCCGATGGGGCTGGAGGAGGCTTACTTGATCGCCGGGCGCTTCATCTTGCAGCTGGTCGGCTGCTCGACATCCTTCGCGAGCACCGTGGCGGCGGTCTTCCAGCCCAGCCCAGTCCCTTCAGAGTCGTACTTGACGCCAGCCTTCTGGAACACGCCGACGTGGTAGACGCTGTTGATCTGGTGGTCGTCCTTGCGCAACACGGCGTCATAACCCAGGAAGTCTTTCACGGCCAGACCTTCCATCGCGTAAGCAATCTTCGTCACATCGAACGAGCCCGCCTTGTTGACGCCGGCCTGGACCATCTCAAAGATGGTCCGGAAGCCCGCTGAGTAGAAGTCGAACTTGTGGGTGTCGCGGAAAGACTTGGACCAGGCTTCAGCTGAGGCATTCTTGGTCTCCACCGCCACGTTCTCAGAGAACGGCATCACGGCAAAAACCTTGCCGTCACCCGCTGGCCCGATCGCGGTCGGGCCGCCAGCCAGATGGGCATAGAAGGTGTAGTAGCTCAGATTGGCGCCGGCTTCGATGCCTGACTTGATCAACAGGTTCATGTCCGGACCCCAGTTGCCCGTCAGCAATGCCTGCGCGCCAGAGGCTTTGATCTTGGTGATGTAGGGCGAGAAGTCCTTGATCTTGCCCAGCGGGATCAGTTCGTCGCCGACCACTTTGACGTCAGGCCGGTTCTTGGCCAGGAAGACCTTGATGTCGCGCTGTACCGACTGGCCGAACAGGTAGTCCTGATTCAACAGATAGACCTTGTCGACATTCTTCGGCAGCGACTTGACCATGACCTCGGCCTTTTGCGCGACATTGAGGTCGAAACGATAGTGCCAGAAACTGCATTTGTCGTTGGTGAGTTCGGTCGCGACCGCACCGCAGTTCAGGTAGATGATCCGGTTGTCCGGATTGCGCTCGTTGTGCTTCTCAATGCCCTCGATCAACGCAGCGGCGATGTTCGACCCGCTGCACTGCATGATGAAGGGCATGTTCTGGTCAGTCGCGCTCTTCAGCGCGAGCAGCGCATCACTCGGCTGCGACTTGTTGTCGAATGGCACCAACTCAAACTTGCGACCCAGCGCGCCGCCTTTGGAGTTGACGTAATCGATGATGAAGTTCATCTGCTTGAGGTTCGCGTCGCCCACCTGCGCAAACGGACCCGACAGCGGATCGGTGTAAGCGATCTTGATGGTGGCTTGCGCAGTCGCAGCGCCTGCAAAGCACAGCGCAAGGCTTGCGCCGACTGCGGCCACTGCCGCCCTGATCGAGAGATACATGGATGCTCCTTCTGTGTCGAAACCGTCGTTCATACTGGTCGCGAGTGATCTCGGAGACAGCTTGCATTGCAGCCATCGAAACCCGGCGCTGGCCCTAGAAACAGCCCGCTGCACTCGCTGCCAAACCTGTCCTGCTCTCGCGCATCATGCCGAATTTCTCCGGCCGAAAAGGGTGTGAAAACCCTGAAGTAAAAACCCGCAAAGGGCCGATTCGTCACACCCTTCGCAGTTGGCCGAGGGTCAGGCGTCTCGTGACGTACAGCCAGACAACGCTTCGGGGAAGCGAGGACGGGACGGTTCAGCCGATCTCGGCCAGCCGCCGGGTCTGCCTAGCAGTCAGGCGTGCGATGTCGGCCAGATCGGCTGTCGAGAGCTTCGGGCCCGGTTTGCGGATCGCGGCCGATGCGATCACGCCGCGCTCAGCCAGCAAATGCTTGCGTACCGCCAGACCGATGCCCGCTTGCTGCTCGTAACGCGCCAACGGCAGATAGGCGTCGAACAGGTCGTGCGCGCGCTCGATGTCGCCACTGGCATGCGCGCGGCAGACGTCGACCATCATCTCTGGGTAGGCAAAGCCTGTCATCGCGCCGTCGGCACCGCGGCTGAGTTCCTCGGGCAGGAACAGTCCACCGCCATTGCCCGTTAGGATCGACAAACCACGGCCAGAAGTGCTGGCAGCAGATGGAAACGCCGCGCGCACCGCTGCGAGCTTGGCCAGACCAGGGCAGTCTTCGTGCTTGAGCATCACGCAGCCTGCGGCCTGTTTGACGATGCGTTGGATCACGCCCGACGACATCTGCACGCCGGTGGAAACCGGATGGTCTTGCAGCACCCAGGGCACCTGAGCGCCGAGCGTTTCCTGCACCATCTCAAAATAAGCGGCGATCTGGTCGTCGGTGCGCAGCGTCGATGGCGGCGCCACCATCACGCCGGCAGCGCCCATGGCCATCACGCTGTCAGTCAACTCGCGCATCGGTGCAAAGCCAGGCGCCGATGCGCCGACCACCACCGGAACCCGACCCGCCACGCGCACCAGCACCTGCTTGACGAACAACCGCGACTCCTCCGCGGTGAGCTTGGTCGCCTCACCCATGATGCCGAGAACCGTCAAGCCGGTGACCCCGGCCTCGAGGCAGAAGTCGACCATGCGATCGGTGCTGGCCAGGTCGAGTACGCCGCTGTCGGTGAACGGCGTGACCGTGATCAGGAAGACACCGCGGGCCGATGCGTCGAGTGATTTCATTTGAGACCTCCTTGGTCGTCCGATGCCGGTTCGCGCGCCAGCCATCGGATGACCGTCGTCAGGTGACAACGGTGATGAGTGAACCGGCGCCATCATGCCAAGCCCACCGGCGCCGACCGGCGTGAAAACCCTGGTTTCCCCAGTGCCTGACCTGATGTGTGGGCTCGGTCGGTGACCTTTCGAACGCAGCGTCTCAAGCGCCGCGTGACCATTACCCGACCCGACAAAACGCGAAGCTTTACAAAGCTGTTACAACCGAGACATGCTCGCGCAGACCGATCTGGCGAGCATCTTCGAGACATGACCCAAGGATCCGCCATGACAAGCCACTCTCTCAAACACAGCGCCCTGGCCATCATCATGGCGCTACCGGGGTTTGCCGGCGCGCAAACGCTGGAGCAGGCCAGGGTGGTCTCGAGCACGCCGATCGTCCAGCAGTACAGCGTGCCGCAACAGGTTTGCAACACGGTCCAGGTCCTCGTGCCGACCCCCAGCACTGGGGCGGGCGCGGTGGCTGGTGCGATCGTCGGCGGCGCGATCGGCAACAGTCTCGGCCATGGCGCAGGCGGCGCCGCAGCGACCGCGCTGGGCGTCCTCGGCGGGGCGATCGTCGGTGACCGGCTTGAGGGTCAGCAGGCCCGTGCGCAGACCCTGCAGCAGTGCGGCACCCAGCAAGTCAGCCAGAGCGTCACCGTCTACCAGGTGGTCTACGAGTACGCCGGCAAGCAGTACCAGGTGCAGATGCCGCGCGAACCCGGTCCCTTCGTGACCGTCCAGCTCAGCCCGGTAGGTGCCAATAACCCGAACAACCCGACCAACCCGACCAACCCAGCAAACCCCGGCAACGTCGGCACGACGGTCTACGTGGCGCCAGCCGCCACCTTGCCGACGTACGGACCGACTTACGGACCGACTTACGGGCCAGTTTATGGATCGACCTATGGGGCGGTCTACGCTCCACCGTATTACGCTGGCCCCTACAACGGCTATTACGGTCCGGGCTACGCCAGCTACCCCATCGGGCTGAGCCTGGGCTATCACGGCGGGCGCCGCGGCCACTGGCGCTGAGGAGACGTCACGCGGTCATCCCGCGCAGCGAATTCACGGCCGCCTCAAGCCGCGCGCAGCGTCGTCAGGAAACCATGCATGTCCTCACCGGCTTCCTTGCGGATGACACTGGACTCCATGCGCAGCACTTCAAATCCGTGGGAAGCCGCCAAGCGCTCGATGTAGGACACGGCATGCGCGTAGCGGCGTGACGACCGCAGCACCAAGTCCTGGTCCTCGCTGGTTTCGAACGAAAACGAGAAAAGTCCGCCCTGGCGCATGGCCTGACGGGTGGCGCGAAACACCGCTTCGAGCGCGCCGACATAGACAAAAACATCGGCCGCCACGACCAGATCGAACCGGTCGACAGACAACGCCAGAAACGACATCAAGTCGCTGCAAACCAGCTCGTCGTACAGCCCGCGTTCTTTCGCGACCTCCAACATGTTGGGCGACAGGTCCACACCGACCAATTGACGCGCCATCGGTTTGAGCAAAGGGCCGCACAAGCCTGTGCCACAACCCAAATCAGCGATGTCGAGCTGGTCGCCAGGTTGAAGCGCCGCAACCTGCGCCATCAACAAAGCCGGCGTGCGATAGGCCAGCGAGCCTTGCAAATGGTCGTCGAAATGCCTGGCATACCAGTCGAACAACTTCACGACATAGGTCGCAGGTGCTGAGTTCGGGGCCGGCGCCTCGCCGAGTGAGGCCAGCGCATAGTCGAGATCATCACCCTCGGCGCCAAGTTCTTTCGCTCGCCTGAACGCAGCAATCGCCTCGGCAGGTCGTCGACGCAGCAGCAGCGTCTCCGCCCGGTAGACCTGGGTGCGCGCATCGTCCGGGTCGAGCGCCGCGGCGAGGTCGTAATCGGCCATCGCTTCGTCAAGCATCCGCAGGCCCACCAGCAGGCTGGCCCTGGCCTTGAGGGCAGCGACCGCATGGGGTTTGATCTTCAGGCAACGATCCAGCAGCGCCACACATTCCTGGTCTGAGCGCGCCAACTTGTGCAATACAAAAGCCAGATTTTCCAGCGCCTGAGGGTAGTGCGGGTTGAGGTCCAATGCGTGGCGGTAGCAGACCTCAGCCTCGTCGAGACGATTCTCATGCTGCAGAAACAAGCCTCGATGAAAGTGCGCCTCGGGAAAGTCAGGCCAGACTGACAAGGCGGCGTCTAAGCTGTGGTGCGCCTCGGGCAATCGATGCAACGAAAACAAGGCGTGGGCCTGATGACTGAGCGCCTCGGCGTGGTCGGGTCGCAAGCGCAAGGCGTCTCGATAGTCTGCCAAAGCCAGCTCGAAATGCCCCAGGTTGTGCTGGCAGAAGCCCCGGTAAACCAGCGCTTCGGTCGTGTCAGGCTTCAACCGCAATACCTCGTCTAGCGCCGCCTTGCCCTCGGCGTAGCGAGACAGATGGCACAGGGTCTTGCCGCGCGTCAAATGGCAGATCGGGTTGTCGGCATGAATAGCGAGCGACTGTTCGCATCGCTGGAGCGCCTGCTCGTGCTCGCCCAGGTAGAACAGCACCTGTCCCAAATTGGCCAGCGCGTCAGCGTCGGCCGGGAGGTGAACCAATGACGATTCAAGCAACCGGCGGGCGTAGAAGTGATTGCCGCGCTGGCTCGCAATCACCCCCAGCAATTGCAGGCAATAGTGGTTGTTGGGGTCCGATTTCAGCACGGCCTCATACAACACCTGGGCCTCGTCGATACGTCCCTGCTGCTGATGGCCGATGGCTTGTCTGAAAGCTTCATCGCACTCGAACTTGTTCATGCTGCCCACTCCTGTTTGAATCGCCCGGTCTTCAGTGTCGGCTCGAAACACCCGCGCCACGCACCTCGACACGCACCTCGTCTAGCACCTGCCCTCGGGCATCGGCAAGCTGCACCCGATGGTGCCCTGGCCAGGGTGGCCACTGCGCCGAAGCCCCCTTGGCGAAGACCTTGCCGTCCATCAGCCAACGCAGCTCGGCCAAACCGCTGCCTTCGGCATCAAAACTCAGGCGCTGGTTCCGAGGCGGAATATCGGGATCGAGCGCGATGATGGACCCACTGACCGGTGACGTGATGCGGGCCTGCTGCCGATCAGGCCAGGGCAGACCCTGCGTGCCAGCGCCCGACGCCCTCAGCGCCAGGGCGTTGTGGCGATGCGTGGCAAACCCGGCTTGTTCAGTGCCGCGCAAGAACCACTCGTGGCGCGCGGCCTCCAGTGGCGCGGGTCTGGCGGATTTTGAGCCAGCCGCAACAAACTGCACCGAGGTTTGCACCACGCCGGCAGGCGCCGCAGGCGCATGGCTGGCTTGGGCTTGGTGCAGGTACTTCATCACCGCGGCCCAGATCGGCGCTGCCCCGGTGGTGCCGCTGACATCCCACATCGGCGCGCCGCTGGCATTGCCGACCCACACGCCAACGACATAGCGCTGCGAGTAGCCGACAGCCCAGTTGTCGCGCATGTCCTTGCTGGTTCCTGTCTTGACCGCAGTCCAGAAGCGGGTGGCCAGCATGCTGTCGGTGCCAAAGCTGCGCGCACGCGCCAAGGGATCGCTCAGGATGTCGCCGATGATGAAAGCGGCGCGCGGGTCAACCGCCGGCCTCGACGGTGTGCTGGCGCCGGCCATCAGCGTTGTGGGGCTGTAGCGCCCGCCATTGGCCAGCGCGCGGTAGGCATTGGTCAGGTCGAGCAGCGAAACCTCGGCGCTGCCCAGCGCCAGGCTGTAACCGTAGTAGCCGCCGCTGTGTTGGATCGGCAGGCCCAGCTGAACCAGTTGCCTGTGAAACGCATCGGGCGACACCATCACCAGCGTGCGAACCGCCGGCACGTTGAGCGAGGCGCCCAGCGCAGTGCGCACCGACACCCAACCTTTGAACTGGTGATCGTAATTCTGCGGGATGTAGAGCCCGCCCGAGGTTTGCAACTGCGTGCCACTGTCCTCAAGCAGCGACGCAGCGGTGAGGCGTCGCTCGGCAATGGCCTGCGCGTACAAGAAGGGCTTGAGCGTCGATCCGGGCTGGCGCAGCGCGGTGACGCCGTCGACGTCGGCGGCATGGCTGATGTCGCCCGATGAGCCGACCCAGGCGAGCACCTCACCCGTGGCCTTGTCCAGCACCACGACCGCGCCGTCCTCAACATGGCGACCTGCCAGTTCGCGCAGTTGTCGGCGTAAGGTCTGCGTGGCGAAGCGCTGCAGCGGCGCCTGCAAGCTGGTCTCGATCGTGGCCGGGGCGGCCACCGGTCGCGCCGCGCCACCGCGACGCAAGGCAACCAGGTGCCGCGACAGATGGGGCGCAATGCCCTGGCTCGCGACATAGTCGCGGCGCTGCAGCGCCGCCGCCGTGAACACCTCCAGCGCCGTGCATTCAGCCTCTGCGTGACCGAGCGCGATCGCCTTGAGCACCTCACAGGCCCGCTGCGCCACCAGCGAAGCACTGGCGTTGGGCGCGCGAATGAGTGCAGCAGCCACCGCCGCTTCGCGCAGGTCCAGACCATGGGCAGCTTTGCCGAACAAAGTCTGGCTCATTGCGTCGATGCCCACCAACTCGCCACGAAACGGCACCAGGTTGAGGTAGGCCTCGAGGATCTGGTCTTTGCGCCACTGGCGCTCAAGCGTCTGCACCGACAAGGTTTGGCCCAGCTTTTGCACGATGCTGCGGCCAGCGGCACCCCGCTTGAGGTCATCGTCAAGCAGCCCGGCCAGCTGCATCGTGATGGTCGACGCGCCGCGGGTCTTGTGGTGCCACAAATTCGCCCACGCAGCCGCCGAGACCGCTTGCCAGTCGACGCCGCTGTGCTCATAGAAGCGTTTGTCTTCGCTGTACAGCAGCGCGGTGCGAAACGCGGGCGATACCTCCGACAGCGCCAGCCACTGACCGCGCCGCACCGTGGCGTTGGTGCGCAGCCGGTGCAGCAGCTCGCCGCGACGGTCCAGGATCAGCGTGTCGGAGGGCTGCCAGCTGGCCTTGGTTTGATCAAACGTGGCCGCGGCGGCAGGGGCGCCAAATGACACCGAAGGTGCAGCCAGCAGTGCCGCCAAGAGGACGGGCGGCAGTGCGGCCAGCAAACCAGCCAACAGTGTGTCGGTGGTTGTGGCCCGGCACCTCCAACGACAGACGGCTGCAAGCCTCACTTGGCAAGCTCGACCCGGAGCCGCGCATTGGGCAACTCACCGAACATCTCCGGCGCGTACATGGCCTCGACTCGGGACGGTGGCAGCGAAAAATCGCCGGCATTGTTGAGCCGAATCGTGTACTCGATCTTGACCACGCCTTTGGGCAAAAACGCGTAGTAGCTGCGGAAGGACTCAAAGCTGCGTTCCTCGAACGCGGGCCAGCTGTCAGCGCTCTTGTTCTCGCGCTGCGTGGCCATCTCAGAGTCGCGACCCAGACCGCTGCCCAAGATCGTGGCGCCCGCAGGCACCGGATCGGTGATGACCGCCCAGCTCATGTCCGCGCCAGCCCGGACTTCGAGCGCGATACGCAACACATCACCCCGCGTGTAACGGCCCGCCGGCAAGGCCTTGTTCGCTTGCTCGACCGGCGTGATGGTCTTCGTGATCTGGTAGCCGGCGTTGAAGGCCTGCTTGAGCGGCACCGCCGCGATCGATTGCAGCGTGAGCCAGGGCTTGCCCGTGCCCTGGTGGCTCACGCTCAAGGTGTCCGACCCCTTGCCCCAGGGCAGCGACAGGCTGCGCAAATCGCCAGCGCTGGCCGAGGCCGAGGCCGCGGGGACGGGGTTGGCAGGGTTGGCGGGGTTGGCGATCTTGGCACGGTCGATCTGGCGCCAATCAACACTCGCCGTCCGGGTGCTGGTGGCCGCTTTGGTGGTGCCGGTCACTGCGGCGGCTTCGAACTTGTTGGAAAACTTTTCCAAGGCCAAACCACCCCACAGGTTGGCAGTGGTGGTGCCCCAGGCACCGCCTTGCTGGCGGCCGATCAAACCCTTGGCCAATCGGCCCATGTCGTCCTGCCAGCTAGGTTCGTCGATCACCGAGAGCAGCAGTCGGGCGCTGTCGTCGTCGCCGCTGTGCATCAGCCACCACCAGGGATCGCGGTCGGTGCTCAATGCCATCCGGCTGCCTTGAAAGCTGATGCGCGACCGCAGGATCTGTTGCGCCTGGGCGAGGTGCTTGTCCCGCTCGGGCACATCCTGCACACGCTTCAGGATGTTGATCCAATCGATCAGCGCATGGGTCGGCCACTGGTTGGGCGACCACGCGATGGCGCCCAGCATGCGGCCCTGCACCTTGCCGTAGCGCGACAGCGCTTCGAGCGCGGCCAGCTTGCGAACGTCCAGGTCCTTGCGTGGGCTCCAGAAATTGCGCTGTATCCGGCCCTCCACGAAAGCCAGCAAACCACGCTCCATCTGCGAGCGCAGCGCATCGCCCAACGCGAAAGCCGGGTTGATGCTGGCGGCCTCATGACTGGCGGCCAGCAGGTAAGCAGTCAAGGTATCGCTGCCGCGCTGGTCCTCGCCACCGCGCGGCGGGAAGTAATCGGCCAGGCCGTCGCTGTCGAGGTAGCCCGGGATTTGCGCCAACACGGCCTGCCACTGCTTGAGGTCGCGTAGGCCGATCGCCTGGCTGGCTTTTTGCTCGAGACAGGTGTACGGGTAGCGAGCGAACCAATCGCGCACGCCTGGCAGACCCTCAGCCAGCCTGGGTTGCAAGTTCAGCTTCAAGCCGCCGCGGCCGGGCAGGGCGTCGGCAGGCGATGCCACGTCAAGGCTGAACGGGCCGTCGAGCTGGACCAACGTGGCCTGCCCAACCTTCAGCGGCACAGCCGGGACGATCCGCTGGCGCGATTTCAACGCATCGCGCGCGCCGCCGACCAGGTCCCGGGCTTCGATCTCCCACAGAATGGCTTCGAAGCGCGAGCCCGCCAGCTGCGACGGCGCGGTCACCGACCAAGCCACTTCACGCGCATCGCCGGCCGGAATGTCCACGGTCTGCGCGGGCAAGTCCAGCAGCGTCGCGCGGGGCTTGACCTCGACCTTCATCGCCAGCGGGCTGGTGTTGCGCAGTGTGAGTTGGGCCCGGAACTGGTCGTCCTCACGCACCAGCGGCGGCAGCCCGCTGATGATCTGCAGGTCTTGGGTGCTGCGGATGCTGGTGCTGCCGGTGCCAAACAGGCCGGTCGCAGCATCGGCCACCGCAACGATCTTGAACGTGCTCAGCGCGTCGTTGAGCGGCACCGTGACCACCGCCTGGCCGTTGCTGTCGAGCTTGACCACCGGGGACCACAACAGCAAGGTGTCGAGCAACTCACGCGTGCTGCTGAACCCGCCACCACCGCCGGCGGGCACCGCCTTGCGACCGTAATGCCGGCGACCAATGATCTCGGTCTGCGCGGTCGAGGTGTCCACCCCCCAGGCGCGGCGCTGCAGCATCGCGTCGAGCACATTCCAGCTCTTGTTGGGCATCAATGCCAGCAAGGCCTGGTCGACGGCGGCCACCGCCACCTCGGCATTCGCCGCCGGCGCCCCACTGGGCAGCTTGACGCTGATGCTGACCTTGGCCTGGCTGCGCACCGCGTAGCTCTCTTGGTCAGCCTTCACGCTGACCTCGAGTTGGTGGGCCTGGTTGCCCACCCGGATCTCGGCGACGCCCAGCCTGAACGCCGGTTTGCTCAAGTCCACCAGCGCGGTGGGGGCCAGGTATTCCCGGCCCTCGACCCAAAAAGAGGTCCACCACTCGCGTGGCGCCTTGAAACCCCAGGTGAAGAAACTGTACCAAGGCACTTCGCGCAAACGCCCACGCAGCGCCAGCACGCTGACAAAGACATTGGGCCCCCAGCCGTCCTTGATCTTCAGGCTGATGGTGGGATCTTGACCGCTGAGTCGTACCACCTGCGTTTCGAGAATCCCCTCGCGCTCGACGGCCACCCAGGCACTGGCCGAGCGAAAAGGCATGCGGACCTGGAACCTGGCGGTCTCGCCGGGCTGGTAACGCCGCTTCTCGGGCAGCAAATCGATGCGATCGTGGTTCTCAGACCCGAACCACATCTCGCCTCGCCCTGAGAAATAAACCGAGTTGGCGGCCTGGGCGCTGTTACCCGCGCTGTCTTTGGCGGTCACGATGAGTTCGACCTCCCCCGAGGCCGCCAAACTGGACTCACAAAGCAGCAAGCCAGCCGCGTCGCTCTTGCCCTCGCACAAAGTGCCCAGGTCCCGGGTGTTGGTCTTGCTGTCGTAGGTGTAGAAGCCTCCGACCATGCGCTTGCGCGCAGTGGTGTAGGTCCGCTCGACACCTTTGACCTGCAATGCCACGCCCGCCAAGGGTTTGCCTTGCAAGTCCAACGCCAGTGCCTGGAATTTGGCTTTTTGACCGATGGACAGCCAGTTTTCGGTCTTGATGCCGGCGATCACGGCGGCCGGCCACAAGGTGCGGGTGCTGCGCAAGGTCTGCCACTCGCCGTTCGGGTCGGCATAGCTCGCCTCCAGCAACAAGTCTTGCGCCTGCGTGATCGCAGGCAAGCCCTCGAGCGTCACCTTGCCAGCGCCTTGCTTGTTCAGCAGCAGCGGCAACTTGTCGGCGATCACACGCGCGTCCTGCCCTGCAT
>CANFPU010000074.1 GCA_947448955.1 Burkholderiales bacterium
GAGAGCCACCGTCGCGGCACGCGGTGCCTGCGCGTGGTGCACGGCAAGGGATTGGGCTCACCCGGCCGCGAGCCGGTGCTCAAGGCCAGGGTTCAGCGCTGGCTGGCGCAAAGCGCTGAGGTGATCGCTTTCGCGCAGGCCAGCGGGCCACAAGGTGGTGCCGGCGCGCTGATGGTGCTGCTCGCTGGCTCGGCACGCTGATAGCGCATTGATAGCTCGATGCTGGCGCAGCGATGGCGCTGTGATGGCGCGCCCAGAGAAGGGTCAAACCCGCGGGCCAGCGCGCCTGAAACGACCAGACCACTTCAGCCGCCTTGGTTGCGCATCCAGTCAGCGGTACCGAAAAAGCTCTCGGCCAGCCTTGTGGCCAAGCCAGCCTCAACGCCTTGCTCGTCCATCGCCTGCACCATGCAGCCCAGCCATTGGTCTCGCTCGGCGATGCCGATGGCAAATGGCAGGTGGCGGGCACGCAGCATCGGGTGGCCAAATCGCTCGATGTAGTGGTTCGGTCCGCCTAGCCAGCCGCAAAGGAACCAGTGCAGCTTGTCCCGCGAGCCGCTGAGCTCACTGGGATGCAGCGCGCGGATGCCTGCAAAAGCGGTCTCAAGGTCCATCAGGTCGTAGAAGCGGTCAACCAGCGCGCGAACCGCAGGCTCTCCGCCAAGACGTTCGAAGGGCGTGGGTTCGGCAGGGGCAGGGTTTTGGATCATGGTGGCCGCAGTTTGCCAGCCACCGATCACCGGGTCGCTCGATCTGAACGCATCACGGCGGTCATTTCGACGGCTCGCCGCTCGGGCAAAGGGCACAGACTGGGCGCCACAAGCCGAGGGCACCCGCCATGAGCCCCGTGCGACTCCATCTAGCCCCATCAGGACCCGCCCATGACGATGTCCAGCCCTGCGGCCGACACCAGTCTGCTCTTTTCGCAAGCTGATTTTGAGCAGGTTCGATCTCTGATCTACCAGCGTGCGGGCATCAACCTGAACGCCGGCAAACACGCGATGGTCTACAGCCGGCTTTCGCGCCGGTTGCGCGAGACCGGTCAAGCCACTTTTGCAGGCTACTTGCAATGGTTGCAAGCCTGCAAGGGCCCGGCCGGTGAGGCCGAATGGCAGGAGTTCGTCAACAGCTTGACGACCAATCTGACCTCTTTTTTCCGCGAAGATCATCATTTTCAAGCCTTGGCCGACGACCTGCGCGAGCGCGCATCACACCCTTTGCGGGTCTGGTGCTGCGCGGCCTCGACCGGTGAGGAGCCGTATTCGATCGCGATGACCGTGGCTGAGACGCTGGGCGCACAGGCCCAGGTGAGCATCCTGGCCAGCGACATCGACACCAAGGTGCTGGCCATCGCCCAGCGAGGGGTCTACGCGGCAGACGCCCGTGGCTTGTCAGCCAAGCGACTGCTGCACCATTTCATGCGGGGCAAAGGGGCGAACGCGGGCTACATCCGCATCCGGCCCGAATTGGCCAAGCGGGTCGAGTTCCGCCGGTTCAACCTGATGAATCATCAATGGTCGTTGGGCGAGCCCTTCGACCTGGTCTTCTGTCGCAACGTGATGATTTATTTCGACGCGGCGACCCAGCGCCAGGTGTTGCAGCAATTGCACCGCGTGATGCGCCCTGGCGGGCTGCTGTATGTCGGGCACTCTGAAAACTTCACCGAATCGCGTGAGTGGTTCCGGCTCCGCGGCAAGACGGTCTACCAGCGGGTTTGAGAGGGTCTCGCCGGCGATGGCACTGCAGTCTGGCCTTGGGCTGCCGATAAACAGCCAGCACGCCTCCCGACATGATGCCCTCCTCCGCTTTGGCGCCAGCGCCCTCACTCTGCGCCTCAGCCAGGCTCACCCGGCTCAAAGCCGCGTCGCGGCAGCCCGGTCAGGCATCGTTCTTCTATTGGGATGCCCACTTTCGCAACGACGCCGTCAAGGTCTTGCCGGGCGAGTACTTTGTCTCCGATGAGGATCTGCTGATCACCACCACGTTGGGATCCTGCATCGCCGCCTGCCTGTGGGACCGCGAGCGCCGCATCGGCGGCATGAACCATTTCATGCTGCCCGACAGCCAAGGCCCCGGTGACAGCCCACGTGATACCGAGCGCGGCGGCCTGCGAGACGTCCAGCGTGGCGGGCGCTACGGCAGCTATGCGATGGAGTTGCTGATCAATGAGTTGCTGAAGCGCGGCGCGACCAGGTCAAACCTTGAAGCCAAGATCTTCGGCGGCGGCGCCGTGATCGCTGGCATGAAAACCCTGAACGTCGGTGAGCGCAACACCCGCTTCGTTCTGGAATACCTGCAGACCGAGCGCATCCCGGTGGTCAGCCGCGACGTGCTTGAGGTCTACCCGCGCAAAGTCTGCTTTCTACCGGCCAGCGGCAAGGCGATGGTCAAACGGTTGGCACCGACCCATGCCGAAACCTGGCTGGCGCAGGACCGAACAGCCGCACAGCGCGCCGCGCCCATGGCCAACGGCGGTGGCTCGGTCGACCTGTTTTAAGCGAACCATGGCAACCAAGATCCGGGTGCTGGTGGTCGATGACTCGGCATTGGTTCGCAGCCTGCTGCGCGAGATCATCAACCGCGAACCCGACATGAGCTGCGTCGGCGTGGCCAGCGATCCCTTGGTCGCCCGTGAAATGATTCGTCAACTAACCCCTGATGTGATCACGCTTGACATCGAAATGCCGCGCATGGATGGCATCGATTTTCTCGGCAAGCTGATGCGGCTGCGGCCGATGCCGGTGCTGATGGTGAGCACGCTGACCGAGCGCGGCGCCGAGGTGACGATGCGCGCGCTCGAACTGGGCGCGGTAGATTTTGTCGCCAAACCCAGGATCGGCGTTGCCGATGGCCTGCGCCAACTGGCTGAGGACATCTGCGCCAAGCTGCGCACGGCAGCCCAAGCCCATGTGCGCCGGCTGCCGAGCCCGGCCGCCAGCGCGCCGAAGCGGCTGGCCGTTCCTGGCCTGGGCCGGCTGTCAAGCGAGAAGATCATCTTCATCGGCGCCTCCACCGGCGGCACCGAGGCCACCCGCGAATTGCTGATGGGCTTGCCGCCAGACGCCCCAGCGGTGGTGATCACCCAGCACATGCCGCCCGGGTTCACGCGCAGCTATGCCGCGCGGCTCGACAGCCTGTGTCGACTCCACGTCAAAGAGGCTGCCGACGGTGACCGCATCCTGCCCGGCCATGGCTACATTGCGCCCGGCGGCTTGCACTTGACGGTCGAGCGTTCGGGTGCCAACTACCTGGCCAGGGTGCGCGACGGCGACGCGGTCAACCGCCACAAGCCCAGCGTGGAAGCGCTGTTCGAATCGGCTGCTCGGGTGCTTGGCCCCAACGCGCTGGGCGTGATGCTCACCGGCATGGGGGCGGATGGCGCAAGGGCAATGAAAGCGATGCGCGACGCCGGCAGCTACAACATCTGCCAGGACGAGGCCAGCTGCGTGGTCTTTGGCATGCCGCGCGAGGCCATCGCGCAGGGCGCGGCGCACGAAGTTTTGCCGCTGCAGTGCATCGCGCCAGCACTGCTGGAGCGGCTGCGCATCACTGCGGGTGCGGTGGGTGCGGTGGGTACGGCGCCGCAGCGGATCTGATCGCAGCAGGGAGTCGGCATCAATCCGACGGTAAAAACAGCGACTGCAAGTCGGACAAGAAGTCAAAGCCACGCGCGCTCGGCCAAGCCCGGCTGAAATCACGCGCCAGCAGGCCGCGGGCCTCGGCCTCGGCCAAGGGCTTAGCGATGGCGGTGATCGCTAAGCCGGTGCGGGCCGTGAAGTCAGACAGCGCAAACCCCTCGCGCAAGCGCAGCGCGTTGAGCATGTACTCAAAGGGCAGCTGCGACCGCGGCACCTCGTCGTCGTTGCTCATGGCCTGGCCGGTCATCGATCGCTCAATATAGGTGTTGGGATCTCGCCAACGAACCTGGCGAACCACGCGGTGCGGGTAACTCAGCTTGCCATGGGCACCAGCACCGATGCCGAGATAGTCGCCAAACTGCCAGTAGTTCAGGTTGTGCCTGCAATGATGGCCACTGCGGGCGAAGGCCGAGACCTCGTAGCGCTGCAAACCCATGCCGGCAGTTCGCTCGGTGATCGCGTCGAGCATGTCGCTGGCCAAGTCGTCGTCGGGCAGATGGGCCGGTGGCGCCGTCGCAAAGCGGGTATTGGGTTCTATCGTCAGGTGGTAGATCGACAGGTGCGGCGGCTGGAACGACAACGCGATGTCCAGGTCAGCGTGCAGTTGCGCCAGGCTCTGGCCTGGCAGTGCGTACATCAAGTCGAGGTTGAAGGTGTCGAAAGCCGCCGCCGCCTCGGTCAGCGCAGCACGCGCCTGCGCGCCATCGTGCACCCGGCCCAGTTTGGCCAGCATCGCATCGTCAAAACTTTGCACACCCACCGACAGTCGAGTCACACCGGCTTTGCGAAAGTCGCGAAAACGATCCCGCTCAAAGCTGCCCGGGTTGGCTTCCAGGGTGATCTCACAACCCGGCAGCAAGGGCAGCCGGGCACGGATGGCCGACAGCAGCCGGCCGATCGCGTCTGCCGAGAACAGGCTGGGGGTGCCACCGCCGATGAACACGGTGTGCACCGGCCGACCCCAGACCTGGGGCAGCGAGGCCTCCAGGTCGGCAATCAGCGCGTCGATGTAGCGCGACTCTGGCAAGCCTCCTTGGTCAGGCCGTGGCAGCGCATGCGAGTTGAAGTCACAGTACGGGCACTTGGCCAGACACCAGGGCAGATGCACATAAAGCGCCAGCGGTGGCGATTCACCCAGCCGAAGCGTGCCGGGACGCAAGTAGCGCTCTACGATGTCCATCAGCGGCCCAGATGCCAGGCATCGACCAACATCGCCCGCAGCAACGCTGCCGATCGGGCGCGGTGGCTGTGCTGGTTTTTCTGCTCGGCGCCGAGTTCGGCAACCGTCGCGCCCAGGTCAGGGATGAACATCAATGGGTCATAGCCGAAACCCTGGTCGCCGCGCGGGGCCTGCAAGATTTCGCCCGGCCAGCGCCCCACCGCCACCAGGGGTTCGGGGTCGTCAGCATGACGGATCGCCACCAAGGTGCTGATGAAATGACCTCTGCGGTCGACCACACCCTGAAGCCTGTCCAGCAAAGCGGCGTTATTGGCGGCGTCCTGCCGACGCCGTAGCGCCTCGCGGTCCTCACCGGCCATGGGTTCGAGGTTGCCCGCAAAGTGCGCCGAGATCACACCGGGCGCACCGCCCAGCGCTGCCAGGCACAGGCCCGAGTCATCGGCGACAGCTGCGCTACCGCAGGCGCGCGCGGCGTGGCGCGCCTTGGCCAGCGCGTTTTCGATAAAGCTGTGGTGTGGCTCCTCGGCCTCGGCAATGCCCAACGAACCCTGGGCGACGATGACCAACGGCAAACCGACCAACAGCGACTGCAGTTCGCTAAGCTTCTTGGCGTTGTTGGACGCCAGCACCAAACGAAGCGAAGGATGCCGCGACTGATCCAGCAACTGAGGCAGCAACTGAGGCAGCGACTGAGGCAGCGACTGACTCATCGACGACGGCGGCAACAACTCAGCGCTCCGGCGCCGCGGCCAGCGCAGCCCGCTGGGCCAGCACCAACTCGCGGATGCCCTTGTCGGCCAACGCCAGCAAAGCGTCCATCTCGGCGCGCGAAAAAGCGGCGCCTTCGGCGGTGCCCTGCAGTTCAACGAATCCGCCAGACGCCGTCATCACCACGTTCACGTCGGTGTCGCAGGCCGAGTCTTCGGTGTAGGCCAGATCCAGCAACGGCACGCCCCGCACGACCCCCACCGAAACAGCGGCCAGGCCGTCACGGATCGGGCTTTGAGACAGCTTGCCTTGCGCCATCAGCCAGCTGACCGCGTCGTGCGCAGCCACCCAGGCGCCCGTGATCGCAGCGGTACGGGTACCGCCGTCGGCCTGCAGCACATCGCAGTCGATCAAGATGCTGCGCTCGCCCAAGGCCTTCAGGTCAAACACGCAGCGCAGCGACCTGCCGATCAGACGCTGGATTTCCTGGGTGCGGCCGCTTTGCTTGCCGCGCGCAGCCTCGCGGTCACCGCGGGTGTGGGTGGCACGGGGCAGCATGCCGTACTCGGCGGTGACCCAGCCCTCGCCGCTGCCGCGCTTGTGCGGCGGCACTTTTTCTTCGACTGATGCAGTGCACAGCACCCGGGTGTGGCCAAAACTCACCAGCACCGAGCCCTCGGCATGGCGGGTGTAGCCGCGCTGGATCGTCACCGGGCGCATCGCGTCGGCACTGCGTCCATCGTTGCGCAGACCGGCGTGCTGAATTTCGCTCATCTTCTTCCTCAGATTTTTTTGTGGGCTGAACGCCGGATCGCCTCGTTGATCTCGCGGATAGACCGGTCGATCTCAGCCTCGTCGAGTTCATCGCTGAGGTCGAAAGCGGCTGTGCCAGCCACCAAACTGGCCTGAATGGTCGAAGCAAACACCCCCGAAGCAAACACCCCATCACCCAGACTGCGGGTCGACACCGCGCTGACCGGCGCGTCGTCCACCAGCCACTCCAACGCCAGCACCGTGACATTGTCGCTGCGCGCGCCGGCGTTGCGCAAAGCCTGCTCAGCGAGTTCGGGCACCGCATCGGAGATCGGCCGCTGCGCAAGCAACTCGATGATCTGCTCATCGCCCACGCTGCCCCACAAGCCATCGCTGCACAGCATGATCTTGTCGCCTGCGCGCAGCGCTATCGGGCCAGCGGTGTCGACCAAGGGCATGCCCGGGCTGCCCAGGCAGGTGAACAGCACATGGCGGTTGACGCGCTGGATCTCAGGCGGCTGGCCGGCTTCTGCCAGCGCCATGTTGAGCTCGGCATAGGAGTGGTCGCGGGTGCGCGTGATCAGTTGCTCGCCACGCAGCAGGTACAGCCGTGAATCGCCGCAGTGAGTCCAATAGGCCGCATCGTCCTGCAGCACGCAAGCCACGAGCGTGGTTCTCGGTGTGTCGAACAGGCCTCTTTCGGTGGCGTGGCGCAGTAGGCGATGGTGACCCGCCAGCGCTGCGTCCTGCAAAAACCGACGTGGGTCTTTCAGTGTGGGCCGGGCCTCGCGCTGGAAATGTGCAGACAGCGTTTGCAAGGCCAGTTGCGCGGCCACCTCGCCGTCCGGGTGGCCGCCCATGCCGTCGGCAAGCGCAAACAAGCCTGCGGAACGGGTGTAGCAATAGCCCATACGGTCTTCGTTCCTGGGACGGCCGCCGCGGCGACTGACCTGGTAGATCGAAAACTTCATGCTTTGCCCGACGCCGCTGCGCTCAAGCCCGGGGGCCAAACCGCAGATGCTCGATCTGCAGTTTGAGTCGCTCGCCAAACGTCAGCTGGGTGTAGCGCCGATCGGTTTCACGCACCAACTCTTTTTGCAGCGCAAACACGCTTTGCGGACGCGCCAGCGGGTCCAGCGCCATACACCACTGTGCGACCTCGATCAAGTTGTCGGAATAGACATTGCGCAGGCGCGACAGGCTGAGCGCCAGCCTGTCCTTGCGCAGGCGCTGCGGTGAGTCGCTGGGCGGATAACCCTGCAGGCAAGCGTAGAGGCAGGCGCCGATCGAGTAGATATCGGTCCAAGGTCCCAGCAAGCCATCGCGGCGGTACATCTCAGGTGCGGCGAAACCTGGCGTGTACATCGGGCGCATGAAATGCCCTTGCTTGGTCAAGACCTCGCGCGCCGCACCGAAATCCAGCATCACGGCCCGGTTGTCGTTGGTGATGAACAGATTGGCCGGCTTGATGTCGAGGTGCAGCATCTTGTGCTGATGGACGATTCGCAGGCCGTGCAATATTTCATCAAACAAACTGCGAACAGTGCTTTCGCGAAAAACCTTGTCTCGCTTCAACTCACGCGCGGTGACGATGAAGTCCT
Organism: Burkholderiales bacterium; assembly: GCA_947448955.1. Lineage (GTDB taxonomy): Bacteria > Pseudomonadota > Gammaproteobacteria > Burkholderiales > Burkholderiaceae_C > Pseudaquabacterium. Next base: position 7,881 of record CANFPU010000074.1, read on the forward strand.
GCAGCGTGTCACCTTGCAGGTAATTCATCACCATGTAGACGGTTTCGTGCTCGCGGAAAAAGTTGAGCACGCTGACCACGCTCGGGTGGCTGATCTGCGCCAATGACCGCCCTTCCTCGAAAAAACTCTTGAGCCCCATGCGGTACAAGGGCAACTTCTCGGGTTTGACGCGCGGCGTGAGTTCACCTGCGGTGCGCTCGACCAAAGATGCCGGCAGATACTCCTTGATCGCCACGCTGTGCAGTGTCGAGTCTTGCGCAAGATAAACCACGCCAAACCCACCGGCCGCCAGTTTCTTGACGATCTGGTAGCCCCCCACCATGCTGCCCACAGGCAGCGACGCCGGTTTGGACTTTGACATAATCCGTCGTTTTCCTGACAGGCTATTTATATGGCAGTTTACAGCATGACCGGCTTCGCCGTGGCCACCCAACCCTCAGGAAACGCGGCCGAAGACATGCCTTCTCGCCCTACCGCAGCGGGGTCGGGGGTGACCGTCGAAGCCCGCTCGGTGAACAGCCGATTTCTCGACCTGAGTTTTCGCCTACCCGATGAAATGCGCGGGCTTGAGCCGGCCTTGCGTGAATTGATGGGCGCAAATTTTCGTCGCGGCAAGATTGAGGTCCGCGTGGCGAGCCAACGCGAATCCGACAGCGCCTGGCCCCAGCCTCAACCCGACCAGCTCAACCGACTCTCAAGGCTGGAGTCCACGGTCACCGGCTGGCTGCCGCAAGCCCGGGTGTTGAGCGTCAACGAAGCGCTGCAGTGGTGCCGACTGGGGGGCAGCGCGGAACGGCTTGACGAGGCGGCGATGGCCGCAGCACGTGAGGCCGTCGCGGGCTTGCGCGAGGCCCGCGAGCGCGAGGGCGCCAGGCTGGTGGCGATCCTCACCGAGCGCATCGGCCATCTGCGCGAACTGGCGGTCCAGGCAGCGCCGCTGGTGCCGGCCGTGGTCAAGCGACAGCAGCAGCGCTTTCTCGAGCGCTGGCAGGAGGCGCTGCAGAACGTGCCGGCCAGTGCAGCCGGCGGCGCGAGCATCAGCGCGGAGGCGCTACGCGACCGCGCGCTCAACGAGGCCGCGGCCTATGCGATTCGAATCGATGTGGCAGAGGAACTGGCGCGCTTGTCGGCCCACCTCGACGAGATCGCCAGGCTGCTGGACGCAGGCGGTGAACTCGGCAAGCGGCTCGACTTCCTGATCCAGGAGTTGCACCGCGAGGCCAACACGCTGGGTTCAAAATCCTCGGCGCTGGAATTGACCAATCTCTCGGTCGAGATGAAGGTCGCGATTGAGCAGATGCGCGAGCAGGTGCAAAACATCGAGTAGGTCAGACGCTGGGTGAAGCGCGAAGGACTTGCGCGTCACCCAGCCGCTTGGCCAACGCCAGCAGGCGCGCGAGCGCCAGACTGGCCGGCCTGCAAACTGCGCAGGCCTGGCAACCTCAATCTCAGTTCAGCGCAACCTTCTTGCCGTCCTTGTAGACGTAGAGCGTCATCGCCGGGTTCTTCAACTCGCCGTCAGCCTCAAAGCCAACCTTGGTCGTCACGCCCTGGTAGTTGGTGTCGAACAGCTTGGCCGTGTAAACCTTCGGGTCCGCCGAGCCAGCACGCACCATCGCGTCGACCAGCACATGGACCGCGTCGTAGACATAAGGCGAGTAGACCTGGAACTGCTTCGGGTACTTGGCTTCGTAGCGAGTCATCCAGGCGGTGCCGCCAGGCATTTTCTCGAGCGATGCGCCGCCTTCAGCGCAGACCACACCCGCCAGCGACTTCGCGCCACCCGAGAGTTCGGCCAGCTTGGCGGTGCAGATGCCGTCGCCACCGAAGTACTTCACGCCGCTCAGGCCAAGCTGGTCCATCTGACGCAGCATCGGGCCGGCTTGCGGGTCCATGCCACCGTAGAACACCGCGTCCGGGCCCTTGCTCTTGATCGCGGTGAGGATGGCCATGAAGTCGGTGGCCTTGTCGTTGGTGAACTGCTCGTCGACCACCTGCATGCCGCGCGCCAGCGCAGTGCGCTTGAACACCTCCGCAACCCCTTGGCCATACGCAGTGCGGTCGTCGATGATCGCGACCTTCTTGAGCTTGAGGTTGTTCGCCGCATGCAAGGCCAGACCGGCACCCAGCGCGTTGTCATTGGCCAACAAGCGGAACGTGGTCTTGTAGCCCTGCTGCGTCAGCTTGGGGTTGGTCGCCGACGGCGTGATGTGGGGGATGCCGCACTGGTTGTAGATCGTCGATGCAGGAATCGTGGTGCCCGAGTTCAGGTGGCCGACGATGCCGTTGACTTTGGCGTCGCACAGCTTTTGCGCGGCAGCCGTGCCTTGCTTGGGATCGGCGGCGTCGTCTTCGGCGACAAGTTCGAACTTGACCTTCTTGCCACCGATCGTCACGCCCTTGGCGTTGAGGTCTTCGATCGCCATGCGGGCGCCGTTTTCATTGTCCTTGCCGTAGTGCGCCTGGGCGCCTGAAACAGGGGCCACATGGCCGATCTTGACGACCATGTCCTGGGCCATCGCGGTTCCGGCCAGCACGGAAAACGTGGCGGCGACGATGGCGTTGAGTTTGACTTGCATGCAATGAACTCCAGTTGATGATGTTGAAAAAATGCGTGTAGGGAAATTCCCAACGACCGAGACGATACACCGGTTAAGCGCTGGCGCCACCGCCAAAGTCTCGATATTTGCCTCAGCAAAGCGGCATATCCGTTGGATCCGCTGAGCGCGAATCACGATGCATGGCCAAAACGGCTCAGGGCTCGACTTGAACCGGCTTCGCGGCACTGCGGTTCGTGGGTGCCAAACCAGCCGCGAGGTACTGACGCCAGCGCTGGCGCCCGCTGCTGACCTCGGCCTCCGCCTCGGCGACGATCTCGATCACCCGCGCAAAACCTTCGTAGCCGGGTGCCAGCATCGGACCGAGGTTGACCAGCACATCAACAGGCCCGGCCTCGGCCGGCAGATCGGCCAACCAAATGGGGGTGCGCGCGAGTACCGGCGCGATCGCTTGGCCGGCGCGCAACCGAGCATGGGGGATGAATTCGCCAGGCTCGAAAGTCCAGAGCAAAGCGTCAAGCCGGGCCAACTGCGCAGGCTCGCCAGCGACCACCACCCGGCTGCCGGCTCGCCAGGCTTTGCGCAGCAAACGGCAGGTGTAGCCGAGCTTGTCGGCCACACCGCTGTGAAAGTCGACCGCCGTCACCGCCGTCACCGCCGTCACCGCCATTACTGCCGTGCAGCAGCGCGCTTACTTGGCCTGGGCTTGGGCCTGAGCTTGCGCCATCACCCAGTGCGTCAACAGCCCCACCGGCCGCCCAGTCGAGCCTTTGGCAGCGCCCGATTTCCAGGCTGTGCCAGCAATGTCCAAATGGGCCCAGCGCAGATTGGCGGTGAAACGCTTGAGGAACATCGCCGCCGTGACCGCACCGCCGGCACGACCCGCAATGTTGGCCATGTCGGCGAAGTTGCTCTTCAAGCCTTCGTCGTACTCGTCGTCGACCGGCATGCGCCAGCAGGTGTCGAGCGCGGCGTCGCCCGCTGCCAACAACTCGGCCGCCAGACTGTCATCGGGCGAGAACATGCCAGAGCGCACCGCCCCCAGTGCCACCACGCAGGCGCCGGTCAAGGTGGCGATGTCGACCACCGCGGCAGGCTTGAAGCGCTCGACATAGGTCAGCGCGTCGCACAGGATCAAACGGCCTTCGGCGTCCGTGTTGAGCACCTCGATGGTCTGGCCAGACAGGCTCGTGACGACGTCGCCTGGTTTGAGCGCCCGACCGCTGGGCAGGTTCTCGCAAGCCGCGATCACACCGATCAGGTTAAGTTTGGGCTTGAGCTGAGCGACCGCACGCATCGTCCCGATCACGCTGGCCGCGCCACCCATGTCGAACTTCATCTCATCCATCTCGCCACCAGGCTTGAGCGAAATACCCCCCGAGTCGAAGGTGATGCCCTTGCCCACCAGCACCAGCGGCGCGCTGGATTTCACCGCGCCTTGGTAGTGCATGACGATGAAGCGCGGTGGCTCGTCCGAACCCTGCGCCACAGCCAGAAAGCTGCCCATGCCCAGCGCCTCGATCTGCTTGCGGTCCAGCACCTCGATCTTCAGGCCACTGGCACGCGCCATCTTGCGCGACTCGGCCGCCAGCATCGTCGGCGTGCAGTGGTTGCCCGGGCGGTTGCCCAACTCGCGCGCCAGCGCGACACCCTCATTGATCGCCGCGCCGCGCGCCAGACCCTCGTCGGCCGCCTGGGCTTCGGCCTTGCTGGCCAGCAGCAGGCTGATTTTTGCCAGCACAGGCGGTGGCGGCGCGCTGGGCTTGGTGCTGCGGTACAGGTAGACCGCATCGCCAGCCGCACCAGCCAGCGCCTCGGCATGGGCTGCGCCGACGGCTGTCAAGCCGGAGATCTGCACCGCCAGATGTTTGACACCCAGGCCCTTCAGCAGCCCCAAACCGGCCGCAGCAGCCGCCTTCAAGGCCTTGGCGCTGTCATCCCGGACTGAGACGACCGCCACCCGGGGCGTCTTGACACCCGCCACTTGGCGCAAATAAGCCAGCTTGCCCGGCTTGAGTGAGAAATCGCCTTGGGCGATCGCCTCGTTCACCGCCTTGGCCAAGGGCTCGTCCAATCCGGCAGGCAAGCTCTGCCCGACCAGCAACAACAACAAGGCGTCGGCGCTCAAGCGGCTGCTGGCCCCGGAGACGATCACTTGGGTACGGAAGTCCATAATTCGCTCAGGTTAGAAGAGATAAACATGTTATTCGATTCAACTGTTCGCCGTGAACTGGCGCGGAGCTTTGGGGCGACGCTGGTCGTGATCCTGACCATCGTCATCACGATGATGCTGATCCGCACGCTGGGCATGGCCGCCGGGGGTGAGGTCGCACCCGAGGATGTGGTGCTGATGTTGGGCTACACGGCGCTAGGCCAGTTGCCAACGATGATGGGCTTGAGCTTGTTCATCGCCGTGGTGGTCACGCTCGGCCGGATGTACCGCGACAGCGAGATGGTGATCTGGTTTGCAAGCGGGCTCGGCCTTGCGCGAATCGTGCGGCCGGTGTTCCAGATGGCCTGGCCGGTACTGTTGGCGGTCGGCGCGCTGGTTTTGTTCGTCTGGCCATGGGGCAACCGCAGCAGCGTCGAGCTGCGCGGCCGCTACGAGCAGCGAACCGACTTGTCGCGGGTCGCGCCCGGCGTGTTCCAGACCTCGCGCGACGGCAGCCGGGTGTTTTTCGTCGACCGCGCCAGCCAGGAAAGCGCCGAGGGTCACCATGTGTTCGTGCTGACCCGCAAACCGCCGTTGGAATCGGTGGTTTCGGCACGGAGTGGCCGTATCGACCAAGAGGACGGCGAAAAAGTGCTTAGATTGGTCCATGGCCAGCGCAACGAGACTGACAGTCTCAGCGGTTTCCGCACGCTGTCGAGCTTTGAGTCCTACCGTTTGCTGGTCGGGGATACCGCGGTGCGCGTCCAGGACCGCCCGCCCAAGACCCTGGACACGCTGGCATTGCTGCAAGACCCAACGCCTCGCCACTTGGGCGAACTCGCTTGGCGATTCGGCCTGTTGCTGGCCGCAGCCAACCTGCTGCTGCTGGGCATTGGGCTGTCAGCCAACTCACCACGCCGTGCCAGCAACTGGAACCTGCTGCTCGCATTGCTGACGTTCATCGCGTATTTCAACGCCGTCAACCTGACACAAGCCTGGATCGCCTCGGGTCGCTTCGAGATCTTGCCGGCGATGTTGACCCTGCACGGCGGTGCGCTGGGCCTGGGTGTGGCGCTGATCTGGTGGCGCGACCATGCGGCGGTCTGGCGACCCCTTGGGACCAGGACCAGCGCGTGAGGACGGTACGCCGCCTGCTCTACCGCGACATCATCTGGTCGGTGGTCTTCGTCGCGCTGGCCTTTCTGAGCCTGTTCTTCTTCATCGACATCGTTGACGAACTCGACAAGGTTGGGCGCGGCGGTTACACGCTGAGCCGGGCGTTCGCGCGCGGGCTGCTGGCACTGCCGGGACATTTCTACGACCTGTTCCCGATCGCCGTGCTGATCGGCACGATCTATTCGATGGCCCGCCTGGCGCAGTCGTCAGAGTTCACCATCCTGCGCACCGCCGGCCTGGGGCCCGGTCGAGCCTTGGGGCTGCTGGCGCTGCCAGGGGTGGTGTTTGCAGGCTTGACCTTTGTCGTCGGCGACTATGTCGCGCCCTACACCGAGCGCGCAGCCGTCGCGCTCAAGGCCGGCGCAGGCGGCGGGCTAACACTGGGCAGCAGCGGCGCCTGGCTCAAAGAGCGTCGTGCAGCGGCCCCAGGCGGCGCCAGCGACTCCGAGCGCAACGTTTCGGTCAATGTGTTGGCCGCTGCCGACGGGCAGCAGTTGCTCGGCATCCGCATCTTCGAATTCGACGCCGACGGCAGGCTTCGTACCAGCATCGAAGCTCGATCAGGCCAGGTGCAGGCCCAAGGTCACTGGCAACTGCTGCAGGTTGAGCAAAGCGACTGGCCCACGCCGGAGCAGGCCCGCCGAGGCCTCGCGGTGAGGCTGAAGTCGCTGCCAGACCTGGACTGGGCGTCCAGCCTGAACAGCAGCGTGGTGGCCGCCGCTTTGCTGCCGGTGCAAAGCATGTCGACGCTGGAACTGTGGCGCTACACCAGCCATCTGGCGGACCAGGACCAAGCGGTGCAACGCCATGAGATCGCATTTTGGAAAAAGGCGCTCTACCCGCTGGCCTGCGTCGTGATGATGGCGCTGGCACTCCCTTTTGCCTACCTTCACGCACGCGCCGGCGGCGTGAGCTACAAAGTGTTTGGCGGCATCATGCTGGGCATCAGCTTCGTGCTGCTCAACAACGCCAGTGGCTATCTGGGCCTGTTGCGACACTGGACCCCCTGGGTCGCCGCAGCCGCACCCAGCGGTTTGTTCTTGCTGATGTCCCTGGGTGCTTTTGCCTGGTTGGTCCGATTTCGATAACACCATGAATCTCCGCTCGCCCTCTACCCCTGAAACCGCCAACACCGGTCTGCTGCTGTTCGCCCACGGCGCGCGCGATCCGCAATGGGCCAGGCCGTTCGAGGCGGTGGCCGATCGTTGCGCCGCGGCGCTCGGCGGGCAACGCGTGGCGCTGGCGTTTCTGGAATTCATGACGCCAGACCTCGGCACGGCGGGCGCCAGCTTGGTCGCCGCAGGTTGCACCGAGGTCGACGTGGTGCCGCTTTTCCTGGGCTCGGGCGGTCATGTGCGCAAGGACATCCCGGTGTTGATGGCACGCCTGGCGGCCGAGCATCCCGGTACGCAGTTCAGGTTGCGCCCAGCCATCGGCGAGGCCTCAGGCGTGATCGCAGCGATGGCCGCTGCAGCGCTGGATCGCCAACCGGTCGAGGTGCCGGTCAAATGACAAACCGGTTCACGTCGTTCGCGACGGTCGAAGGCCGCTGAGATGAACCTGCACCAGTTCCGTTTCGTGCAGGAAGCGGTGCGCCGTGACCTGAACCTGACCGAGACCGCGAAGGCATTGCACACCTCGCAGCCCGGTATCAGCAAGGGCATTCTCGAGCTCGAAGAAGAGCTCGGCGTCGACATCTTCGCGCGCCACGGCAAACGGCTGCGCCGCATCACCGAGCCGGGCCAACTGGTGCTGCAGTCGGTCGAGATCATCATGCGCGAGGTCGCCAATTTGAGGCGCATCGGCGAGGAATTCTCCAAGCAGGATGCCGGCACCTTGTCGATTGCCACCACCCACTCGCAGGCGCGCTACGTGCTGCCTGAGCCCGTGGCGCAGTTGCGCAGGCGCTTCCCCAAGGTGCAGTTGGTGATGCACCAGGGCACGCCGGGCGATGTGGCGCGCATGCTCGCCGACGATGTGGCCGAGATCGGCCTGGCCACCGAGGCGCTGGCCGATGTGCCGGGTCTGGTCACCCTGCCCTGTTACGAATGGCAGCATGTGCTGGTGGTGCCGGCCCACCACCCCCTGGCATCGGTCGACCGGCCCACGCTCGAGCAAGTCGCAGCCGAGCCACTGATCACCTACCACCCCACTTTCAGCGGCCGATCGCGGATCGATGCCGCATTTGCCAAAGCCCGCATCAAGCCCAATGTCACGCTCGAAGCGATCGATGCCGACGTGATCAAGACCTATGTTCGCCTTGGCATGGGCGTCGGCCTGGTGGCGGAGATGGCGGTGCGTGACGACCCGCCGGGCGGCGACCTGGCTTGGCGGCCGGTCGGCCACCTGTTCGGCCCCAATACCCTGCGGGTGGCGTTCAAGCGCGGCGCCTACCTGCGGCATTTCGTGTTCGCCTTTGCTGAATTGCTGAGCGAACGCCTGACCCGCGCGCTGATCGAGCGAGCCATGGCCGAGCGCCCTGGCAGCCATCCCACGTCCTACGAACTCTGAAGTGATGACCCAATTCCGTACCCCCCTGCCCCCGAGCCGCTTGCCCAAGGTCGGCACCACCATCTTCACCGTGATGTCGGCGCTGGCGGCCGAGCGCGGCGCGGTCAACCTCGGCCAGGGATTTCCTGATTTCGAAGGCGATCCGGCACTGGTCGACGCGGTGACCCAAGCCATGCGTGAAGGCCATAACCAGTACCCGCCGATGACCGGCGTGCCGGTGCTGCGCGAGGCGGTGGCGAGCAAGATCGAGGCGCTGTACGGCAAACGATACGACGCCACCAGCGAGATCACGATCACCGCCGGAGCCACCCAGGCCATCATCACCGCGATCCTGGCCGTCGTCGGTCCGGGCGACGAGGTGATCGTGCTGGAGCCCAACTACGACAGCTACATCCCCAACATCGAACTCGCCGGTGGCATGGCGGTGAAAGTGGCACTCCAGGCCGAGACCTTCAGGCCCGACTTCCCAGCGATTGCCGCCGCGATCACACCACGCACCCGGGCCATCATCGTCAACACGCCGCACAACCCGAGCGCGACGATCTGGCGGGCCGCCGACCTTGACACCTTGGCCGAGATCCTGCGGCCCACCGACGTGCTACTGATCGCTGACGAGGTCTACGAGCACATGGTCTTTGATGGCGAAGTCCATGCCAGCGCCTGCGCCCACCCAGAACTCGCCGCGCGGGCTTTTGTCGTGTCGAGCTTCGGCAAAACCTTCCATGTCACGGGCTGGAAGATTGGCACGGTGGCCGCGCCGGCGCCGCTGTCGGCTGAGTTCCGCAAAGTGCACCAGTTCAATGTGTTCACCGTCAACACGCCGATGCAGCACGGCCTGAGCCGCTACCTGGCCAACCGGGCGCCTTACCTCGAGTTATCGGCCTTCTACCAGCGCAAACGCGACCTGTTTCGGGCCGGATTGGCAGGCACTCGATTGCGTCTGTTACCCAGCGAAGGCAGCTACTTCCAAGTGGTTGATTACAGCGCCATCAGCGATCTGGGCGAGGCCGATTTCTGCCGCTGGCTGACGACTGAAATCGGTGTCGCTGCGATCCCGCTGTCGGCCTTTTATGAAGATGGCCGCAACCAGGGGTTGGCCCGGTTTTGCTTTGCCAAGCAGGACAGCACCCTCAACACGGCATTGGGACGGCTGGCGCGGCTGTAACGACCCGCTCAACCGTGCCTCAGCGCCCTGACGGTGAAGTCCACAGCGTTCCGAGAACGCGACAACGAGGTGGTTTGAGTTCGTCAGCGACCACGCCCGTCTCGATCGCATCGAGGTCTCGACGAGGCATGAAAAAATCGCCGTGGGCCGAATCAAGCCAGCACGCGGCGATAGGATAGAGCGCAAGGCGCCGTTGTCGCGCCTGGGACAAGACATGAATACCCCAGTTCTTACCATTGAAGAGCGACAAAACATCGAGTCAGGTGCATGGTTCTCCAAGCTCTCTCAGCCCCTGCGCCATGCGATCCTGTCGAGAACTTACGTCCGGCGTCTAGCAGACGGCGCGACGCTGGCGTCTCGCGGCACGCCGGCCGAGGACTGGTGCGGTGTGGCGCGCGGTACGGTGCGGGTCTCCCTGGTATCGCTCGCTGGCAAGCAGGTCACGCTGACCTATTGCGAGCCCGGCGTCTGGTTCGGCGACATCTCGCTGTTCGACGGGCTGCCACGCACCCACGACACCGATGCCCATGGCGAAACCACCTTGCTGTGCGTGCGCAAGGCCGATTTCAAGGAATTGCTGGTCCAGCATCCAGAGCTCTACGACGCCTTGCTGCGGCTGAACTGCCGCAGGCTGCGGCTGATGTTCAACCAGTTCGAAGATCTCAACACCAAGCCGCTGTCGGCGCGGCTGGCCAAGCAGATCATCATGCTGGCCAAGAGCTACGGCATCGAGCAAGGCGAGGAAATCCGCATCGGCTTGCAACTGGCCCAGGAGGATCTGGCCCAGCTGCTGGGCGCGTCAAGACAGCGCGTCAACCAAGAGCTCAAGGGCTTCGAACGCGAAGGTGCCGTGAGGGTTGAACCCACCAGACTGGTCGTGCTGTCGCGCGACAAGTTGCTCGACATCGCTGAAGGCTGAAGCCACTACTTTTTGTCCGGCCCTCGGGCTCTTGCGCAGCCCAAGCGCTGCCCTCAAGGGCCAATCTGGAGACTGAAAACCCTATGGACCAATTCACCGGCAGCGGCACTGTGTCGCAGCGCAACGTTTTCGACGTCGCCGCACTGCAGACCTGGCTGAGCCAAAACATGGCGGGCTTCAGCGGTCCGCTGGAGATCGAACAGTTCAATGGCGGCCAGTCCAACCCGACCTACAAACTGATCACCCCTGGCCGTGCCTATGTGATGCGCAGCAAGCCCGGGCCGCGTGACAAGCTGCTGCCTTCGGCGCATGCGATCGAACGCGAGTTCAAAGTGATGGACGCGTTGGCACTCAGCGGCGTGCCGGTGGCGCGCATGCATGTGCTGTGCGAAGACGAGTCGGTGATCGGCAGAGCCTTCTACGTGATGGAGTTCGTCGAGGGTCGGGTGCTGTGGGATCAGTCGCTGCCCGGGATGACCCGCAACGAGCGGGGTGCGGTCTACGACGAGATGAACCGGGTGCTCGCCACC
>CANFPU010000075.1 GCA_947448955.1 Burkholderiales bacterium
CTGCGCTGGCGAACAGTCATTATCCTTTTGCCATCATAAAAATAAAATCAATGGCTTTGCGTGAGCAATATGATTAACAACACTTTATTCAAAAAAATTGTTCGCACAGACTTCCATTCAGTCACTTGGTCGCTCAAGTAATTCATATTTCAGATGACGTCCACACCCGCCAAACCCGCCAACACCTGCCAGAAGTCCGCCAATCGTGCGCCAATCAGGGCCGGCATTCATTGCCTGAGGGTCCGCCCTGGGAGAACATGCTCAAATAAGCGGGATCGATCACGCTTGATCGGTCACCAGACAACAAACGCCGAGCAAGGCAGCCCTGCGATGAGCCAAGACAAAGAGTGGTCCTTTCCTGCAACGCTGATGCCGAAGGCCTCGACACTGAATTTCGACCTCGATGCGTTGTTGAGTGCCATCGTCGAACTCAGGGCGCTCGTCCCCGAGCAGGCGTTCACGGCCAACACGCTGGGCACATCACGCAGCGGCAGCGGGATCGTGCTGGACGATCGCGGCACGGTGCTGACGATCGGCTACCTGATCACTGAGGCACAGACGGTCTTCTTGACGACGCGCGCGGGCCAGGTCGTCCAAGCCGTGCCGCTCGCTTATGACCAAGCCAGCGGATTCGGTCTGCTCAAGGCGCTGGGTCCACTCAACACACCGTTCGTACGCCGGGCGCAAAGCCAGGGGTCAAGGTCGGGTGACACCGTTTTCCTGCTGAGTCATGGCGGCATGCCGCATGCATTGAAAGCCCGTCTGGCCGACAAGCGACCCTTTGCCGGCTACTGGGAATACCTGCTTGAAGAAGCGATCTTCACGACACCGGCACATCCTGAATGGAGCGGCGCCGGTCTTTTCAACGCTGATGGCGCGCTGATTGGGGTCGCTTCATTGCTGTTGCAGCAAGCCACAGACGGCGAATCAGACGACAAGTCAGGCCAAGGCAACATGGTGGTGCCAATCGACCTTCTCGAGCCGATACTCGACAGCCTGATCGCAACCGGCCTTAGCGGCATGCCGGCTAGGCCTTGGCTGGGGCTGTACGCGGCAGAGGGCGACGATCGCATCGTGGTGGCGGGCCTCGCAGAAAGAGGTCCGGCGATGAAGGCTGGGCTGCAGCAAGGCGACCTGATCATCGAGGTTGCGGGCACGCGGGTTCATTCTTTGGCCAACTTCCTGCGGGCGGTCTGGGCGCTCGGGTCGGCAGGCGTCACTGTGCCGATGACCGTGGGGCGCGAAGGCGAGTTGCTGCGGCTGAGAATTCAATCGGCGGATCGCAATTCGATGATGTACCGCCCGACGGCGCACTGACCTGCAGGCTTTGTCGGCAGACTGTCGTGACCTTCAACGACACAAGCATTCACCCTCCCATCGACCTGTCACGGAGTCAAATATGCTTCCACTCACCGGTTACGCCGAACGCCTGTCCGCCCGACCTGGACAGACGCTGCGGTTTCATGTCGCCAATGCGACTGGCAACGCGGTCTCGGCACGCGTCGTTCGTGTCCGCTGCGCAGACGCCAATCCGGCGATCGGCGGTATCAAGACCGAGTCGGTCGCGATCGCGGTCACGACCTTGGCCGAACCTGGTCCGCAAAGCGTTCCCGCCGGCTCTTATGCCGTTGTCGGACCCATGGGCATGCTGAATCAACTCAGCGATTGCACCTTTTCGCTTCAAATTTTTCCGACGCTGGCTTTGATGCGCCGCCAAGTCATCATGTCCTGCCTCGACGCCCATGGCCGCGGCATCGAGCTCGAGCTGACTTCAGCGCGGGTGTTGCGCGGCACGGTAGGCACCACTGCTGGCCGGACCACGGTCGAAACTGAATTGCCGGTATCACTACAGGCCTGGACCAGCGTCACGCTGCGCGTTGACTCTGCAAGCAGAACGCTGAGCCTGACGGCCGCACCCCACTCGGATCGGGCGGCAGCCCAAACAGTGACCCTGCGGTTGTCGGGCGCCCCCGTCTTGAATGCGCAGTCGCGCCGCCTGAGTCTTGGCAGCGCCAGCGACGCCGCACCGGTCGATACCTTCAATGGGCGCCTCGAACATCCCAGACTGATGTCGGAAGCACAGCCCTTCTCGAGTGACGATACATCCGCCGATGCGAGCCGCGACGCCTGCCTAGGCGACTGGGACTTCTCGCTGGAGATGCACACCCATCGGGTCATCGACACCGGACACCTCGGGCATCACGGCGAGCTCATCAACACGCCAACTCGCGCGGTCTGCGGCTCGCTCTGGACCGGGCAGGAACACTGCTTTCGCCATGCCCCCGAGCAGTACGGTGCCATCCACTTTCATGACGACGATCTCGATGATTGCCGATGGCCAGCAACGCATGCGATCACGTTGCCCGCAGATTTCAAATCCGATGCCTACGCGCTGCTGCTCCAAGCCGGCGATGTCGAGGAAAACATTCCCTTCTTCGTCGTGCCGCCGAAAGGCCAGGCCAACGCCAAGATCGCAGTGCTGGTCTCGACCTACACCTACACGGTCTACGGCAACCACGCCCGACCCGAATGGATGAACGATCCAGCCTGGCGAGAGGCCCATGTCGCGCAGTCAAAGGCTTGGCATGCCTATCCCTACAACCCCGGCGAGCATCGCGACTATGGCTTGTCGACCTACAACTACCACACCGATGGCTCCGGTATCGCACTCGTGAGTTGGCGGCGTCCGATGCTCAACCTGCGCGTCGGCTACATCACCTACCCCTACCCAGAGATCCGCGGCTCGGGCCTGCGCCACTATCCAGCAGACAGTCACTTGCTGATGTGGCTTGCCCACATGGGGCACGAGGTCGATCTCATCACTGACGATGAGTTGCACCGCGAGGGCAAAGCGCTTCTCGAGCCATACAAGGTCGTGGTGACCGGATCACACCCCGAATACCACACGGCGCAGATGCTCGACGCATTGCAAAGCTACCGGGACACCGGTGGCAGGCTCGTCTATCTGGGCGGTAATGGGTTCTATTGGAAGATCGCGCTCGACCCTGCCAGAGACGGTATCGTCGAAATTCGCCGCGGTGAAGGCGGCATTCGGGCCTGGGCTGCCGAGCCTGGTGAGTACTACAACCAATATGACTCGCAATACGGCGGACTGTGGCGGCGCAATGCCAGACCCCCTCAAAAACTGGTCGGCGTCGGGTTTACCGCGCAAGGCAATTTTGTCGGCTCTTACTACCGCATCAACCCCGCCGCACGCACCAATCCGAAGGTGAGCTGGATTTTCGAGGGTGTCACCGCAGAGACCGTCGGCGGCGAGGGGTTCTCCGGCCGCGGCGCTGCCGGCTTCGAACTCGACCGCGTCGACAAGCGCCTTGGCTCACCCGAGAGCGCCATCGTGGTCGCCGCCTCGGAAAACCATCCTCCTGACGCGCCTTGGATGCTCGTGCCCGAGGAGCAACTCACGCACATCACCACCATCCCTGGCCAGACGCACAAGGCATTGATCCGCGCCGACATGACCTGGTTCGACTGCCCCGGTGGCGGAGAAGTATTCTCAGTCGGCTCGATCACCTTCTGCGGTTCATTGCCCGTCGATCAATTCAACAATGACATCTCGCGCATTCTCGACAACGTGTTGAAGCGCTTCAGTCATTGAATCGACTGCCCGCAGGGCCAACATGTCGGCGGCTCCCAGGGAAACGCAGGCACAGAAGTCGCCAACAACAAAACCTCCGCGTCCGCTTCGATCCTCTAGAACCCAAATTCCGGCCACTGCAGGACGACCTTCAACCCCTTTGACGACCGCCAACCCATGACCCAAGCATCCAAACCCGTCGTTCTGTACGGCATTCCGTTCTCACAACCCGTGCGCGCGGTGATCTGGCTGCTGCTCTACAAGCGGCTGCCGTTCGATCTGGTGCCCATCAACCCAGGGTCAAAGGGCGACAACGGCAGTCGCAGTCCGGCGTATTTGGCCAAGAATCCAGCGGGGACAATTCCGGCCCTCGAGGAACCGGACACCGGATTCGTGCTCGGCGAGGCGCACGCCATCCTGTGCTACCTCAGCAACAAGCACGGCTGGAACGACGTCTATCCGGCAGATCCCCAGCAACGCGCCAAAGTGGACTGGTACCTGCATTACCACCATCGCAACCTGCGCGAGGCGTCCATTGGGCTCGTTGCGCCGAAAATCCGCAAAGACCTGAACATCCCGGAAAACACGCAACAGGCTGCACGCTCAACCTTCACGCGGGCCTTGCGGGCTTTGGAAAGCGGCTGGCTCACACAGTCTCGCTACCTGACAGGCGCTGCGCTCACACTGGCTGACTTTGCTGCCTACATGGAGATCGGCCAACTGCAGCCAGGCTTCACCAACCTCTTCGACTTCGCACCGTTTCCCAATGTGCAGCGCTGGCTTGACGAGATGCAGCAAGTGGACGGACATGACGACGCCCATGTGGTGCTATCGACACTGGGCGACATCAGCGTCGAACCGCCGTCGATCGAAACCATCAAGCACGCGAACATTTCTGCGCTGGCGGCGCTGAAAAATCGAGGCGCGGGGCTGACACTCTAGCGATCACCTTCGCTCTTTCAACATCAAAAAAAATGAGCGGCTTTTTGTTGGATTTGCAACAGCGTCATCTGCTGTTGGCAGTGACTCGCGGCAACGAATGGCAAGGTCACATCGTTGTCTGCCCGCTGATTCGGCTCGCCACAAAGGCAGACAACAAAGGGTTTTCCCTTGTTTTCAAGCAGCCAAGGCCGACACACCCGTGCGATCCAGGCCTCCAACTGTATTCAAAAGCGCAATGTGAAGCACCAGGTATGGCGCGGCCCGCGCGCTACAGGCATCATCTCGCCTGGGGCCAGGTGGCTCCGAGACGATGAGTTGCCGACGCGTGCGTCGGCCCAGTGTGTGGCCCACGGGCCTGACCGGAGTGATGAGCAATGCTGAAAGACCGATATGGTGATGTCGCGGTAACCCTGAGCGCCCATGTTGCGCAGGTTGAGATCCGTCGACCGCCGAACAATTTCTTCGACCACGCCTTGATCCGCGATCTGGCCGATGCGCTCGAGGATCTCGACCACGAACGTGGCTGCCGCGCAATCGTCTTGTGCTCTGAAGGCAAGGCCTTTTGCGCGGGCGCCAACTTCGACAATCGCGGGCCGTCGGTCATCGACGACTCGGTGCCGCGCAGTCGCAATCCGCTGTATCAAGAGGCGGTGCGGCTGTTCGCAAACACCAAGCCAGTGGTCGCCGCGGTGCAAGGTCCGGCGATCGGTGGCGGCTTCGGTCTGGCGGTGTTCGCCGACTTCCGGATCGCGAGTCCCGAGGCGCGCTTCGCAGCCAATTTCGTCAAAATCGGCATCCATCCTGGCTTCGGTCTGACCTACACCCTGCCAAAGTTGATCGGCCAGCAGCGTGCGGCTGAAATGTTCCTCACGGGCGTGCGTGTCGATGGCGAAACCGCGCTGCAGTGGGGTCTGGCCGATCGTTTGGTGCCGCTGGCATCGGTGCGGGAAACGGCGCTGGCTTTTGCAGCATCCATCGCCGAAAACGCGCCGCTGGCGGTCCAGTCAACGCGGTTGACATTGCGTCGCCATCTCGCTGGAAACGTTCAGGAGCAGACCGACCGCGAAGGCGCAGAGCAGTCCTGGCTGTCCCGCACCGAGGATAACAAGGAAGGCGTGCGTGCCGTTGCCGAGCGCCGTCCTGGGAATTTCCAGGGGCGCTGAACGCCATGGTCTGATGGGTTGAAACAGGAGCGCAGAACCATGACCGACCGATTGCTTGATCGTGACTGGACGAGGCCAGTGCGCTATCCGGATCCCGCGATCGAGCATCTCGATCGACGTTTCGCGCGATATCGCGTCGGCAGTGCCGCCCTCGAGCGGCTCTGGACCGGTGGCCGATGGAACGAGGGTCCGGTGTGGTTCGGCGACTTGCGAAGCCTGATTTGGAGCGATATTCCCAACGATCGGATGTTGCGTTGGTGCGAGGACAGCGGACTGGTCAGCGTCTTTCGCGAACCCGCCAGCAATGCCAACGGCAACACCCGTGACCGTCAAGGCAGGCTGCTCACTTGCGAACATCGCAGTCGCCGAGTGACCCGAACCGAGATTGACGGCACGATTTCGGTTGTGATCGATCAGTTCGAGGGCAAGCGCCTGAATTCACCCAATGACATCGTCGTGCATCCCGATGGCGGCATCTGGTTCACCGACCCCGGTTACGGTCTGCTCTCTCATGATCAGGGAGACAAGGGAGAGCTCGAGCTGCCGACGCGTGTCTACCGGGTTGATCCGCACAGTGGCGCTGCGAGCATCGTCGATGAAACGCTGGAAAAGCCGAATGGTTTGGCTTTTTCACCAGACTATCGCTTGCTATATGTCGCCGACACCGGTGCTTCACACAAGCGCGGGCACCCACGCCAGATCCATGTCTTTGATGTGATCGACCAACAGCGCCTGGGCAACCCGCGCGTCTTCTCTGACTTCGGCACCGCCTCGCCCGACGGTTTCCGAATCGATATCGACGGCAACCTCTGGGCTGCAGTGGGATGGGGTGACCCCGATGCCGACGGGGTCCATGTGTTCGCCCCAGACGGCACTCGAATCGGCGTCATTCATTTGCCCGAGGGGGCCGCCAACCTGTGCTTCGGAGGCGTCAAGCGAAACCGTCTGTTCATCACAGCCTCACAGTCGGTGTATGCCTTGCAGGTGAACGCGCTGGGCATGGGTTATTGCTGAGTCAGGATCACAGATGAACTTCGAGAATGCCGTCAACATCGAGGATCTGAGGCGCTGCGCGCGCCGTCATGTGCCTCGCGCTGTGTTTCATTACGTCGAAGGCGGCGTCGAGGACGAAATCGGGATGGCCCGCAATCGCTCTGCCATGGACGCCGTGCGCTTGCTGCCGCGCTATCTGGTCGACACCTCACGCCGCACGCAGGTGACGACCTTGTTCGGGCGCCAGTACGAGATGCCGCTGGGCGTTGCGCCGATGGGCCTGTCCGGCATTTCCCGACCGGGCACCGATCTGGCGCTGGCCACCGCTGCCGGCCGGGCCGGCATCCCGTTCACACTGTCCAACGTGTCGAATGACCCACTGGACAAGGTCGTCGAAGCCGGCAATGGACACGTTTTCTTTCAGTTGTATCCCTGCCGCGACCGGGCGCTGATGTACGCCACGATGGCTCGGGCAGCGGATCTGGGCGTGCAGGTGCTGATGGTCACCGTGGACGTGCCGGTCCATCCCAACCGAGAGCGCAACACGCGCAGCGGCTTCGGTGCAGCGCTCAAACTCAAGCTGCCTTACGTTCTTGAAGCCGCGCGCCATCCTCGCTGGATCATCGAGTACCTCGCGCATGGCGGCGTGCCGAAATTCAGGAACCTGCTGTCGGCTGAAGTCACCGCCGCATCGTCGGCCAAGGACATCGCGATCGCGTCCGGCGCCCAATTGGCCGACACCACGCAGACTTGGAACGACTTCGAGGAGATTCGTCGGCGTTGGCCCGGCAAATTGGCGATCAAGGGCGTGATGCATCCTGAGGACGCCCGACGCGCGGTGGCCTTGGGCGCCGACGGCGTGGTGGTCTCCAACCACGGGGGCCGGCAACTGGATCTGGCGCCCTCGCCGCTTGAGACGCTGCCAGCCATCCGCGCAGCACTGCCCGAGTCGGTCGCCGTGATGTTCGACAGCGGCATCCGCCGAGGATCGCACGTGCTGGCTGCGATGTGTCTGGGCGCGGATTTCGTCTTTGCCGGACGCGCCATGCTCTATGGCGCGATCGCCGGGCGCGAGCGCGGCGCGGCCCGCGCGATCGAGATCCTCAAACGAGAAATCGATCTTCAGATGGGGCAAATGGGCTGCGCCAGTACCGATGAGCTCGGCGCAAAGTGGTTGCTATAGCGAGACAACCCACCGCGGCGCGGGACAGTGCGTCCGATCAGGCGCGTCTTGGCGCTGGCATCTTCAAATTTGGGTTGAAGTCTGGTAACCCATCCTGCCAGCGAACGCGAAGCCCTTCAAATGCGAGAAGCTCCCAGGTCGCATCGGATGGCTCTCAGCGCATCCGGCTGTAGGGCAGCGGACGCATCAGCACGCTGTCGATTCGCTCCACCAGGGGCGCCCAGCGCTCACGGACCAAATGGCGCAGCGCAGGGTCGCTATCCTGGGCTTCGCGCCAGCGTTGCCAAGCGGCCATGTCGGGAAAGCGGCGTAACTCGACGCTGCGATGCGAACCCGCGTTCATCGAACCCGGACCAATCACCGTGTCAAAAAAGCCCACCAGCGTCGCACCGTGGCACTCAAGCGCCGGCATCACCGCATCGAAATAGAGTTCATGGTGCTGGCGAGTGGTATCCGGCCGGAAATGCAGACACCGTTGCTCGAAAAAACCTCTAGGCGAATCGACCAGCGCCGAGACCTCCGGCCAGGTAGACGGCAACGCGGTCGCGCGGTCGGCCAGTCTAAGGATGGCGGTGTCGACCGAATCCAAAGCCGGGTAGAGCTTGTCTTGTCGCCCCTTTTGCTGGCGGTCATGGCGCACCCGATCCTGATGCTGCTCCCAAGCGACCAGGCTGTCGAACTGGCGCAGCTGGTAGACGCCAGCACCACTCTCGGTCCCGAGCATCACCTCCCAAGCGCCGATCAACACCGATCCATGCTCATCAAGCGCCGAGAGCATCTCGCGTTGAAATATTTCATTGCGCTTTTCGAGACGACCGCTGCGGGCAACGATCAGGCGGTGCTGGTAGATCATTTCAGTCCTCTGGATGGCGTCTTCGACATGAATTGTCGTGGCGGGAACTCGCCTGCAGTTTGCAGCAATCGCCTTGAGGACAGCACTGTGCCGCAGAAACGCGTTTGGACTCAGAATCCATTCAGCGTCGCGTAGCGATCGCGGTGGAAGGCTTGATTGCCGAAGCTCGCCTCGAGCGTGCGTGCGCGTTTGAGGTAGAAGCCCGCGTCGGACTCGTCGGTCATGCCGATGCCGCCGTGAATCTGGATCAGTTCATTCGAGGCCTGGTACAAGAACGCGCCAACCCGGGCCTTCGACAGCGAGCACAGTGCGGGGATATCGGCCGCATCGGCGTCGATCGCCTGCAGCGCCGCTTCCACGCAGGAGCGGTTCAGTTCGAGCTGCGTGAACAAGCTGGCGGCACGATGGCCAAGGGCCTGAAACGAGCCGATCACCTGGCCAAACTGCACGCGCGTCTTGAGGTAGTCCACGGTCATGTCAAACGCACAGGAAGCCGTGCCAAGCATCTCGGCAGCCAGCCCCGCACGCGCGCGGTCCAGCGTCGCCTCCAGCAATGCGAAGCCCGTATCGACGGACCCGAGCACCGCCTCGGCTGCCACATCGACCCCCTCAAAGCTGAAGTCCGCATAGCCTCGGCTGTCGACCATGCTGAGGTCTGTCCGGGTGATGCGAGCGGCGTCGGCGGGCACGACGAACAACGTGATGCCGTTCGCATCACCGACGCTACCGCTGGTTCGCGCAGCCACGATCAGATGTGTGGCCGTTCCGCCTTCCAGCACAAAGGTTTTCTTGCCACTCAGGCGGTAGCCGGCGCCCTGACGGGTGGCTTGCAGCGCCGTGCGAGCCGGCGCATGGCGAGCGCCTTCGTCCACGGCCAAGGTGAAGATCGCGCTACCGTCGACAATCTTCGGCAGCCAAGACTGTTTCTGCGCGTCGGTGCCGCCGAGTACCAGCGCTGTGGCGCCCACCAACGCGGAGGCAAACAGCGGCGAAGCCGTCAGTTGGCGGCCCGTCTGCTCCAGCACGATGCCAAAGCTGAGATAGCCGAGTCCCGAGCCGCCGTACTGCTCCGGCACGATGATGCCTGTCCAGCCCAACTCCACCATCGCCGCCCAAGTGCTGGACTCAAAGCGCGCTGGCAAGCCGCTATCACGCATCTTGCGAAACGCCTTGACCGGCGCCTGTTCACGGACCCAGGCGCTGGCCTGCTCGCGGATCATTGTTTGTTCTGTCGTCAGTGCCGCCATGCTGCGAGCTCCTTCATGAATCTGGTTGCGTCAGGCTGGGCGCGATGAGCGGTTGCAAGCAACCAGCCCAGCGCCGAAGCGACTAGCCCTTCTGCGTCGTCTCGGGCAGTCCGAGGATGTTCTTCGCGATGATGTTGTTTTGAACCTCAAAAGAGCCACCGTAGATCGACATCGCCTTGCCAGAGAGCCAACTGCGCACCGCTGCGAGTTCGTCCTGCGCGAAGCGATTGCCCTCCCAGCCGAGACCCTGGTTCCCCATCAACTCGAGCGTCAACTCAGCGCGCGTCTGCGCGACGATGGTGGCTGAGTTCTTGAGGATCGAGGCTGCCGCGCTGACCTCGACCTTGCCCTTGGCCTCGGCCACGATGCGAGATGCCGTCAGCGCGTGCGCTTTCGAATCCATCAGATGCACCGTGAGGCGCGCGCGCAGATCAGCATCGGCCAGTCGGCCCGACTCGTCCACGCCCAGGTATCGCTTGGCGATGTCCTGGAACGGTTCCTCCTTCACACCACCTGGTGTGCGTGAGCCGGTCTGGCTGGCACGCTCATGCTGCAGCAAGCGCTTGACCACGGTCCAGCCCATGTTCAGCGGCCCGAGCAAGTCGGACTTCGCAGCACGGGCATCGGTGAAGAAGGTCTCGCAGAACGGCGACGCCCCAGCAATCAGCGGGATCGGCCGCGTGCGCACACCGGGCTGGTTCATCGGCAGCAGCAGGAAGCTGATGCCATCGCGCTTGCTCGCGCTGGCATCAGTGCGCACCAGCGCACCGCACCACTGCGAAATGTCCGCGCCGGAGGTCCAGACCTTCTGGCCATTGATCACCCAGGCATCTCCCTGCTCTTGCGCACGCGTGGTGAGCGAAGCGAGGTCGGAGCCGGCATTGGGCTCGGACAGGCCGAGACACCATCGAATCGAGCCATTGGCGATGGAAGGCAGATGCTGCCGCTTCTGCTCGTCAGTGCCGTACTCGAGGATCGTGGGGCCCACCATCGTCACGCCCATGCCTGTGAGCAGCGGGATCGGATTGAAGGCCCCGGCCTTGTTCAACTCGTCCGCCAGCACATGAGACTGTGCGCCGTTCAGACCCGCACCGCCGAACTCGGTGGGCCAAGTCGGCGCACCAAAACCGCGCTCACCCAGGCGGCGCACCCACTGTTGCAAGTCGTCGGGCAGCGGCTCTCGACCCGCGCCCGCGCCCATCAGTTCGGCCCCACGACCCGTCAACGTCTTTGGGAAATTTGCGTCGATCCAGCTTTGGACCTCCGCACGGTACGTCGCAAGTTCATCGGTCGCCATGGTCATCTGCTTCCTGCCGTCTTGTAGTGGAGGGGTGCCCGCCGCAACACCAGCGGCAGCGCTCAACGCTTAATTCTACGAGGGCATCGATGATCGCCCGCGAGCTCAGCGCATCAAGCTGCGCAGCCTCGCGATGGATTGCACTGACCGCGATGTGTTGCCTGGTCCAGCAACTTGCCGCGACCGATCCTGGACATCGGCGGCCGAGCGCAACGGACTGAGACTCGACCGAGCATGACGCCCCTGCGTCGTTGTCCCACCGGCGACATGGGTGCCATGCCGTGCCTGCGACATTGAACCTTGTCCTTGCGACCGTAACCCAATCGCGCCGAAGCGCGCGTGCCGAGGAGACACCCATGCCTATCCGACCGTTTCGCCGCCTTTTGCTCGCCAGCATCGCCGCTTGGGCTGGGCTGGTCTCCGCGGGTACCGTGCTCGCGCAGACCCCACAGCGCGGCGGCACGCTCAGCGTGTGCACGATCTATTGCACCCTCGGCCCACTGAGCTGGGACCTCGCAGACTGGAACTGGAAGCAGGCTGACGACACCGGCGAGTACTACGAGCGGCTCTTTTCGGCGGACCTCTCGAAGGCAAAGCACCGTGGCGGCAAGTACGACTTCCGAGACAACAACTGGATCCCCTCAGAGGCGATGCGCGGTGAGCTCGCCGAGAGCTGGCGTTGGACCGATCCGCTCAAACTGGATGTCAAGCTGCGCAAGGGGGTGATGTTCCCCGAAAAGAAAGGCGTGATGGCCTCGCGCGAACTGGTAGCTGACGACGTCGTCGGCACCTACCAGCTGCTCGCGGCCAGTCCGAAGGCGATCAAGACCTACTGGGAGCACATCGACAAGGTCGAGGCACTGGACCGCTACACGGTGCGCTACACGTTCAATCATTTCAACGCCGAATGGAGCATGCGATCGGGCTACGGGCACTACGGTCATGTGCAGCCGAAGGAGGTGGTCGCTGCAGGCGCCGGCAACTGGAAGAACCACAACGGCACCGGGCCGTTCATGCTCACCGACTACGTCAGTGGCAACTCGGTCTCTTACGCGCGCAACCCCGTCTACTGGGACAAGGAGTCGATCGATGGGCGGGCGCACAAGCTGCCATTCATCGACCGACTCGTCGTGCGCACGATCAAGGACACCTCGGCGCAATTGACCGCGCTGCGCACAGCCAAGCTCGACATCATGGAGCTGGTGAGTTGGACCGCGGTCGACGAACTGCGCAGTTCCGCGCCGGCGCTGAAGTGGTCGCAATGGGTCGAGGGCTCGGGCAGCTACCTGTCGCTTCGCATGGACACCAAGCCCTTTGACGACCTCCGGGTGCGGCGCGCGTTGAACATCGCGATCGACAAGGCTGCGATCGTCAAGTCTTACTACGGTGGGCACGCTGAGCTGTTTGCGTACCCGATGCACCCTGACTGGACCGGCTACTACGAACCGCTGGCATCGATGCCGGAGGCCGTGCGCGAGTTGTTCGCCTACGACCCGGCCAAGGCGAAGAATCTGCTCGCCGAGGCCGGTTTACCCAATGGGTTTTCGTTCAAGGTACAGGTTTGCTCGTGCAACAGTGATCAGATCGATCTGCTGCAGTTGATCAGCGCCTACTTGGAAAAGGTCGGCGTCCGCATCCAGATCGAGCAGATGGAATACGCAGCGTTCTTGTCGGTGATGAACAACAAGACACACGCACCCGGCTACATGATGGCCAATGCGCACGGCGCCCCAACGATCACGCTGTCCAAGCTCTTCCGATCGGAATCGAACGCTTGGAACACCTCGATGTACAAAGACCCCGACTTCGACCGCCGACTCAAGGAGATGTACGAGGAACGATCAGAGCCGAAGCGCCAGCAGATGCTCAAAGAGATGACGCGCGAAGTGGTCGCGAAAGCGCCGTTCATCTGGCTGCCGACGCGACACGCGTACACCGCCTGGTGGCCTTGGGTCAAGAACTACGGTGGCGAGTTGCGCGGCGGCGGCGGGCGGCCTGCCCCGGTTTATGCGCGCGTGTGGATCGACCAGGCCCTGAAGAAGCGGATGGGGTTCGACTGAGGTTGGCAGCCGTCACGGCCGAGCGGTTCGTTCAGCGCCAGCTTGGCGCGCGTTTCTGCAAGAAAGCCTGTACCCCTTCACGCCCCTCTTCGCTGGCACGAATGTCGGCGATCCGTCGCGCAGTCTCTTGTCGCAACGCGGGCGTGACGGGCTGGCCGGCCACGTCCTGCACCAGTTGCTTGCACGCCCGCAAGGCCAGTGGACCATTGGCCACCAGCGTGGCCACCACCTCGGCGACCTTGGCATCGAGCAACTCAGCGGAGACGAGCTCATGCGCAAAGCCGAAAGCGTGCGCCTGTTCTGCCGTGAAGCGTTCGGCGGTGACGAAGTAACGTCTGGAAACCTGTTCACCCAATGCGCGCACCACATACGGCGCGATGGTGGCTGGCAACAAACCCAGACGCGCTTCGCTCAGGCAGAAGTGGGCACCTTGTGCGACCACCAACACGTCGCAGACTGCCGCCAAGCCCATGCCGCCAGCGTAGCAGTCGCCCTGGACACGGCCCACGATGGGCACCGGGCAGCTGTACAGGGTCCACAACATGTCGGCCAAACGCACCGCATCAGCTTGGTTATCCTGCCAACTGAAGCCCGCCATGGCCTTCATCCACGACAGGTCGGCACCGGCACAAAACGCCTTGCCACGGCCGCCCAGCACGATGGCGCGAAGCGTTGGATCGGCGCCAAGTTCGCGGAAGGCAGCGGTCAGTTCAGTGATGACGCCGTCGTTGAAGGCGTTGCGAACCTCGGGTCGATTGAGCCAGACCTCGGCCACGGCACGACCATGCAGGTCATGGCTTCGGCGGATGTCCAGTGTTGCATTGCGCATCAAGGTGCCTTTCTTGCCTAAATCTTGCAGACCAAATCAAGCCCAGGACCAACGGCCCCTCAAAGCGAAACCCCCTCGAGCCTTGCGGTCCGAGGGGGTCGGGTGGCCGATGGCCACCATGTGGGGATCCGGAGAATTATCGTCCGGGGCCCCGTTTCATGCAGTGACTGCACGAACTTGAACGCCTCACAAGGAGGCCAGGAAACGATACTGCGAAGCCCGCAGAGATGCAAGAAAAATTCTACGGTCCTGCGGGCCTTGGTCGAGGGCCGGTTCAACCGATCCTCAGCGCCGCATCACAGCTTCGAACAGCCCGTCGACCAGCCGGGTGATGTTGGCGGGCATGGCAATCACCTGCCCCCACTCGCGAGCGGTCTCGCCAGGCCACTTGTTGGTGGCATCAAGTCCCATCTTGCCGCCCAAGCCGCTGACTGGCGATGCGAAATCGAGATAGTCGATCGGCGTCTGCGCCACCAAGGTGGTGTCGCGAACCGGATCCATTCGGGTGGTGATGGCCCAAATCACATCCTGCCAGTCGCGGATGTTGACATCGTCGTCGGTGACGACGATGAACTTCGTGTACATGAATTGCCGAAGGAAGCTCCAGAGGCCAAACATCAGGCGTTTGGCATGGCCGGGATAAGCCTTCTTGATCGAGATGATCGCCATTCGGTAGCTGCAGCCCTCGGGTGGCAGGTAGAAATCGACAATTTCCGGAAACTGCTTTTGCAGGATCGGCACAAACACCTCATTGAGCGCGACCCCCAGGATCGCCGGCTCGTCCGGGGGCTTGCCGGTGTACGTAGAGTGGTAGACCGGGTCACGCCTGTGCGTCAGGCGATTGATCCTGAATACCGGAAACCAATCCTGTTCGTTGTAGTAGCCGGTGTGGTCCCCGTAGGGACCTTCCAGCGCATGCAAATAGCCGCCAATCTCTTTGACCGGTACGCCGTGTTCGCTGCGGCCCTCGTAGCCCGACTCAGCGACCGGGATGTGGCCTTCCAACACGATCTCAGCAGTGGCAGGCACTTGCAGCATGCGGCCGGCTTCGCCAACGGCGCAGTCCACCACTTCGGTCGCACTGCCTCGTAACAGGCCGGCAAATTGGTACTCCGACAGGGTATCGGGCACAGGTGTGACGGCCCCCAGCATGGTGGCCGGGTCGGCGCCCAAGGCCACGGCCATCGGGAACGCCTGGCCAGGATTGACGCGCGAAAAGTCCCGGAAGTCCAACGCGCCACCGCGATGCGCCAACCAGCGCATGATCACCTCACGCGCGCCGATCACCTGCTGCCGGTAGATGCCGATGTTCTGGCGCAAGCGCGGCCGCTCGATCGCCTGCGGCCCTCGGGTGACCACCAGACCCCAAGTGATCAGCGGCGCCGCGTCACCTGGCCAACAGGTCTGGATGGGCCAGCTTGTCAGGTCGACCTGGTCGCCCACCAGTTGCTCCTCGCGGCAAGGCCCATCGCGTCGACGCACGGGCTTCATGTCCCACACGGCCTTCACCATCTGCACCAATCGGCCCGCATCTTTCAAACCCTGTGGTGGTTCGGGCTCTTTCAACCTGGCCAGCAAGCTGCCGATCTCCCTCAACTGCGACACCTCGGTCGCCCCCATGCCCAGCGCGACGCGACGCGGTGTGCCGAACAAATTGGCCAGCACCGGCACGCTGTGCCCCGAGGCATGCTCGAACCACAATGCCGGACCGCCCGCCCGAAGCACCCGATCGGCCAAGGCCGTCATCTCCAACCGGGGCGACACGGCGTCAGCGACGCGGCGCAGTTCACCCATGCGCTCCAGTTGAGAGGCAAAGTCACGCAGGTCGCGGTATTTCATACGAAAAAGTTCTAAAAATCGGAGTTGATATGATTGACTGGTTATGACAAGACTTCCTAGAATCGCTCGTGAATCCAGAATTTAAGGGTTTACCCTCTATATTCTCGCTTGAGAGCGTTGGCCAACTTTCACCAATCAGCCCACCCCGTCTTCGTTGTCACCTCCGAAAACCGCCATGTCCGAACCATTATCGGCCCCGTGTTCGCAAGCCTTGGCTGCATGGTCAAGAACGCTTGGCGTGAAAAACAGGCAGGATTTCAGGTGAAAGCGATCGACCAATTCCGCGCTGCCGCCAGCAGTTGCGCAGACTCGATGCGGGTGTTTCTGCGCGACGTGGGTGCTGGCTTGCTCGATGTCAGCCACAACTCGCTGGCCTTGGTGGGCATGTGCGTCGTGGGTGCCATGCTGTTCACAGGTGGCCGAGAAGAAATCCGCACACTGACCGAACACTATGCTCTGGACTGGTTGCTGGCCCGTCAGGAAGCGCGCGAATCGGCCGACGACTCGACACCCGAACCCGAGCCTGGCGCCGTCGATCGAGCCACTGCGGCCGATCCCAAGACCTTGCCACGCTCTCAGGCCGCGGTCGCTCAATGGCTGTCGCGACGGTATCGGGTGGCGGCCGAACCCGTCAGCCGATTGGTGCTCGAAGCCTGGGCTGCTGGACACAAACTCGGTATCGACCCGACGCTGATTCTGGCGGTGATGGCCGTCGAATCGGGTTTCAACCCATTCGCCCAAAGCGCCGTGGGCGCCCAAGGCTTGATGCAGGTGATGACCCAGGTCCACAACCACAAATACGAATCGTTTGGCGGCGTGAAGGCGGCGTTCGATCCGGTCGCCAATCTAAGGGTCGGGGTGCAGGTGCTCAAGGAGTGCATCGGTCGTGCGGGCAGCTTGGAAGCCGGACTGCGTGCCTATCTTGGCGCGGTCACCGTCGGTGATAACAGCGGCTACGTCGGGAAAGTTCTGAATGAGCAAAGCCACCTGCGCCAAGTGGCAGAAGGTCGAAGCGTGGCCGTGAATGTGTCGAACCTGTCGATCCCGGCTGCACCGGGCGAGGCTGCCAAATCACCGGCAACGAGTGCCAGCTCGTCCAGCGGGGTGGCCCGTGTTGCGCTGCTGCGCTGAACGCGCTCCGCTACACTTCCCGATCTTGCGCGACTGGCGATAAGGCCTCCCGGCCCGAGGTGGACAACCACCGTGGAGTGCAAGACGGCCCTGCCAAGGGTGGCTCAGCATGCCACCGCCGAACCGCCGTGCGCCTGGGCAGCCTGTCGATGGATGCCGTGTAGCAGCGGCCAGCACCCATCCTCGGGCCAACCCTCCCTCGACAGGACTGCCCGCCATGTTTGACCGTACCCAATCAACGATCGCCAACGTCGACCCTGAACTCTGGGCCACGATCGCGCTAGAGAACACCCGCCAAGAAGAGCACATCGAGCTGATCGCCAGCGAGAACTATGCCTCGCCAGCCGTGATGCAGGCGCAAGGCACGCAACTGACCAACAAGTACGCCGAGGGCTACCCCGGCAAGCGCTACTACGGCGGCTGCGAGTACGTCGATGTCGTCGAGCAGTTGGCGATCGACCGGCTCAAGACCTTGTTCGGTGCCGAGAATGCCAACGTGCAGCCCAATTCGGGCTCGCAGGCCAACCAGGCGGTGTTCTTTGCCCTGCTGCAGCCTGGCGACACCATCATGGGCATGAGCCTGGCCGAAGGTGGACACCTGACCCACGGCATGCCGCTGAACATGTCTGGCAAGTGGTTCAAGGTGGTGAGCTACGGGCTGGACGCCAACGAGGCCATCGACTACGACGCGATGGAACGGCTGGCTCACGAGCACAAGCCAAAATTGATCATCGCCGGCGCTTCTGCCTACTCGCTGCGCATCGATTTCGAGCGTTTCGCCAAGGTGGCCAAGGCTGTCGGGGCGTATTTCCTGGTCGACATGGCCCACTATGCCGGCCTGATTGCGGCGGGCGTCTATCCCAACCCGGTGCCGTTTGCAGACGTCGTCACGTCGACCACGCACAAGACCTTGCGTGGACCGCGAGGTGGTCTGATCCTGATGAAAGACGCGATTGCCAAGCAGATCAACAGCGCGATCTTTCCCGGCATCCAGGGCGGCCCGCTGATGCACGTAATTGGCAGCAAGGCGGTGGCCTTCAAGGAGGCGTTGGCGCCCGAGTTCAAGATCTATCAGCAGCAGGTGATCAAGAATGCCGCCGCGATGGCCGAGACGCTGGTGCGGCGAGGCTTGCGCATCGTTTCGGGCCGCACCGAGAGTCATGTGATGCTGGTCGACCTGCGCGCCAAGGGCATCACCGGCAAAGAGGCCGAGAGCGTGCTGGGACTCGCTCACATCACCTGCAACAAGAACGCGATTCCAAACGATCCGCAAAAGCCCATGGTGACCAGCGGCATTCGTCTGGGTTCGCCGGCCATGACGACCCGCGGATTCCTCGAAGCGCAGGCACGCCAGACTGCCGAGTTGATCGCCGACGTTCTGGACAAGCCGCACGACACCGCGAATATCGACGCCGTGCGCGCCAAGGTCGCGGCACTGACCCGAGACTTCCCGGTCTACCGCTGAAGTTGCAACCAGCCAAGCGCGCAACCGACAACCC
>CANFPU010000076.1 GCA_947448955.1 Burkholderiales bacterium
GGCCCACCACCAAGTCGGGGCGCAGGCCAGCATGCCCAGCGAGGCGGCCATCAAGATCGACCCCGTGCGCACCAACAGCACCTCGCCCAGGCGACCGATCAGCAGCCTGGCGCCCAGCGCATAGCTCAGGCTGCCGAGCGCGAACAGCATCACCAGTGCGCCAACAGTCGACAGTGGCAGATCGAATCGTTGGTGCAGGTGTGCGGCAATGAAGGCAAACGGCCCGTACAGGCAGGCACCCTCGAAGAACACCGCGACCAGCACGGCCCGCGCCCAGGGATTGGCCAGCACCGCAGCGAACTCGCCCATCGTGCGCCCGATCAAATTGCCGGGCGCGGTGGCGCGCGGCATCACGGCCGCTGCTGGCAGGCCCCGGCGTACCCCATGCAGGAGCAGTGCCACCAGCACGAAGAGCAGGGCCACCCCGTAGAAAGGGGTGCGCCAATCCAGGTGCTCGGCGGCATAGCCGCCGGCCCAGACGCCCATCGCAAAGCCGGTGATGTTGCCGATCAGGAAACGCGCCAGCACCGGTTGGCGCCGTTCATACGGCACCACATCGCCGATCCAGGCCATCGCCAGCGGAATCACCGCCGCCGAACTGGCCCCGGCGAGCAAGCGCGCGGCCATCAGCGCCGCATGGTGGGTCGCCAGCGCACACAGCAGCGCGGTGAAGGCAGAGGCCGTGCAGGCCCAGCCGATCACGCGGTACTTGCCGAAGCGGTCGCCCAGCGGGCCGAACAGCAGTTGTGCCAAGCCGTATGCGACCGCAAACACGGTGATCACTTGCGACGCCTGGCCGAGCGAGACCCCGAACTCTTGGGCCAAGCGAGGCAGCAGCGCATCGGCGATTCGCATTGACACGCCGCTGGCCAACGCGGCCAGCGCCAGCGCGGTGATCGCCAGCACGGGGACTGGTGGGTTCGGGTCGGGGGCAAGGGTTTTTGCGGACATCCGACATTGTGCTGGCCCAGCCCTTGGCCGGTGGGCTGCTGGCATTCGCCGTGTTCTAGAATTCTTTTGAAACTGGTTAAAAATTCTTATAAAAATTTCAACTGACGTAGAACGACTAAACCAGTACACGAACAGGATGCCGCAATTTTTACTAGCCAAGAATGCCGGCGTGTCGCATCATGCGAGCGTCGTGCAGGCGCCCACATGCGACGGCAGGTGGGCGATTTTTGCCAGATCGACAACGACTTGAAAAGGCTTGCCTGATGAACAGAATCGTAGGGTTTTTCTCTTTGGCTTCCCTCTTGGTTGCATTGTCGGGTTGCAGTTCTGTACCCGGCGCCGCATTTGCAGGGCTTGCCGGCCTCTCTGGCTGTAGCTTGACCGGTGCTTGTGGCAACTCGACGGCCACGGCGACGGCAGCCAATGTGCCTTGCCTGAATTGCGGCGCACAACCCTATTACGCCTACGCCGTCACCCGGCCGCCGATGTGCAACGACTACCCCGTCACCTACCGCGTCCAGATCCCGGAAACCGATGTGCGGATACGGGCAGTCGATCGCAGCGAACTGCTGTCGCGCGACGGCATGGTGACGGCCTACAGCGGTTGCCCGCGCTGAACTCGGACATGACACCATGAACAAAGCATCTTTCAAACGCATTGCTGGCCTGACGCTGGCATCGGCCTGCCTGCTCGGCAACGTCTGGGCTCAGCCTGTGACCCAGGTCGACAACGGCTTGATCAGCACCCGCGGCGTCGCCCTGGTGCCCAATGCCTACCGCTATGAGCCGATCTTGAATCAGCCTAGCGCGATACCCGCCGGGGTCTTCAACAGCAACATGATCTTCGTTGCAGACCAGCTCGACCGCAACGTGGCGACAGAGTCCAGAACGCAGGCCACGGTCATCACCAGTTTCGTCAATCTCAACAACTTGGCGGAAACCTCGCCGTTTGGTTTGTTGGTCGGCGAGCACCTGATGCACGAGTTGCAAATGAGGGGTTGGCCGATCACCGACCTGCGACTGACGCGTGATCTGATCATCAACGAGACGGGGGAGTTCTCGCTCAGCCGTGACATGAAGCGACTGCGCGAGAAGCTGCCGGCGGTGAACGTCGTGACCGGCACCTACACGGTCACCAATGACGGTTTGCTGCTCAGCGTGCGGGTGATCGAATTGTCCACCGGCCATGTGCTGTCAACAGCGCAGACCCGGTTCGCGCACAACCGCTTCATCGCCAGCCTGGTCGACAAGCCCCGGCCGGTCAACATGGTCAGCCTGACGCGCTGAAGATGGCCAGCGGCGTGATGACGGTGAAATCGAAGGCCTGGCACCGCATCGCCAGGATGGCCGGCATCACGCTCGCAGGCGCAGGGTTGCTCGGCTGTGCCGGGCCACGCCAATTGGCGCTCGAACAGTGCGGGCTGTTCACCAGCGATGTGCTGGCGCGGCTCGACACCCGTCGGCTCAGCGACGACATGGTGGCTGGGCTGTGCCCGCCCGCCCCCGATCCCAACGCCTTGCCGCAAAACAATGTCGTCGTCGTGCCTGACCTGGTCGACGTGCAGACCTTGCAAGCCAATCGGCTCGGCAAATCGATGGGTGAGCTGTTTCGGGCCAGCATCCACAAGATTTGCAAGGTGCCGATCCGACAGGTCGAGTTGTCGCGTCAATTCAAGTTGAACCCGGATGGTCTGACCGCGTTGTCGAGAAACCATGCGGAGGTGCGCGACACAAGCTTTCCGGCCAGCGTCGCGATGGTCGGCACCTACCATCTGCAAAGTGACAAGCTGACCCTGGTCGGGCGTCGGATCGACATCGAGACCTCCACCATCCAGGCGCTGTCGACGGTGGAAGCGTCCTGGCGCTGCGATTTGCCCAGGCACGGTGCGCCAGTGTTTTCTTCGCGTATCGACTGAGGACTTTGCTGCGGCCGACGCTGGAGGACAGCTGCCCGCCGTCCTCGATGCGACCACGGCCCGAGTGCCGACTGCGCACGGTTCCAGCGGATAAGCTCCGGCCCCATGTCACCGCCTCACCCCAAACTCGGCTTGCTGGCCCGCCTGGTCGCGCTGGCCTTGGGTCTGCTGCTCAACAGCCCGCTTCTGGCGGTGCAGCCCGGCCCGAAACCCGACGTATCGTCAGCTGACAGCGCTTTGCCTGCGGCCGTTGCAGAGTTGCTGCAGCGCGCCAAGGTGCCGGCTGACGCGCTGGCTGCGGTCGTGATGCCAGTCACTGCGGGTGCTGCGCGCTGGCAGGTTCAAGCCGATCGGCCGATGCAGCCGGCATCGACGATGAAGCTGGTGACCAGCATCGTCGCGCTCGACCGGCTCGGCCCCAACCACCGAGGTTTCACCGAACTGCTGACCCAAGCGCCACAGCAGGGCGACGTGCTGATGGGTGACCTGGTGCTGCGCGGCGGCGCTGACCCCGAGTTGGGCTTGCCGCAGCTCTGGGGCTTGCTGGCCGAGTTGCGCTGGCAAGGCATTCGCGAAATCGAAGGCGACATCGTGATCGACCGCGGTCTGTTCCGCGGTGTGCCCGGCCCGAACGCCCCGCCGTTCGACGCCTGGCCCGAATTCCCCTACAACGGCGTGCCCGATGCGCTGCAGCTCAACCACAACCTGATGGGCCTGGAGATCAGCAGCGAAGGCCCGACCCGGCCCGGCAGCGTGGTGGCGCGGGCCTTGCCGCCGCTGCCGGGGGTGGAGATTGATGCCAGTGCGATGCGGCTGACCGACCGACCTTGCCGCGACTGGGACGACGACTGGGTCAGCCCGCCGCAGCTGGTCGAGCCTGCGCCCGGCCAGCTGCGCATCAGCCTGCGGGGCGGATTTCCCAAAGCCTGCAGCCAGCGCAGTGCGCTGGCCTTGATCGACCGCCAGGCGCTGGCCGAACGCCATCTGCGCTGGGTTTGGCAGGGGCTGGGCGGTGAGTGGCGAGGCCAATTGCGCGAGGCTGGCGCACCGCTGATCGGCCCGTTGGGTGCGGCTGCGCAGGCGGCCCCGTCCACACAGCCCGACGCGCCGCCCGCCAACTGGCTCGCCCCCGGGGTGGCGTTGGCCGGCACGCCAGGCGTCACGCCGCCAGGGCTGCGGGTGCTGGCGCGCCGGCTGGCGCGACCTTGGGGCGAGGTGCTGCGCATGATGAACAAGCAGTCCGACAATCCGAACAGCCGGCTGCTGTACCTGTCGCTGGGCCTGGGCGCGATGGCCGACCAGCCTGCGGCCAGCACCGCCGAGCTGGCCGGTCGTTCGGTGCAGGCCTGGATGGCCGAGCGGCGGATCGCCAGCGCAGGCCTGGTGATGGACAACGGCTCAGGCCTGTCGCGCAGCGAGCGCATCAGCCCGCGCCAGCTCGCACAGATGCTGCAAGTCGCCTACAGCGGGCGCTGGGCCAGCGAGCTGATGATGAGTCTGCCGGTGGCCGGTGTCGACGGCTCGATGCGCCGGCGCCTGAAGACGAGCCCGGCCGCGGGCTGGGCGCGTCTGAAAGGCGGCACGCTGAAAAACGTGACGGCGCTGGCCGGCTACGTGCCTGACGGCCAAGGCCGGTGGTGGGTGTTGGCCGCGATGATCAACCACGATCAAGCCGCGGCGGCCCGGCCTGCGCTGGATGCGCTGGTGGATTGGGTCGCGCGCGGCGGGGTGGGGCAGAAATGAACGCGGTCCACCCGAAGAAGCTGTTGCTGTCGAAGTGGACGGCGGTGCGGCCGCTGGCGAGAGACAAGCATTTTCTGGTCGCCCGGGTGATCCTGCCCGAGCCGCCAGCCACCCGAATCGACGAGGTCGACATCGAGGCCGTGCACTCCAGAACCAGCCGGCGCATCGCCTGGCGCGAACTGCGTGACGAAACCTTGTGGCGCCAGGGCTGGGTCTGAGAATCGATAGCGCTCGCGACCGAGATTGACAGGCGGCTGACGGCGCAGGTGGTCGCGCGGGACGCCGCCAGGCGCGCGGCTCAGAACGGAATGTCGTCGTCCATGTCGTCGAAACCGGTGCTCGACTTCTTCGCGGTTTTCTGCGCCGGTGCGCTGGCTGGCGGGCGCTGCGGCGGCGCACTGCGGCGCGGGGCTTCGGCGCGTGCGGCCTCAGGCTCGCCGTAGTGCTGATCATCCCCGCCACCACCACCGCCAGCACCGCCGCTTTCACGGCCACCGAGCAACTGCATCTGTTCAGCGTAGATCTCGGTGGTGTATTTCTCGACGCCGTCCTTGTCGGTCCACTTGCGGGTGCGTAACCGGCCTTCGACATAGACCGGTCGGCCTTTCTTGAGGTACTCGCCGGCGATCTCGGCCAAGCGGTCGAAGAACACCACGCGGTGCCATTCGGTCTCTTCCTGGCGTTCGCCGCTGTCCTTGTTCTTCCAGTTGCGGGTGGTGGCGATGCCAACGTTGCACACCGCGCTACCGCTCGGCGTGTAGCGCACCTCGGGGTCCCGCCCCAGGTTGCCGATGAGGATGACTTTGTTGACCGATGCCATGGCTGGGCTCCTTGCTGACGGGGTGCGGGGGCGAGGGGCGAGATTGTCCCTGAAAGGCCATGATACCGATCCGACCGGTTTCGGCCGTCAGTCTTCAGGGGGCGGCGGGCACGGCTGTGATGCCGGGCGATGGCCGGGCGCTGGCCTGGCGATGGCGGAGCGGCCGCGCCCTTCTGGCGGCCCTCGTTACCATCCTCGCCTGATGCCCAAGTCCCTTAGCGCCACCGCCAGTGCCACCGACCCGCTCGCCATCCTGCAACAGGTCTTCGGCTATGCCGCTTTCCGAGGCCAGCAGCGCGAAGTCGTCGAGCAGGTCTGCAGCGGCGGCGACGCGCTGGTGTTGATGCCTACCGGCGGCGGCAAGAGCCTGTGCTACCAGGTGCCGGCCATCGCCCGCCACCGCGCGGGTCAGGGGGTGACGCTGGTGGTCAGCCCGCTGATCGCGCTGATGCACGACCAGGTCGGTGCGCTCGACGAGGCTGGCGTTTCCGCGGCCTTTCTCAACAGCACGCTCGAGGGCGACGGCGCGCGCCGGGTCGAGCGCGACCTGCTGTCCGGCCGCCTGGTGTTGCTGTATGCGGCGCCCGAGCGCATCCTCACGCCGCGCTTTTTGGCGATGCTCGATTCGCTGCACGAGCGCGGGCTGCTCAGCCTGATCGCGATCGACGAGGCGCACTGCGTCAGCCAGTGGGGCCACGACTTCCGCGAGGAGTACCTCGGCCTGTCGCAACTGCACGAGCGCTACCCCAGCGTGCCGCGCATGGCGCTGACCGCCACGGCCGACGACCACACCCGCGCCGACATCATCGAGCGGCTCGCGCTGGACCAGGCCCAGCAGTTCATCGCCAGCTTCGACCGGCCCAATATCCGCTACCAGATCGTCGAAAAGGACAACCCGCGAGCGCAGCTGCTGCGCTTTCTGCGCGACGAGCACGAAGGGCCGGACGGCATGGACGCCGGCATCATCTATTGCCAGAGCCGCAAGAAGGTCGAGGAGACTGCCGCTTGGCTGGACGCCGAGGGCGTGCTCGCGCTGCCCTACCACGCCGGGTTGGACCAGGAGGTGCGGCGCCGGCACCAGGACCGCTTTCTGCGCGAGGACGGCATCGTGATGGTGGCCACGATCGCTTTTGGCATGGGCATCGACAAGCCCGATGTCCGCTTTGTCGCCCACCTCGACCTGCCCAAGAACATCGAAGGTTATTACCAGGAGACCGGGCGCGCTGGTCGCGACGGCGCGCCGGCCACTGCCTGGATGGCTTATGGCCTGGCCGACGTGGTCAACCAGCGTCGGATGATCGACGACGGTGCCGCGGCCGATGAGTTCAAGCGCTTGCAGGTCGCCAAGCTCGACGCTTTGCTGGCGCTGGCCGAGGCCCACGATTGCCGCCGGCTGCGGCTGCTGGCGTATTTCGGCGAGCACAGCCTGCCCGCCGCTGGGCCGCCCCAAGGCGGGCAGAGCCCCCTCGGGGCCCGGGGAGAGCACGAAGTGCCGACCGTGGGGCCCCGATACCGCTGCGGCAACTGCGACAACTGCCTGCAACCGCCGGCGGTATGGGACGCCACCGACGCTGCACGCAAGGCGCTGAGCTGCATCTACCGATTCCATCAGCTCAGCGGTTACGGTTTTGGCGCCGGACACCTGATCGATGTGCTGCGCGGCAAGGTCACCGAGAAGGTCTCGCAGCGCGGCCACGACAGGCTGTCGACCTTTGGCATCGGCACGGAGGTCGCCGAGCAGGCCTGGCGCGGCGTGCTGCGCCAGTTGATCGCGCTGGGTCATGTGCGCAGCGTGGGCGAGTTCAACACGCTGGAACTGACCGCTTCGGCCCGCGCGGTGCTCAAGGGCGAGGTGCCGATCATGTTGCGCGTGCCCGCCGATCCGCCCGCTGGACGTTCAGCCAGAGGTGGCAAGGCCGGCCGCACTGGCGCGGGTCGGGCTGCCGGCAAAGCGCCGCCGCTGCCGCTGGATGCCGCCGGGCTGGTGCGCTTTGATGCGCTCAAGGCTTGGCGCGGCGAGATCGCCCGTGAGCACAACCTGCCGGCTTTCGTGGTGTTCCACGATGCCACGCTGGCCGAGATGGCGCGCGAGGCGCCCGAGACGCTGGACGCGCTGGCCGGCATCAGCGGCGTCGGCGCGAAAAAGCTCGAAGCCTACGGCCCCGAGATCCTGCGGGTGCTGCAGCGTTGAGGCCTGGCCAATGGCGGTGGGCAGGACTTGAAGGCCGACCCGTTCGCGCGGCAGCTCACATCGCGGTGATGCTCATGCCGCCGTCGACCACCAGGCTGGCGCCGGTGATGTAGCCGCCGCTGGCAGCGCTGAGGTAGAGCACAGCGTGGCCGATGTCATCGACCTCTCCGAGCCGGCCGACCGGGTTCTTGGCGATCACGCGGGCTTTTTGATCGGCATCGAAGGCATCGGCGAGCCGGGTCTGGATCACGCCCGGCAGCACGGTGTTGACGCGAACGCCAATCGCGCCGTACTCGATCGCGAAGGATCGGCTCATGCCGATCAGCGCGGTCTTCAGCGTCGAATACAGGCCGAGCATCTTCTCGGGGTGTAGCGCCGCCACCGACGCGATGTTGACGATGCTGCCGCCACCGCGCGGTGCCATCAGCCGTGTCGCTTCGACCGACAGGTACCAGTAGCCGCGCAGGTCGACTTCGACCGTCTTGGTGAACAGTGCCTCGTCGGTGTCGGCGATCGTTCGCCAGGGGCTGAGCACGGCGTTGTTGACCAGGATGTCGAGCCCGCCATGGCGCTCGCGCAAGTGCTCGCCCATCGCCGCGATGTCGTCCATGCGGCCGATGTGGCAGGCGCGGCCTTCGGCGCTCAAGCCCTGGTCACGAAAGGCTTGCGCCACCCGGGCGCATTCATCGGCCTTGCGGCTGCTGATCACGACATGCGCGCCAGCGAGGGCCAGCACCCGCGCGGTGCCTTCGCCGATGCCCATCGTCGATCCGGTGACCAGCGCGACCTTGCCGCTCAGGTCGAAGGGTTTCGGGTAAGCGGTGCTCATCTCAGGCCTGTTGGCTCCGGTGTTGCGCGCGGCGCTGGGCCGCGACGGTGTTCTAGCCCATGCTATCGGCGGGCCTGTGGCGCGGCTTGTGCGAACTGGTCAGTGCCAAGCCGCCTCGGCGCGGGCTATTGCGTTGCCTGCCGACCGGGGATTTCTCAGCTGCGTTGACGCCGATGACTCTGGACCGGGCCGCTATGATGACCGGTTGCCCTCGCCGACTGTCTGCCATGTCTGATCCTGAATTTCCGCGCGAAGCGCTGCCCGCCGCATTCGCAGCCGCGCTCGTCCCCGCGGAGGCGTCCGCACAGGCATCCCCGCAGGCACCCGCACAGGCCAAGCCCCGGCCCAGGCCGGACAACGCGCGGCCGCTGCCCGCTGGCGCAACCCACTTGCAGATCCGCGGTGCGCGCACCCACAACCTGAAGAATATCGACCTCGACATCCCGAAACACGCGCTGGTCGTGATCACCGGGCTGTCGGGTTCGGGCAAGTCCAGCCTGGCCTTTGACACCTTGTATGCGGAGGGTCAGCGCCGCTATGTCGAGAGCCTGTCGGCCTATGCGCGGCAGTTTCTGCAGCTGATGGACAAGCCTGATGTCGACGTGATCGAGGGTTTGAGCCCAGCCATCTCGATCGAGCAGAAGGCCACCAGCCACAACCCGCGCTCGACCGTCGGCACGGTCACCGAGATCCACGACTACCTGCGCCTGCTCTACGCCCGCGCCGGCACGCCTTACTGCCCCGACCACGACCTGCCGCTGCAGGCCCAGAGTGTGGGCCAGATGGTTGACGCGGTGTTGGCGCTGCCCGAGGACACCCGGCTGATGGTGCTCAGCCCGGTGGTGCGCGACCGCAAGGGCGAATTTGTGGAGCTGTTCGCCGACATGCAGGCGCGCGGCTATGTGCGCTTCCGCATCGACGGCAAGATCGCCGAGGCCAGCGAGCTGCCCGAGCTGAAAAAGAACGAGAAGCACGATATCGATGTTGTGATCGACCGCCTGAAGACCCGGCCTGAGATGAAGCAGCGGCTGGCCGAGAGCTTCGAGGCCGCGCTGCGCGCTGCCGATGGCCGGGCGATCGCGTTGGAAATGGACGGTACCGCCGAGGGTGGGTCGCTCCAAGTCGGCGGCGCGCCCGCCCGGGTTGCCGACGCACAGCGGCCAGAGGGCCACGGCCGGGAGCATCTCTTCTCCAGCAAGTTCGCCTGCCCGGTGTGCAGCTATTCGCTGCCCGAACTCGAGCCCAGGCTGTTCTCGTTCAACGCGCCCATGGGGGCTTGTCCGCACTGCGACGGCTTGGGTGTGCAGACAGTGTTCGACCCCGACCGGGTGGTGGCCTTCCCGTCGCTGAGTCTGGCTGGCGGCGCGGTCAAGGGCTGGGACCGCCGCAATGCCTACACCCATTCGATGCTCGAGAGCGTGGCGCGGCATTACGGCTTCGACATCGAAACGCCTTTTGAGGACCTGCCACCGGCGGCCCGCAAAGCGCTGCTCTTTGGATCGGGCGACGAAGCGATCGAGTTCGTCTACGAGGCGGAAAGCGCCAAAGGCAAGGCCCGCAGCGTCAAGCGTTCGCACCCTTTCGAAGGCATCATCCCGAATTTGGAGCGACGCTACCGCGAGACCGATTCGGTCGCGGTGCGCGAGGATCTGGCGCGCTACCAGGCCGCCAAGCCCTGCGCCCAATGCGGCGGTGCCAGGCTGCGGCGCGAGGCGCGCCATGTCTTTCTGCAAGACAGCAACCCGGCGTTGCCACGCCAGGCAATCTACCAAGTCGAGCACGCGACGCTGGCCGAAGCGCTGCGCTACTTCGAGACCTTGAAGCTGCAGGGTGCCAAGGCTGAGATCGCCGATAAGGTGGTCAAGGAGATCCGCGCCAGGTTGAAGTTCCTCAACGATGTCGGGCTGAACTACCTCAGCCTGGACCGCAGCGCTGACACGCTGTCGGGCGGTGAGTCGCAACGCATCCGCTTGGCCAGCCAGATCGGCAGCGGCCTGACTGGCGTGATGTATGTCCTCGACGAGCCCAGCATTGGCTTGCACCAACGAGACAATGAGCGCTTGATCGGCACGCTGCGCCACTTGCGCGACCTGGGCAACAGCGTGCTGGTGGTCGAGCACGATGAGGACATGATTTGGGCCGCCGACCATGTGATCGACATGGGGCCGGGCGCCGGCGTTCACGGCGGACGGGTGATCGCGCAGGGCACGCCCGACGAGGTCGCGGCGAATCCTGCCAGCCTGACCGGGCGCTACCTGGCACACACCTTGCAAATCGAGGTGCCCCAGCAGCGCCACCGCTGGGCCGCCGCCACGGCCGAAGTTCCCGCCCCGGCCAAGAGCGCCAGGCCCTCAGCCTGGCCGGCTTACACCCCATCCAACGCGACCTGTCTTCGCATCATCCATGCCCGCGGCAACAACCTGAAGAACGTCACCGCCGAGATTCCGGTCGGCCTGCTGACCTGTGTCACCGGTGTCTCGGGCTCGGGCAAGAGCACGCTCATCAACGACACGCTGTATGCCGCGGTGTCACGCAAGCTCTACCACAGCCATGCCGAGCCCGCGCCCTACGACGAGATCGAGGGCATGGACGCTTTCGACAAGGTCATCAATGTCGACCAGAGCCCGATTGGCCGCACGCCCCGCAGCAACCCGGCCA
This sequence comes from Burkholderiales bacterium, assembly GCA_947448955.1. Taxonomy (GTDB): domain Bacteria; phylum Pseudomonadota; class Gammaproteobacteria; order Burkholderiales; family Burkholderiaceae_C; genus Pseudaquabacterium. Next base: position 11,109 of record CANFPU010000076.1, read on the forward strand.
CCTACACCGGGCTGTTCACGCCGATTCGGGAGCTGTTTGCCGAGGTGCCGATGGCGCGCGAGCGCGGTTATGGCTCGGGGCGCTTCAGTTTCAACGTTGGGGCGGCCTCCGGCGGCGGGCGTTGCGAGGCCTGCCAGGGCGACGGTGTGCTCAAGGTTGAGATGCACTTTCTGCCCGACGTCTACGTGCCCTGCGACACCTGTGGCGCGAAGCGCTACAACCGCGAGACGCTGGAGGTGACCTACAAGGGCCGCAACATCCACCAGGTGCTGGCGATGACGGTGGAAGAGGCGCGCGGCTTTTTCACCGCCGTGCCCGCGTTGGCGCGCAAGCTGCAGACTTTGCTCGAGGTCGGGCTGGGCTACATCACGCTGGGCCAGAGTGCGACCACCTTGTCGGGCGGCGAGGCGCAGCGCGTCAAGCTGGCGCTGGAGCTGTCCAAGCGCGACACCGGCCGCACGCTCTACATCCTGGACGAACCCACCACCGGCCTGCACTTCGCCGACATCGAGCTGCTGCTGCGGGTTTTGCACCAACTGCGCGATGCCGGCAACACCATCGTTGTGATTGAGCACAACCTCGACGTGATCAAAACCGCTGACTGGCTGATCGACATGGGACCCGAAGGTGGCGCAGGCGGTGGCCAGGTGCTGTCGGTCGGCCCGCCCGAGGTCATCGCGGCCTGCGAGGGCAGCCATACCGGGCGTTTTCTGAAACCCCTGCTGGCCGCGCACCGCTTGCCGCCTACACTGCTGGCCTCGCCTGCAGGAGCTTGTTGATGAACACCGTGATCGAGTATTTCTTCACCCCGCAGTCGCCCTGGTCGTACTTCGGCCACCAGCGGCTGCAGGATCTGGCGGCCGCTTCGGGCGCGACCATCGAATTGCTGCCGGTCGACTATGGCCGGATCTTCCCCGTCTCCGGCGGCTTGCCGTTGCCAAAGCGTGCGCCGCAACGCCTGGCTTACCGCCTGGTCGAGTTGCGTCGCTTCAGCGTCCAGCTGGGCATTGCGCTGAACCCGCAGCCCACGCATTTTCCGGTACCCGGTGACGACGCGGCGCGCTTGATCATTGCGGTGCAGCAGCACGACGGCAACGCCGCAGCGCTGGCTCTCACGGGCGCGGTGATGCGTGCCCTGTGGGTCCAAGACCGCCACATTGCCGACCCTGCCACGCTGGCTGCATTGCTGGCTGAGCAGGGCTTGAGCGCTCAGCGTTTGGCCGATTCGAAAGGCGCCGCAGCGCAGCAAGCCTACGACGCCAACACCGAACGCGCGATCGCGCAGGGGGTGTTCGGTGCACCGACCTATGTGATCGGCGGCGAGTTGTTCTGGGGCCAGGACAGGCTGGACTTCGTTGCGCGCCGGCTCGGCGTTGCCCGACCCTGACGTCAGCTTATAAGGTCGCACCGGCCTGCACCGGATCGCGCCGGCGCCGACCGTCTGAAGCCGGGGCCGGTCAATCCTGGGCCGACGGCAACAGTTCCAGCAGATCTTGCTTGAGCATCCACAGGCTGGTGTAGCGGCGCTTGCCGGTTGAGGCGTCGTCGTCTGCCCACAGTTCGGCGAGCGTTACCCCGCCGACGGCGGCCCGGAGCAGCTGGGCCACTTCAAGCTGCGACACCATCACCTCCATGCCCGGCAGCAGCGGCTGCGTGTCATCGGCTGTAAGCAAGTCCAGGCCACGGGCGGAGGTTCGCACCCGCTCCTGGCCTTGCAAGACCCGCGACGGGTAGTGGGCGAATTGGCTGCCGAGGTCCATGCACAGTGCATCGGGCAGCGGTGCTTGGCGCGCGAAGCCTCGCACCAGCTCGTCCCAGATCCGTTCGAGTCGTTGGATCACCAGGCGGTAGTCGTAGATTGTCTGGAAGCGATGGCGGGCGGCCTGTCCCAGCGTTGCCCGCAGCCCAGCGTCCTGAAACATCCGCTCGAGACCCGAAGCCAGTGCCGCGACATCCACCACTGTGGCCTGCGCCACGTAGCGATGAAAGCTCAAGTCGTCCATGATGGGGTGCAAGGCCTCGAGTGCCTCATGTCGAACCCAGGCTGTCGGCACCCGCAGCGCCACGTCATCGGTGGCGATTTCCCGGTAACCGTTCCAGTCGGAGACCAGCAGCGGAAGCCCTGCTCGCAACGCTTCGAGCAAGGTCAGCCCGAAGGTCTCCTGCGGGTTGTCGGCCACCGAGACAAAGAAGTCCGCCATGCTGAACAGCGCCGCCTTGTCTGCCTCGCTGGTGTCGGGCAGGCACATGATCTTGTGGTCCACCTGCAGCAGCCGAGTCCAGAGCTGAACCATCTCAAGATAATCCGGCGAGTGGGTGGCGCCCGCGAGGATCAGCCGCCAGGGGCGTTCGTCAGCCTGCAGGCGTCTGAAGGCTTGAACCAGTGGGAACAAGTCCATCTTGTCGAAGTCGGAGAAGCGACCGAAGCACAGTGCGACGACCTCGTCTGGCCTGATGCCCGCCGCCTGTCGCATCGCCACTCGGTTCAGCGCTGGCGCGTCATCTTCCAGCCCTAGCGGCACTTGCTCCAGTCGAACCTGCGGCGTGGACACCGCCAGGCCTTGTTCGATCTGCGCGAAGCCATTGCGCAAGGCCTGCCTGCCTGCGTGCGATGAACAAATGATGGCATCGCCGTTCGTGGCCCCCGTGTGCGCGAGCTCCAGGTAGCGGCTCATGTAGTCCTGGTAGCTGATGGAATGGATGAAGGCGGTTACCGGGAAACTAGCACCGAGCCGATTGCGCACGCGGCACAAGGCGTTGAATCGGTGCACATGGTCGCTTTGGTGGAAGACCAGGCCCTGCTGGCCAGCCACCCGTGTGGGCATGTCGACGATGTCGAACACCCGAACCTTGTCGGCCACGCCGAGCTGGCGAATCCACTCACCCTGTTGCGACTCGAAGTGCCTGACGTGCGAGGCGTTGGACAGAAAGAACCAGTACTCGTCGAAGCTGCCGTGCCGCAGCAGCGCGCGCAGAAATCGATGATTGGCCACGTTACGGCCCACCACGCCCACCGCCTGGGTCGGCATCAGGTGATCGTCGAGACTTGCCCAAATCTTCGTGGCCATCGGTTGATCGCATCCGTCGGGTCGACCGGCTCGACTGGGTTAGCGCGCTGCCTGGGCCGGTTTCGATGCAGCGCCAGACCGGGACTGGCCGGCCTGCTTGAGACCGCCAGCCACGGCTACCTTCTGCGGCGCCGGCGGTAAAAAAGCCGGCTCGAGGCCGGCTTTTCAAGGTTGATCGGCGGGGCCATCCCCGCCAGCCGTCACTTGAGGTGAGCGCTGATCAACTTGGTCATCTCGAACATCGTCACCTGATCAGCCTTGAAGATTTCCTTGAGCTTGGCATCAGCGTTGATCATCGTCTTCTTGGCCTGGTCTTGCAGCTTGTGCTTCTTGATGTATTCCCAGACCTTCTTGGTCACTTCGGTGCGCGGCATGGCCTGGTTGCCGATGACTGCGGCCAATTGGGCACTGGGCGTCACGGCCTTCATGAAGGCGGCGTTGGGCGTGCGTTTGGCAGCTGGGGCTGCCTTCTCGGCAGGCGCCGCCTTGACGGCGGCCTGCTTGACCGCGGTTGTCTTCTTGGCGGGCGCCGCCTTCTTGGCCGGTGCGGCTTTCTTTGCAGTTGCCATGTCGTTTCTCTCCAGGTGATTGGTTGTGATGCGGGGGTCTGGGACGCAAACCTCGTGAGCCTGCGTGTCTCTCAGGTCCGCTGGGGCGCCATGGTACTGCGGCCCACTGCTGCTGAGAAGCGGTTTTCCCCGGCAAAACAGCGTTTGTGGCGGTGGCAACAGCGTTTTTTGGCCTCCAGCACCTGCCGCTGCGCTTTTGACGCCTGAATCGGTGTGGACCACCCTCGGTTTCGCTGCTTCGCGCAGGCTTGCGGGCTGTATCCTTGTGGACATGAAATTGATGGTGCGTTGGTTGCTTCTGGCCGCTGCGCTGCTGATGCTGGCCAATCTCAAGCTCGGCGTCACGGTGGCGAGTTTTGGTTCGGCGATGGTGGCAGCGCTGGTGTTGGGCCTGCTCAACACCCTGGTGCGCCCGCTGCTGGTGTTGCTGACCTTGCCGGTGACGGTGTTGTCGCTGGGCTTGTTCCTGTTTGTGATCAACGCGCTGATGTTCTGGTCAGCGGCCGGCGTGCTCGACGGCTTCAAGGTCACAGGTTTCGGCGCCGCCTTGGTCGGCTCCTTGATGTACAGCCTGTGCGGCATGGTCATCGATGTGGCCATGGAGCGGCTGTTCAGTCGCTCTGAACCCTGAGTGCAGCGGCTGTTCAGCCGCTCTGAACCCTGAGCGCAGCGGCTGTTCAGCCGCTCTGAACCCTGAGTGCAGCGGCTGTTCAGCTGCGCCGATATCAGCGCCCAGTCGCGCTATTCGGGCGTCTCGCGTTGAGGCCCGCTCCGGCGCTGCTCCGCCATCAGCGTCCGGCGCTGCGCCAGCAGTTCGCGCAGCCTGGCGTCGATCACCGAAGCCTCGATGAAGTCGGTGGTGCCCGCGCCACCCTTGCGCGCGAATTGCTGACCGGCGCGCAGGCGGTCGATCGCGCCGGGCAGGTTGCCGAGTGCGGCCTGAGATTCAGCTTCGGCTCGCAGCGAGCGCAATCGCAGGCCTTGACGCTCGGTGGTCTGGGCCAGCAGCTGCCAGGCTGATGCATCGCCACGTCGTTCGGTGACCCAGGTCTGCAGCGCCTCACTGCTGCGGCGCAGCGCGGCGGCGCTGCCTTCGGCCAGGGCCAGTTCGGCGCGCAAGATCATGCCGGCGCGCGAATCGTCCGCCTCGCCTGGCCCGCCGGTGCCGGCCAGCGCTGACGCGGCCCCCGCTGCATCACCACGCGCCAACGCCAGCTGGGCGACCAGGCTGGTCAGCGCGCGTTGCAGTGCGACCTGGTCGGGCATTGCGGCCCCCAGCGCCTGCGCAGCACGGGCGTCGCGCTCGGCGCGGTCGAAATCGCGCAGACTGCTCGAGGCCAGCGCCCCGGTGTAGTACCCGACCAGCCGGTCGGCCAATGGCAGCGATTCGACAGGCCCGCGAGCATCGAGGCCTTGCAGCCGGCGCACCGCCTGTGCCGACGGGTCCATCAGCACCCTGGCCCGCGCCTGCATCAGCAGGTGCAGCAGGGGCGCCGCGGGGGCAGCCCCACCCGCTGCGGCCTGGACGATTTGGCGCGCCTCGCCGATGCGGTCGATCGTCAGTGGGTGGCTGCGCAGGTAGGGCAGGCCGCCGCTGTCATTGAGCCGGCTCGATTGGTCGAGTTTGTCGAACATCCCTGCCATGCCGGCGGGCGCAAAACCGGCCTCGCCCATCAGCGCCAGGCCGGTTCGGTCGGCCTCGCGCTCCATGTCGCGGGAAAAATTGAGCTGGGCCTGGACCATCGCCGCCTGGCCACCGACGATCGCCGCCTGCGCCGCATCGGCGCTCGAGGCGCGGCTGGCCACCAGCAGTCCCAACAGCATGGCCGCCATGCCCAGCGTGCTGCTGCGCGAATTGGCGGCTATGCTGCGCGCGATGTGGCGCCGCGTGATGTGCGACAACTCATGCGCCAGCACCGATGCCAGCTCGTCGGGGGTGGCGGTCATCGCCATCAGCCCCAGGTGAACGCCGACAAAACCGCCGGGCAGCGCGAAGGCGTTGACCGACCGGTCGCGGACCAAGAAGGGCTCGTAGGGGAACAGCTTTTCGGTATCGACGCCGATGTCACCGCGCACCCGGGCTGCTTGCACCAGTGGCTGCCACAGCGACTGCACGTAGTCGAGCAGCTGCGGGTCGTCGAGATAGTCGGGGTCGCGCCTGATCTCGCGCATGATCTGCTCGCCAGTGCGCTTTTCCTGACTCAGGCCGAAGTCCTCCGAGGCCGCTTCGCCCAGCGCGGGCAGCCGCACCCCTGGCGAGGGCTGGGCATGAACGGCCGGCGCTGTGCCCAGCCCCAGGCTGGCCGCGAGCAGCAGGCACAGCCACCTGCGGGCTGGCCTTTTTGTGGCCTGCGCAATGGGTTGCGGCAAGCGGTAACGCAGCAGTGACGGTGGTCGATGTGTCAATCGAAGGTCCGGAAAGAGGGCGGGTGCGTGTCTCGACGCTGTCGCGGCGAGCAGCATGCCATCTTCTATCATGTGGGCGCCTTGTTTCTGAGTTGTTTCCCCGACCTCTGCCGCCATGAGCTCACCGCTGACACACTTCGATCTCCACGGCCAGGCCCACATGGTCGACGTCGCCGCCAAGGAGGACAGCCACCGCATTGCGCGAGCGGTGGGCAGCATTCACATGCAGCCCGCGACCTTGGCGTTGATCAGCGAAGGCAATGCCAAAAAGGGCGATGTGATCGGCATCGCCCGTATCGCGGCGATCCAGGCCGCCAAGCGCACCGCGGAGCTGATTCCGCTTTGTCACCCGCTGCCGCTGACCCGTGTCGCGGTGGACTTCAACATCGACGCTGCGGCCAGCGCGGTGCACATCAGCGTGCAGGCAGAGACCGTCGGCAAGACCGGTGTCGAGATGGAGGCCTTGACCGCAGTGCAGTTGGGCCTGCTGACGATCTACGACATGTGCAAGGCCGTGGACCGGGGCATGGTGATCGGCGGTATCCGCTTGATCGAGAAGCGCGGCGGCAAATCGGGTCACTGGCTGGCCGAGCCTGAGTCATCAGGCCTGGTTGGCGAAAGCCGGGTCTTGCCACCCGGGCGAAACGCTGCCGGTGTCGGCGCTGGATGAGGGCCCGTGAGCCCTTGCCTCGCCGTGGCCGGGCAGTTGACGTTGATTTTCTGGGACAGCGGTTTGATTCCCAAAAGAGGCGGTCACCCCGATAGAGGACTATATTCTACTGAATTGAGGCGCTGCAGATTGCAAGGTTAACTGAGGTTAACTGCATTTCCCACTCGAGGGATTGTAGGTGAGGCCCGATGTACAGGTTAGACAGGCCCTACCGGTGCTGTCCATCGGCGATCCCGCTGGGCAGGCGTAAATTGGAGGCGTTACGCAGTAGGGGCTCTTGGCCAAGACCGTGATCGGTTCAGACCGTTTTCCAAGTACATATACCTCAAAAGGGGGGCTGCCATCAGACGGAAGCAGCGTCGTTCCTGCCGGGCATGTCGGACCCGGAGTCACCAGGCGCGGCGGTCTCTCTGTGGCCGCATGGGCATTTAAGCCGGAAAAAATTACCAATATTAGGCTTGCAAAAACCTTGACTAAGCTCTTCCTGCTAAATTATTTACCATATTTATTCGAAAAAAATGCCGTTGTTGTTGAATTTATTTGAGATATAAAATATAATATGCGACCGTAACTTTATTTTTAAATCATGGGTCGCAACGCAGTCTTGGTGCTTAAAAATATTGACCGAATTTCA
>CANFPU010000077.1 GCA_947448955.1 Burkholderiales bacterium
CAGCAGCAGGAAAACCGGCACGGCATAGAGGATCGGGTTGAGCATGGCGGGACCAAAATGGGGCAACAGTGGGCAGTCTAAACATCTGCCGTCAGCACCTGCCAGCACCTGCCAGCACCTGCCAGCACCTGCCAGCACCTGCCAGCACCTGCCAGCACCGCTGCACCATCCTGGGCCAAGCGCGGCAAGGCACACTTCAGGGTTGACCCTGATACCGCGCCATGCAGCCCACTCTCGTTTTCTCCCACGCCAATGGCTTTCCGGCCGGCACCTATGCGCAGTTGTTCCAGCAATGGCAAGCCGCTGGCTGGCAGGTCCTGGCACTCGACAAGTTCGGCCATGACCCGAAATACCCCGTCACCAGCAACTGGTCTCGGCTGCGCGACCAACTGATCGACTTCATCAGCACCCAAGCACCCCAAGGCGCCTACTTGGTCGGTCACTCGCTGGGCGGCTTGCTCAGCCTGCTGGCAGCGTCCCGGCGGCCTGATCTGGTGCTTGGCTTGGTGCTGCTGGACTCACCGGTGATCACCGGCTGGCGCGCCCACAGCGTGCGGGTTTTCAAGGCCAGCCGGCTGATCCAAAGGGTCTCGCCAGGCCGGATATCTCAGAGCCGGCGCCAGGAATGGCCTTCCCACCAGGCCGTGACCGAGCATTACGGCACCAAGTCACTGTTCGCGCGTTGGGCACCGGGCGTGTTGACCGACTACATCGCCTGCGGCACTGAGCGGCGCGGTGGCAAGACGGTGCTGGCTTTCGACCGCGAGATCGAAACCCGCATCTACAACACCTTGCCACACCACTTGGGCGCCGTGCTCAAGCGCTATCCACTGCGCTGCCCGCTGGGCTTTGTCGCCGGCACAAAATCATCGGAAGTCCGTCTGGGCGGCTTGGGACCGATGCGCAAGATGGCTGGCGAGCGCTTCGTCTGGCTCGAAGGCACCCATCTCTACCCGATGGAAAAACCCGCCGAGACCGCCAACGCGGTGCTCGCGCTGCTGGCCACCATGGGCGCTGCATGAGGGCGGATCGCCCACCGACCCACCGACCCACCGACCCACCGACCGCCCCGCGGTCGCTGCCGGGCACCGCGGGGCGGTCCGTTGGTGGGTCGGCCATCTGCACCCCCCACTCTATAATCGTCGTTTACCAACAGAGCATTCCTGCGCCCCTCAAAGCGGTGCCTCAAGAGTGCTGCACGACATGACCAAGTACGTCTTCGTCACCGGCGGTGTGGTGTCCTCCCTCGGCAAGGGCATCGCATCAGCGTCGCTGGCGGCGATCCTCGAATCGCGCGGCTTGAACGTCACCCTGATCAAGCTCGACCCCTACCTCAACGTCGATCCGGGCACGATGAGCCCGTTCCAGCATGGCGAGGTCTTTGTCACCGACGACGGTGCCGAGACCGATCTCGACCTCGGCCACTATGAGCGCTTCATCACGACGCGGATGAAGCGTACGAACAACTTCACGTCCGGCCAGATCTACAAGAGCGTGCTGGAAAAAGAGCGGCGCGGCGACTACCTGGGCAAGACCGTGCAGGTGATCCCGCATGTGACCAACGAGATCCAGGATTTCGTGCGGCGCGGTGCCGCAGATTTCGAGGTGGCGATCGTCGAGATCGGCGGCACAGTGGGCGACATCGAGAGCCTGCCGTTTCTGGAAGCCGTGCGCCAGATGAGCCTGAAGCTCGGGCCCACCAATACCGCTTTCGTGCACCTGACCTATGTGCCTTGGATCGCCGCGGCCGGTGAGCTCAAGACCAAGCCGACCCAGCACACGGTGCAGAAGCTGCGCGAGATCGGTATCCAGCCCGACGTGCTGCTGTGCCGCGCCGACCGCGAAGTGCCGAGCGAAGAACGCGAGAAGATCTCGCTGTTCACCAACGTCGTACCGCACGGCGTGATCAGCATGTGGGACGTCGACACAATCTACAAGGTGCCGCGGTTGCTGCACGAACAAGGTCTGGACGAGCAGATCTGCATGAAGCTGCAACTGCTGACCAAACCTGCCAACCTGAAGCGTTGGGACCACTTGGTGCACGAGGTCGGTCACCCGCTGCACGAAGTCAACATCGCGATGTGCGGCAAGTACACCGACTTGTCGGACTCGTACAAGTCGCTCAACGAAGCGCTACGCCATGCCGGCATCCACGAGCATGCGCGGGTCAAGATCGACTATGTCGACGCCGAGACGCTCAACGACGAGAACGCCGGCCAACTCGCCAAGTTCGACGCCATCCTGGTGCCTGGCGGCTTCGGCAAGCGCGGCATCGAGGGCAAGATCATTGCGGTGAAGTACGCCCGCGAGCACAAGCTGCCCTACCTGGGCATCTGCTTGGGCATGCAGGTTGCGACGATCGAGTTTGCCCGCCATGTCGCCGGTCTGATCGGTGCCAACTCGACCGAATTCGAGCCCGAGACGCCGCACCCGGTGATCGCGCTGATCGACGAATGGCAGGACGCTGACGGCACGGTCCAAAAGCGAGACGCTCAGTCCAACCTGGGCGGCACGATGCGCCTGGGCGCGCAGAGCTCGGACGTCAGGCCCGACACGCTGGCCTATCAGATCTACGGCCCGGTCGTCACCGAGCGACATCGTCACCGCTACGAGGCCAACGAGAAATACCTCGAGACCCTGCAGCGCGCCGGGCTGGTCATCTCGGCAATCACCCAGCGTGAAAAGCTCACCGAGATGGTTGAGCTGCCCCGCAGCCAACACCCCTGGTTCGTCGGCGTGCAGTTTCACCCGGAGTTCAAGAGCACGCCCTGGGACAGCCACCCGCTGTTCATCAGCTTCATCGCCGCAGCGCTCGTGCAGCGGGCCGCCGCTGCCATGACCACCGCAGCCTGAGACATCCGATGCAACTGTGTGGCTTCGAGGTCGGCCTGACCCAACCCTTCTTTCTGATCGCCGGGCCCTGCGTGGTCGAATCCCTGCAACTGCAGATCGACGTCGCCGGGCACCTGCAGGAGATCACTGACGATCTGGGCATTCCGTTCATCTTCAAATCGAGCTACGACAAGGCGAACCGGTCCAGCGGCTCAACCTTCCGCGGGCCAGGGATGGCGCGAGGCCTGGAGATCCTGGCCACCGTCAAGCGAGAACTCGGTGTGCCGCTGCTGACAGATGTGCACAGCGAGGCCGAGATTCCGGCCGTGGCCGCGGTGGTCGACGTGCTGCAGACGCCCGCCTTTCTGTGCCGCCAGACCGATTTCATCCAAGCCGTAGCGCGCAGCGGCAAACCGGTCAACATCAAGAAAGGCCAGTTTCTCGCGCCGCACGACATGCAGCACGTGATCGCCAAGGCGCGCGCGGCAGCGTGCGAGGCCGGCTTGAGTGAAGACCGTTTCATGGCCTGCGAGCGTGGCGTGAGCTTCGGCTACAACAACCTGGTTTCCGACATGCGCAGCCTGGCCATCCTGCGCGAGACGGGCGCACCGGTGGTCTTCGACGCCACGCACTCGGTGCAACTGCCGGGCGGCCAAGGCACCAGCAGCGGCGGTCAGCGCGAGTTCGTGCCGGTGCTTGCGCGTGCTGCGGTCGCGGTTGGCGTGGCTGGGTTGTTCATGGAAACCCACCCTGATCCCATGAACGCGTTGAGCGACGGGCCAAACGCCGTGCCGCTCAAGCACATGAAAGCCTTGCTCGAACAACTGCTGGCGCTGGACCGGGTGATCAAGTCCCAGCCCTTGCTAGAGAACGACTTCAGCTGCTGATGGCCCACCCCCGATGCGCCTGCGGCGCCTCCCCCTCAAGAGGGCCACGCCAGCGGTCCGGCGAAGCCGGTCCCGCGGCGTGCGCTGGATGTCAAACCTTTGCGACAACTTGCTGACATGACCTGCGCCTACATCATCGTCCATAGCCAGATCAGCGACCCCGAACGATTCAAGCAGTACATGGCGAGCGCGCCGGCGGCGGTCGCAGCCGCTGGCGGCGAGTACCTGGCCCGGGGTGGGCGGCTGGCGGTGCTTGAAGGCGACTGGCAGCCCACACGCATCACCTTGCTGCGCTTCCCCAGCTTCGAGCAGGCCCAGACGTTCTACGACGGAGAGCTCTACCGCGCGGCGCGCATGCTACGCCTGGACGCGACCGACCGCTTCGACATGATTGTGACCGAGGGCCAACCCGACTGACGACCCGCCCAGGCACAGCGCCACGCCGGCGCGGCCCTGCGGCATGCTGATACAGAATTCATCCACCAGAAAGCAGATCCCCACACCATGAGCGCCATTGTTGACATCGTCGGCCGCGAAATCCTTGATAGCCGAGGCAACCCTACCGTCGAATGCGACGTGCTGCTTGAAAGCGGCACGATGGGCCGAGCGGCCGTGCCGTCGGGTGCGTCTACGGGCAGCCGCGAAGCGATCGAGTTGCGTGACGGCGACAAGCGCCGCTATGGCGGCAAAGGCGTGCTCAAGGCCGTTGAGCATGTCAACACCGAGATCAGCGAAGCCGTGCTCGGGCTGGACGCCAGCGAGCAGGCTTTTCTCGACAAGACTTTGATCGACCTGGACGGCACCGACAACAAATCACGCCTCGGCGCCAACGCCACTTTGGCTGTCAGCATGGCGGTGGCACGTGCCGCGGCTGAGGAGTCCGGCCTGCCGCTGTACCGCTATTTCGGCGGCTCGGCCGCGATGACGATGCCGGTGCCGATGATGAACGTGATCAACGGTGGCGAGCACGCCAACAACAACCTCGACCTGCAAGAGTTGATGATCATCCCGGTGGGTGCACCGAGCTTTCGCGAAGCCATGCGCTGGGGCGCTGAAACCTTCCATGCGCTCAAGAAGATCCTGCACGACAAGGGCTTGAGCACTGCGGTCGGCGACGAAGGCGGTTTTGCGCCCAGCCTGGCCAACCACGAAGCGGCGATCCAGATGATCCTGGAGGCCATCGACAAGGCTGGCTATACCCCGGGCGAGCAGATCGCGATCGGCCTGGACTGCGCTGCCAGCGAGTTCTACAAAGACGGTCAATACGTGCTCGAAGGCGAAGGTGGCCTCAAGCTCAGCGCCCCGGCCTGGACCGACATGCTCGCTTCATGGGTCGACAAATACCCGATCATCAGCATCGAAGACGGGATGCACGAGGGCGACTGGGACGGCTGGAAACACCTGACCGAACGCCTGGGCAGCAAGGTCCAGCTCGTCGGCGACGACTTGTTCGTCACCAACACCAAGATCCTCAAGCAAGGCATAGAGCAGCGCGTCGCGAACTCGATCCTGATCAAGATCAACCAGATCGGCACCTTGAGCGAGACCTTCGCGGCCATCGAGATGGCCAAGCGTGCCGGCTACACCGCGGTGATCAGCCACCGCTCGGGCGAGACCGAAGACTCCACCATCGCCGACATCGCGGTGGGCACCAACGCCGGCCAGATCAAGACCGGCTCGATGAGCCGCAGCGACCGCATGGCCAAGTACAACCAGCTGCTGCGCATCGAGGAAGACCTGGGCGACATTGCCTACTACCCCGGTCGCTCGGCGTTCTACAACCTGCGCTGAGCCTCAAGCCCGTCCAACCGATGCGCCCGGTCACCGTCGCCTTGTTGCTGCTGTTGGCAGCCGTGCATGCCGGCTTGTGGCTTGGCGATGCCGGGCTGCCGCAGGTGATGAAGCTGCAGGCCCAACTCGAAGCACAGCGACAGCGCAATACCAGCCAGCTGCGCGCGAATGAGCGGCTGGTGGCCGAAGTCGAAGACCTGCGGCAAGGGCTGGAGATGGTCGAAGAACGGGCCCGCGCCGACCTCGGCATGATCAAGCCCGACGAGATGCTGGTGCAGTACGCACCTCGGCGTTGATCGCCAGCCGGCCGCAGGCGGCCTTTCTCGCGCATCGATGAACGAGCTGCTGGTGCTCTCGACGCCGTTGCTGGCGCCCGCTTTCAGCTGGGCGGGTAGCGACATCAGCTGGCTTGAGATCGTGGCCCTGCTGCTGGCGCTGGCGATGGTGGTCTGCAATCTTCGCGTCAACCCGATCGGTTGGCCGCTGGCCATCGCCAGTTCGGTGCTGTACGGGCTGCTGTTCCTGCACAGCAAGCTCTACGGCGAGGCGGCATTGCAGCTGGTCTTCATCGCGCTCGCGGCTTGGGGATGGTGGCAATGGTTGTGCGGCACGGCTGACGGTGCTCGCCTGCAAGTCAGAACCCTGACGCCGCGCCAGCGCTGGGCGACGCTGGCGATCACGCTGGCGGCCTGGCCGCTGCTGGGCGCCACACTGGCGCGCATCACCGACAGCGATGTGCCTTATCTCGATGCGCTGCCCACCGTCGGCAGCCTGGCTGGGCAATACCTGCTGGGACGCAAGTGGGTCGACAACTGGCCGGTCTGGGTCGCCGTCAACCTCGTCAGCGTGCTGCTGTTTGCGGTCAAAGCGCTGTTTTTGACAGCGCTGCTGTATGCGTTGTTCGCACTGCTGGCGCTGCTGGGCTGGCGTGCCTGGGCCAACATGCAGTCCACAGCCAAGCCAAACGCATGACGCTGCGCATCGCCATCGTCGGCGCCGAGAGCACCGGCAAGACCGCGTTGGCCCAGGCGCTGGCGGCACGCGTCGCAGACTTGAGTGGGTTGCGCTGCACCTGGGTCGGCGAGTGGCTGCGCAGCTGGTGCGAGCGCGAAGGCCGAACGCCCAGGCCCGACGAGCAGGCCGCGATTGCGCAACACCAGCAGGGCTTGATCGAGGCCGCCGCCGCGAACCACGAGTTGGTGGTCTGCGACACCACAGCGCTGATGACCGCGGTGTACAGCGATCTGCTGTTCGACGACCGCAGCCTGGTGGCTTACGCAATCGAACAGCAACGCCGCTGCCAGCTCACGCTGCTGACAGCGCTCGACATCGATTGGGTGGCCGACGGCCTGCAGCGCGACGGGCCGCAGGTGCGTGAACCCGTGGACCACCGGCTGCGCGCGCTGTTGATCGGCCATCGGCTGCCCTGGTCGCTGGTGGCCGGTCGGGGCGCGGCGCGGGTCGAGTCAGCCGTCGATGCGCTGGCGCCGCTGCTGCGCAGCCGGTCTGGCAACAAAACTGCGACCACTGCGACTCGCCTGCATGCGAGCACGCGCTGATGCGTCAGAGGCACTCGCCCGATGAATGAGAGCGAGACCAGTTGCTCCAAGGCCTCCGGCCTGAAGACGACCTCGTACTGCATCACGCCTTTGCAGCGGACTTCTTGTGTTCTGCTGCGAGCCTGGCTCGCACCTTGGCCAACGGCACTGCCCGCGCCGGGCTGGCCTTGAGCGCGTCATAGGCTGGCCCCAAGGATTGCGAAAGCCAGTTCTCCATCGCGCGGTCCCGCGCCATCAGCACGCGCAAACCGTCGCGGACGACTTCGCTTTCGGTTGCGTACTCCTGCCGGGCTGAAGCTGCGACCCAGCAAGCCGCGCATGGGTCAACGGCCAGCGCTCACCGCCAGGCTGGCCAGTTCCCCCACGCGGCGCAGCGCATCGTCCACCCGGGCATCCCCGGGATGACCCACGTTCAGCCGCAGGTGGTGCACGAAGCGCCGGTCGGCCGAGAACAGCACACCTGGCGCTGTGCTGATGCCCTGCGCCATCGCCTAGTGGTGCAGGGCCAGCGCGTCGACAGCGGCCGGCAGCTCCAGCCACAGAAAGTAGCCGCCCGCCGGTCGCGTGACACGGGTGCCGGCCGGGAAGTGCCGCTCGATCAAACGGCGGGCGCGCTGCTGCTCGGCGGCCAGCGCGGCGCGCAGCTGGCGCAGGTGGCGGTCGTAACCGCCCTGGGCCAGGTAGTCGGCGATGGCCAGCTGCGGCGGCAGCGCGGTGGCGAGCGAACTCATCATCTTCAGCCGCTACACCGTCGCCGCAAAACGGCCTGCCGCCGCCCAGCCCACGCGGTAGCCGGGCGCCAGGCACTTGCTGAACGATCCGCAATGCAGCACACCGCCGGTCTGGTCGAAGGCCTTGGCCGGCGGTGGGCGGCGCAGGTCGGCGTACAGCTCCCCGTACACATCGTCCTCGATCAGTGGCACACCGTGCTGCGCCAGCAGCGCCACCAGCGCCTGTTTGCGCGCCGGCGGCATCAGCGCACCCAAGGGGTTCTGCAGGCTGGGCATAAACCAGCAGGCTGCTACCTTCTGGCCCGCCAGCAATGGGGCCAGTGCGTCGAGGTTCACCCCCGTCTGGGGGTCGGTGGCCACCTCCACGGCCTTCAGGTTCAGCCGCTCCAGGGCCTGCAAGGCAGCGTAGAAGGTGGGGCTTTCCACCACCACCACATCGCCCGGCTGGGTGACGGCCTGCAGGCACAAGTTGAGCGCCTCCATCGCGCCGTTGGTGATCACCAGCTCGTCTTCGGCCAGCGGAACACCTTGCAGCGCATAGCGGCGCCGCAGGGCCTGGCGCAGCTCTGGGTCACCTGCCGTCAGCGCACTGGTGATCTGTGCGGGCTTGAGCCGCCGCATGGCCCGCGCACCGCTGCGCGCCAGCGCATCGAACGGGAACAAGTGCGACGCCGGAAAGGCTGAGCCCAGCGGCACCACGGCCGCATCGCGGGTCGACTCCAGCAGCCCGAAGGCCAGCGCACTGACGCTCACTGCCGTCACCCCGGCCTGGGGCACGGCGGCT
The DNA here is from genome assembly GCA_947448955.1 of Burkholderiales bacterium. Lineage (GTDB taxonomy): Bacteria > Pseudomonadota > Gammaproteobacteria > Burkholderiales > Burkholderiaceae_C > Pseudaquabacterium. The sequence continues at coordinate 8,585 of CANFPU010000077.1, forward strand.
TTCGGCAGCGCGCGCGCGGGCCGCTTGTGCGCCCGCACGTAGAAGCCCGAGCGCGGCCGCGCCTCGATCAGGCCCCGCGTCTCCAGCAGCCCGTAGGCCTGGAACACGGTGGACGGACTGATGCCGCGCCGCTGGCAGGTCTGGCGCACCGACGGCAGACGCTCACCAGGCTGCAGCAGGCCATCGCGCATGGCTTGCGCCATCTCGTCGGCGAGCTGCTCGTATCGGGTGGCGCCGCGGTCGGGCATCTGATCTGGTTGAAGTAGGCAGAAACTGAATCTTACAGATCAGACCAGGACTGGCGAACATCCAGCCATGTGCACAGCACCTGTTCTCTCCCGCGCTCGCAGCCTGGTCGCAATGGGTTGTTCCGCCTTGGCCAACGTGGTGGGCCGCGGACCGCTGCGGATCGCCTTGCCCCTCGCACCTGTCGTTCCCTACCTGCGCGCCGCGCTGTGGAGCTTCCTCGGCATCCGCCAGCGTGAGAGCGCCACCGCCGAGCAACAGCGTCTGCGGCCGCTGCCGCTGATCGCCACGGCTATGGCGCTGGTGGTCGTCTTCGTGCTGCTGCTGGTCGCATTGGCTTCCAGCGCCACGGCGGCCGAGGCCGTGCCAGACACAATCGGCCAGCGTGCGCTGGCCTGCACCGGCTGTCACGGGCCACAAGGCCAGGCCACGCCGCTGGGCTACCTGCCGCGCATTGCGGGCAAGCCTGCCGCTTACCTGGCAGCGCAGCTACGGGCCTTCCGCGACGGCCAACGCCAACACGACGCCATGGCCCGGCTGCTGGTCCATCTGAGCGACGACTACCTGGCCGAACTGGCTGGCCACTTCGCCACCTTGCAAGTGCCTTACCCAGCACCCGCGCCCAACCGGGGTACGGAGGCGTCACGCGCGCTGGGCCAGCGGCTGGTTCAGCAAGGTGATGCAGCCCGGAATATTCCCGCCTGCCTTGGCTGCCATGGCACGGCCATGACCGGTGTCGAACCAGCTATTCCGGGGCTGCTGGGGCTGCCGCGTGACTACCTGGTGGCCCAGCTCGGCGCCTGGCGTACCGGGATGCGGGCCGCCCAAAAGCCGGATTGCATGGCCATGCTGGCGCAGCGCCTGCAGCCGCAGGACATCACGGCCGTGGCTGACTGGCTGGCTGCGCAGCCGCTGCCTGCAAGCACCACTGCCGCGCCAAGACCTCCATCCACATGGCCCATGCCCTGCGGCAGCACCGCACCATGAACACCTCTGACGATCTGCCGCCTCTGCGCCTGTCCACCGTGGCCCGGAGCCTTGTCGCGTGAGCACCGCTGACTCACCCGACACACCGCAGCGCTGGTCGATCACACGCCTGCTGGGTCTGGCGCTGCTGGGCATGCTGACAGCGGCTGCGGCAGCGGTGGTCTGGCTCAACCGCACGCCAGACATCCCGCCGTCGCCGGTACGGCGGGCCGATGCCGCCACAGTGGCACGTGGTGCCTACCTGGCCCGCGTGGGCAACTGCGCGGCCTGCCACACCGCGCGCGGCGGCCAGGCCTATGCGGGTGGTCGCGGGCTGCCCACACCCTTCGGCACGGTTTACGCGGGCAACCTGACGCCGGACGAGGACACAGGCCTGGGCCGCTGGAGCGCGGACGACTTCTGGCGCGCGCTGCACCATGGCCGCTCACGCGACGGCCGCCTGCTGACACCCGCCTTCCCGTACACCGCGCTCACGCAGGTCAGCCGCGACGACAGCGACGCGCTCTACGCATACCTGCGCAGCCTGGCACCCGTGGCGCAGGCGGCCACCGCCAGCGGCTTGCGCTTTCCGTTCAACACCCAGGCCGCGCTGGCAGTGTGGCGGGCGCTGTACTTCAGACCTCAAGAGCCCGAGGCACCGAGCGTGCCGGGCCAATCCGCCGAGTGGCAGCGCGGCGGCTACCTGGTGCGTGGGCTGGGCCACTGCGCCGCCTGCCATGCACCGCGCAACGCGCTGGGCGCCACGCAGAGTGCCGACCGACTGGCGGGCGGCGCGCTGCCGCTGCAGCCCTGGTTCGCGCCCGACCTGGCACCGCTGTCCGACGTGCCTCTGGCCCAGCAACAGCAAGACCTGGTGGATCTGCTGCGCAATGGCATGTCCTCGCATGCCACCGCCAGCGGGCCCATGGCCGAGGTGGTGGTCGGCAGCACCCAGCACTGGACCGATCAGGACTTGCGCGCGGCGGCGGTCTACTTGACCAGTCTGCCCGCCCAGCGGCCGACGGCCTCTCCATCCAGGCCGGTCGATGCGGTCAACGCCGCACAGCATCAGCGGGGCCTGGCCCTGTACACCAACCATTGTGCGCAGTGCCATGGCGCGCAAGGCGAAGGGGCACCACGCATCTACCCGCCCCTGGCGGGCAACCCCAGCGTCACGATGGCGGATGCGGGCAATGCGATGCAGGTCATTCGCCACGGTGGTTTCGCACCGGCCACGCGGGCCTATCCCAGGCCCTACGGCATGCCACCGGCCGGGCTTAACCACCAGGAACTGGCCGATGTGACGACCTACATCCGCCAATCCTGGGGCAACCAGGCGAATGTGGTCACGGTGCTGGAGGCCATGCGCGCGCCGTGATGCGGGCTGCACCCATTCTGTTCAGGCCTTCATCCGCTTTCATGACACTCGGCACTCAGAAGTATGGGCGCCGCTGCTGCGCAGCCGTTCCAGCACCAAGACCGGCCTGTTCACCCGGCTGGCCGAGCGAGACGCCGCCCAGCCGGTCTGGCAACAAAACTGCGACAACGGCGACTCGCCTGAATGCGAGCACGCGCTGATGCGTGAGAGGCACCGGGCCGACGAATGACTCAGCGCCGTCCGACCTCGCTGCCGGACCTCGCTGCCGGACCTCATGGCGGCCAAGCTGGCCAGGTGTTGGGCAAAACGGCTGGCGTCCTGGAAACCAATCACGCGGATTTTCTTTCAGAAATGCTTTGGCCTCATCGCTGTTCTGGTACACATCGACCGCGACGATGTGCAAATCGCTTGGCGCTGCGGCCAGGCGGCAGGTCGTTCATCCACGGAGAGAAGTACTTGCATGGGCGGCTCCGAATTGAGGTCCGGTCTAGGCCGCCGCTGACCTACCAAGCACGCAGTCTGCTGCGCAGCCGCGCGATCGACTGGCTGTGCAACTGGCAGACCCGACTCTCGGTCACCTTGAGCACCACGGCGATCTCCTTGAGATTCATGTCGTGCTCGTAATACATGCTCATCACATACTGCTCGCGCTCGGGCAGATTTTTGATCGCCTGGACCAGGGCTTCTCGCATGCGACGGTCCTGCAGCATGGCCAGTGGGTTGGCGTCGTTGTCGATCACGTGGCGGTCGAGGTAATCGTCGTCGCCGTCGTCGCCGCTCATGTCCTCCAGGTGCAACAGCTGGATACCACGCACTCTGCCGAGCAGCTCTTGGTAAGCCGTCAGCGACAAACCCATCTCCTGGGCAATCTCGCTTTCGTGCGGCGCCCGGCCCAGCGTCTGCTCCAGCTTGCGCAGCGCAGTCTCTATCGTTCGCTGGTGACGCCGATCGCCACGGCTCATCCAGTCATTACCGCGCAATTCATCGAGCATCGCACCGCGGATTCGCTGCGTGGCGAAGGTCTCGAATTGCACCCCTTGCGCTGCATCGAAGCGCGTTAGCGCCTCGGACAGCCCGATCATCCCGACCTGAATCAAGTCATCGAGCTCGACGTTGGCCGGCAGCTTGGCAATCATCTGGTGCGCTAGGCGGCGCACCAAGGGGCTGTACTGTTTGAGCAGCGTGTTGGCGTCGAGACGGCCTTTGGCGGTGTAGGTGTTCATCATGTTCCTGGCAGTTCAATGCTGGCGGCGAGCGTTGAGGCGATGGCCAGCGGCAGGTGGCGTTTGGGCAAGCGTTCGGGCAGCAGTTCGGGCAGCCGTTCGGGCAGCAGTTCGGGTGTGCAGGTCGGCATGGATGGCTTTTCGGGCTGCAGTCAGGCCAGCGGGACCACGCCGTGATGCGCTGAATAAGCGCCACCCTGGGTCGCGGCAAACAACAAATGGACCTCGCCGGCATCGAGTCGCCAGGAAGCGCCACCACCGCCACGCAGCGCGCGCTGCACCAGGGCCTGGGACGACAGCCGATGCCAGTCCTCCGGCACGCGCTGGCCGGTGGCCACACCGACCACCTTGGCGCGGTAGCGGATCAGCGCGTCGAGCGCGGGCCCAAGCTTGACCGCCTCGTCCAGCTTGCTGACGATCACGCCCAAGCACTGCTGAACGCCATAGCCCAGCATCACATCCTCCAGCGTTTCGCCTTGCGCCGCAGCGCTGATCACCAGCAGCTTGCTGATGGCGCGGTGTTGCAGCATTTCCAGCAGCTCGCGCGTGCGGGCATCGCGCTGGGCCATGCCGGCGGTGTCAATCAACACCAAGGTCTTGGCCGACAGCAGCTCGAGCAAATCCTCTAACGAGGCCCGGTCATGCGCCGTGTGCACCGGCACACCCAGCATGCGGCCATGGCTGCGCAGCGGCTCGGGAGCGGCGATCCGGTAGGCGTCGAGCGTGATCAGGCCCAGCCCGGCAACGCCGTGCTTGGTGGCGAAGGCCGCCGCCAGCTTGGCCGTGCTGGTGGTCTTGCCCACGCCAGTGGCCCCGATCAGCGCAAACACACCGCGGTGGTCTTCAATCGCCAAACCCTGCTTGTCGGCGAGCAAGTTGTGTTCAAGCACGCCACTGGCCCAGGCCAGCGGATCCGTGGCATGGGCCGGTAGGCTCTGCACCAGTTTGCGGACCATGGCCGGCGAGAAAGCAGCCTCTAACAGTTGTTGCGCCAATTTGACTTGGCGCGGATCGCGTTGCAGCCGCTCCAGAAAAGCCAACATGCTGAAACGATCGTCGATCAACTCGCGAACCGCGCGCAGCTCGTCGGCCCAATCATTACGCTCAGGCGCGGTGGCAGGCATCGTCGCTGGCATCGCGGCTGGCTTCGTCGCCGGCATCGTGGCCGACATCGCGGAGGTTCGGGAGGCCGGCCACGGCGCTGCAGGTTCAGCCCAGGGCAGACTGCTCGGCTCGGCAGGCTGACCTGCCGGGCCCGAGGGCACCGCTTGAACGACATCGCGCAGTACTGGCGGCTCTCCTGGCGGTTGGTGTGATGGGCGTGATGGGCGTGATGGGCGTGACTCGGGCGATGGGGGCGATTGGCGTGACGGCTGCGGCGCCGATGCCATCTCACCGACCGGCGACTCCCTTTGACCAGCGGCGCCATCGGCTTGGGCCAGCCTGACGACGGGGCGTGCCGTCGCCGCAGTGCTGGCCGGCTGGTTCACCACTGGCTGCGTCAGCTCGGCCTGACGGCGCTTGAGCATGCGCTCACGCACATAGTCCTGGAAGCTGAGCGTGCTCATGCCCAAGGTCTCGACATCACGCGCAACAGGGTCCTGGCTGGGTTCGGTGTCCCAACCGGTTCGCGTGTCGCGACCCATTGACGGCGCGGTGTCCAGGCTGGGCTCGCGGCGGACCTGGGGCTGCATGCTGGGGCTGTCGCCAGCAGCGCCGATCCTCTCGGCTGGGCTGTCACTGCGCAACAGGCCAGGATCGCAAACCGCCTCGGGTTGCGGGCTTGATCGCACGGCACGCGCCCGGTCAGCCTGCACCGCCGCCTGCTCGATGCGGGCCATGCCCTCGGGCTCCAGCGCCAGCACCTCGACACCTTCAGCGCAAGGTCGGGTCGACAGTACCACCGCATCCTCGCCCAGCGCCTGGCGCAACTGCGCGAGGGCCTCGCGGGCACTGCGCGCTGCAAATCGCATCACCTGCATGCCGTCTGCCTGGCGCTGAACCAGCCACGATCCATCGATCGATGGCGATGAAACCTCATGTCAATCCTCCGATGATCGAGCCAATCCGGATCGAATGGGTCTCAGGGATCTCGCTGTGGCTGAGCACCTTCAGTCGCGGCGCCGCCCGCTTCAGCAACCTGGCCATCGGCACCCGGATCGCATCGGGCACCAGCAAGCATGCGGGCTGGCCCAGGTCTTCTTGCTGGCGGGCAGTGCTCGCAGCCTCGCGGGTCAAGCTTTCGGCCACACCGGGGTCGAGAACGGCGCCATGCGGCGAGGTCAGCGCCTGGGTGACCAGGCGCTCGAGGTCAGGCTCGAGCGCGATGACGTCGAGTTCCTTGGCCGGCCCGTAGATCTGCTGCACGATGGCCGGCGAAAGATGAACCCTGATGCGGCGTGCCAACTCCAGTGGGTCGGTGACGCTACCGGCATGCTCGGCAATGCACTCGACGATCGATCGCATGTCGCGGATGTGCACGCCCTCTTCCAACAAGAGCTGCAAGACCTTCTGGACGCTGGCAATACCGAGCATTTTGGGAATCACGTCCTCGATCAGTTTGGGGGCCTGCTGCGTGACATGCTCAACCAGTTGTTGGGTCTCGACCCGGCCCAGCAAGCGCGCCGCATTCACCTGCATCAAGTGTGAAAGATGGGTCGCGACGACGGTCGCGCAATCAACCACCGTAAATCCGTTCATTTGCGCCATGTCGCGCTGGCGGACTTCGATCCAGGTCGCGGGCAGCCCGAAGGCCGGATCCGTGGTGGACACGCCGACCAGCTGGACGCTCGCGCCGCCCGGATTGATCGCCAGCAGCTGGCCTGGAAACGCCTCGCCCTCGCCCACCACCGCTCCGCGCAGCAGCACGCGGTAAGTGCTGGGTTTGAGCTCGAGGTTGTCGCGGATATGAACCGGCGGCGGCAAGAAACCCACCTCCTGCGCGAACTTCTTGCGCACGCCCTTGATGCGTGATAGCAGATCGCCAGCGCGGGACTTGTCGACCAGCGCGATCAAGCGGTAGCCCACCTCCAGCCCGAGCGTGTCGACCGGCACCAGATCGTCCCAGCTGGCCTCGGCAGGGTCTGCTTGTGGATCCACGGACGGCGCTGGCGGCTCGGCCTCGGTCTGCTGTTCACGCCGAATAATCCACCAGGCCAGCGTGCCGATGGCCCCCGCGATCAGCAGAAATACCAGGTGCGGCATGCCCGGCACCAGGCCCAGCACACCGACGATGCCAGAGGTCACGCCCAGTGCCCGTGCGCTGCCAAACACCTGGCTGCCGATCTGCGCGCCGATGTTCTGCTCCTTGCCGACGCGCGAGACCACCATCGCTGCGGCGACCGAAATCAGCAAGCCCGGAATCTGCGCCACCAATGCGTCGCCAACGGCGAGCAGCACATAGCGGTCGGCGGCCTCTCCGGCGCTCAAGCCATGACTGGCGATGCCGATGATGAAGCCCCCGACGATGTTGATCACCAGGATCAGCATGCCGGCAATGGCATCGCCGCGAACGAATTTGCTGGCACCGTCCATCGCGCCAAAGAATTCGGCTTCCTCGCCAACCTCAATGCGCCGGCGTTTGGCCTGCTTCTCGTCGATCAAACCCGCGTTGAGGTCGGCGTCAATGGCCATCTGTTTGCCAGGCATCGCATCCAGCGTGAACCGAGCACCGACCTCGGCGATGCGCTCGGCACCCTTGGTGACGACCATGAAATTGATCACCACCAGGATCGCGAAGACGATCAGCCCGACCGCGAAGTTGCCGCCCACCAGGAAGTGACCGAAGCTCTCGATCACGCGACCCGCTGCCGCGGCGCCGGTGTGGCCCTCAAGCAGCACGACCCGGGTCGAGGCGACATTGAGCGACAGCCGCAGCAGCGTGGTGACCAGCAGCACGGTCGGGAATGACGCGAAATCCAACGGCCGAACCATGTGGGCGGCGACCATCATCACCATCAGCGCCATGGCGATGTTGAAGGTGAACAACAGGTCGAGCGCGAAAGGCGGCAGCGGCAGCACCATCATCGCCAGCACCATGACGATGAACAGCGGTGCGCCAAGCGACTTCAGCAGCACGGCACCGACACCGAGCCGAGCCGCAGCCTGGACCAGCTTCGACCCCCGCAGCAGGGCCAGCATCGCAGCGAACCAGGCTCTCATCGAGGCATGCATTGATCAGGCCTGTGCCGATGTCGTGTGATTCGGGTCGAGGTCGGGAGGCACCTCGATCGGCGGTAAATCGGGCGGCATCTGACCTTTGCCGGCGGCCGCCGCACGCAGCTGGAACACATAGGCCAACACCTGTGCGACCGCGGTGAACAAGCGCGCCGGGATCTCCTGGTCGACCTCGGTGTGGGCGTAGAGCGCGCGCGCCAAAGGCGGCGCCTGCAGCACCGGCACCCGGTGCTCACGGGCAATGTCGCGTATCTTGATCGCCAGCAGGCCCGCCCCCTTGGCTACCACCTTGGGTGCTGCCGCACCACCTGCGTCGTAACGCAAGGCCACGGCGTAATGACTCGGATTCATGACCACCAGATCGGCCTTGGGCACCGCGCCCAACATGCGTTTTTTAGCCATCTCGCGCATCCTCGATCTGATCCGGGCCTTGACCTCGGCGTTGCCCTCGACCTCTTTGTGCTCCTGGCGCGCTTCCGAGTGACTCATCTTCAGCCGCCGCGCCAGCATGGCGCGCTGCAGCGGCACATCGATGGCCGCAAACACCGCCAACACGATCAACAACAATCCCAGACCGCTGGCCAGCATGCGGCCAGTCTGGGCGATGGCTGCGGGCAGCGGCAGGCTCAGTGCATCGTGAAAATGAGGCAGATGGGCAAACAGGTAGACGCCGCCGACCAGACCCAGTAACAGCGCCAGCACGCAGGCCTTGGCCAGATCACCCAAGTGCTGGCCAGACAACATACGGCCCAATCCCGCGAACGGATCAAGCTTGCCGAAATTGGGGGTCAGCGGCTGGAGCGTGAAGTTCCAACCGCCGGCGCCGATACCCGCCGCCAACGCCAGACACAGCGATACCCCGCCCAGCGGCAGCAACACTGCCAACCAAGCCCAGCCGAGTTCGGCCAGGCGCTGGGTCAACGCATCGGGCTGGCCGAGCAGGACCACATCGAAGCGCAAGCCGGCGCTCAAGAGGCGCGCCAGCCAGTCGCCCAAGCTGGGCAGCATCGCGAACAGCACCGCCCCGCCCGCGCCGACCACCATCAGGTGTGCCAGATCACGCGATCGCGCAACCTGGCCCTCACCACGGGCCTTGCGGATCTTCTTCGGGGAGGCGGGAAGCTTGCGGTCTTGGGCGTCGGCCATGGCATGGGTGCGGAGGTTTGTCCTCCGCCATCCGATGGTGCCGGGATGGCGCTTCAGCTTGAGGCCGATAAGCGGGCGAGAAAGCGTCTGATTCCGGCGTTGGCCATCAGCGGGCTCGGGATCCATGCCGAGGTTGCAGCAAGGGCCCGCGCCAGGCTCTCTCGACCAGCCAAGGCCAAACATGCCGCTCAAAAAATCGCCAAATCAAACAATTTAATCGGTTTATCAAACAATAACAACTTTAAAACTAGGAAAATAACATCGGTTTAATGCATCCAAACGCCACCTCAGCTGACTGCTGACTGCTGACTTTTCCCCAGCCTCTGTTTGAGCTCGAACATGGAAGTGCCTGAAAACTTGCACAGAAACCTTCGCTTCTGGCCGCCCAGCGAAGCCTCAGCCCTGGGAATCGCCTGCATCAGGACTGCAGCGGCGCGCCAGGTCCGCGCCACGACCGTCTTTCTCCAGATCGGATCCACCAGATCAGCCGCATCGGGTTTTGTCCAACAAACCCGGCCAGCAAAACCATGCCTAGGTGTTGGGTCCCGTGTGATCATGTACCCGTCCGTAGCTGGCCGTTGTTTCGTGCACGCCAGTTGATGCGAGACGTGATCGAGTCGTTCAAGCCAGAGCAATCGCTATGAGTCAAGTTCACCCCGTTGCTCGAACGACGCCCCGCA
>CANFPU010000078.1 GCA_947448955.1 Burkholderiales bacterium
AGCAGACCGCCACCTACAATTCTCGGCTGTATCAAAGAGCTGAGGTCTGCATGCCCGTCAACCTGTTGTCGCCCGATCCCGCCAGCTTGCACGCCGTCGCTGGGGTCCGTCTCGGTGTTGCGCGTGCGGGCATCCGCAAGCCGAACCGGGACGACTTGGTGGTGCTGGCGCTGGCGCAGGGGTCCAGTGTGGCCGGTGTCTTCACCACCAACCGCTTCTGTGCCGCGCCGGTCCAGGTCTGTCGCGAGCATCTGGCCAGTGGCGCTGGCATCCGCGCGCTGGTGGTCAACACCGGCAATGCCAATGCCGGCACCGGTGCTGACGGCTTGCTGCGGGCGCGCAGCACCTGCGCCACGCTGGCCACGCTGATGGGTCTGTCACCGACCCAGGTGATGCCTTTTTCCACCGGCGTGATCATGGAGACGCTGCCGATCGAGCGCATCGAGGCCGGCCTGCCCGCGGCGATCGCCGATTTGCAGTCCGACCGATGGTTGCCCGCTGCCCAAGGCATCATGACCACCGACACCTTGCCCAAGGCGGCGTCGCGCCAATTGCAGATCGGTGGCCGCACCGTCACGGTCACCGGTGTCAGCAAGGGTGCCGGCATGATCAGGCCCAACATGGCGACGATGCTGGGCTTCATGGCCACCGACGCGGTGATTGCGCCCAGTTTGTTGCAAGGTTTGCTGCGTGAAGCGGCCGATGCCAGCTTCAACCGCATCACGATCGACGGGGATACCTCGACCAATGATTCCTTTGTGCTGATCGCCACTCACCAGGCCGGCCATGCGGTGATCGAGTCGCTAGCCAGCGCCGAAGGGCTGGCGCTGCGCGAGGCGGTGATCGCCGTGGCGCAGCAACTGGCCCAGGCCATCGTGCGCGATGGCGAGGGCGCGACCAAGTTCATCACGGTGAGGGTCGAAGGCGGTGCCAGCGACGAAGAGTGCAGCCGCGTGGCCTATGCGATCGCCCACTCGCCGCTGGTCAAGACCGCTTTCTTTGCCAGCGATCCCAACCTGGGTCGCATCCTGTGCGCCGTGGGCTATGCCGGCATCGCCGACCTTGACCAGAACCTGATCGACTTGTTCCTCGACGATGTTCACGTGGCCCGCCAGGGCGGTCGGCACCCCGACTACCTCGAAGCCGACGGCCAGCGTGTGATGCAGCAAAGTGAGATCACGGTGCGGGTCTTGCTGCACAGAGGCCATGCCGTCACGACGGTCTGGACCTGCGACCTGTCACACGACTACGTCAGCATCAACGCCGACTACCGCTCCTGACCTTGAACCTGCCGGCAGCGGCGGAGCGCGACGACAGCGCGACCGAGGCCATCCTGGTGCCACCCGAACAAATTGCGCGAACGCCTTGGTGGCAATTCCTGAGGCTGGCACCCGACGACTTGCTGCGAGATGCCGTCTACCGGCGGCTCTGGTTGTCGATCCTGATCAGCTCGGTCGGCGGGCAGATCACGCTGCTGGCGCTGCCGCTGACCGCCGCGCTGCTGCTGCATGCGACGCCAAGCCAGATGGGCCTGCTCACGGCCGTCGCGGTGCTGCCATTTGCGCTGTTTTCGCTGCCCGCCGGAGTCTGGCTGGACCGGGTTCGCAAGCTGCCGGTCTACGTCTTTGGTGAGCTGTCGATCGCGGTTGCGCTGGCCAGCGTACCGCTCGCCTGGCAGCTGGGATGGCTGAACATGGCCTGGCTCTACGGCGTGGCCTTCCTGACCGGTTCGGTCTCGACCACGGCCGGCAGCGCGGCGCAAATCGTGTTGACGCAGGTGGTGCCCCGCGAGCGCCTGGTCCAGGCCCACGCCAAGAACGCCTTGGCAAGCTCGGGTGCCGAGGTGGCCGGTCCCGGTGCCGCGGGTGCGCTGATCCGCTTGACCGGCGCACCACTGGCTTTGCTGCTCGATGCTGCGGTGTTGGTGGTCTCGGCGTTGATCCTGCACGGCCTGCCGGTGATCGAGCAGCGCGTGCCGCGACCGGATGCCCATTTCTGGCGCGACCTGCGCGCCGGCTTGCGTTTCGTGCGCGATCAGCCCTTGCTGGTGACGCTGGCTTTGGTGGTGGGTGCTTGGCAGCTGTGCAGCAATGCGGCGCAGGGCGTGCAAATCCTGCATGCGGCGCGCGGCCTGGACCTGAGCGAGCAGACGATCGGCCTGTGCTACGCCGGCCTGGGTCTGGGCACCTTGTCGGCCAGTGTGCTGGGTCACCGGCTGAGCCATCGCCATGGTCCGGGCCCGACCATCGTGTTCGGTTTTGCGGCCTGCGGCTTGGGCTGGCTGCTGCCGGCACTGGCGCCGTCCGGACCCGTTGGCGTGATCGCATTCGCAGCGATGCTGATGCTGACCGGTGTCGGCGGCGTGCTGGTGTTCATCAACTTCCTCGCGTTGCGTCAGGCGGTGACCCCGGAGCCGCTGCTGGGCCGGATGACCAGCACAATGCGCTGGCTGATACTTTTGCCGGCCGGGCCTGGGGCCTTGCTCGGTGGCTGGATCGGCGAGCATGCCGGGTTGCCAGTGGCACTCGGTGCGTCGGGCTGCGCGGCGCTGCTGCTGGCCGCGGTGTCCTGGCGCAGCGCCTTGATCCGCGGTTTGCGTCGCCTGCCGGTACCCGATCCGGATGACCTGGCTTGGGGTGCCGAGGCCCGCGTGGGCGGGATGCCCGGTTCTCAGGACGGGCCTGTCAGCCCAGCGCCGGTGCGAAGCGGTCCACCGCGTCGGTGATCAGGCCGTCCACGCCCAGCGCCAATAGGCGCTGAGCATCTTCCGCCTCGTTGACGGTGTAGACCATCGCTCGCCAGCCGGCGCGGTGCAGCTGGTCCACCAGCGCTGCATCCATCAGGTTGTGCTGGGTGACGACTGCTGCGCAGCCCAGCGAGCCGGCCACTTCGAACCAGCCCGGCCACAGCTTGTCGAGCAGCAAAGCCCGCGGCAGCGCAGGGGCGGTCGCGCGCGCGCCCGACAGCGATTCGGGGCGGAACGAGCTCAGCAGCGGCGGCACCGCCTGGCCTGTCCACAGCTGCGCCGCCTGCTCGGCCACCACCCGGCCGGTGTGTTCCTCCAGGCCTGGTGTCGGCTTGATCTCGATGTTCAGCGCCAGCCCGTTGCGCAGCACGAAGGCTGCGACGGCCTGCAGCGTGGGCAGCGGCTCGCCAGCATGGCCGCGGCTGTGCCAGCTGCCAGCATCGAGCTGAGACAGTTCACGCCAGTCCAGGTCGCCAGCGGTGCCGCTGCCGCTCGTGGTTCGCTCCAGCGTCGAGTCGTGTAGCAAGAAGGGCAGGCCATCGGCCGAGAGCTTGACATCACATTCGAAAGCTCGAAACCCTTGCGCCGCGCCCAGGCGAAACGCCGCCAGTGTGTTCTCGGGCGCCAGCTTGCCAGCGCCGCGGTGCGCCACCCAGCGCGGGTAGGGCCATGCGTTCAACGTCATACCTCCACCCGCTGACCCGTGCTTTGGTCGAACCAGTGCAGCTGCGCAGGCGCGGCGCTTAGCCTGACGGTCTGCCCTAGCAGCGGCGGCACCAGCGTGGCGTCGATGCGCACCGTGAAGAGCGCCCCGCCCAGCCGGCCGTGGACCAGCCGCTCGGCACCCAGCATCTCGACCGTCTCCACCTTCAGCGGCCACAGCCCGTCGGCGCCGATCTGGCAGTGCTCTGGCCGCAGCCCCAGCATCAGCGCGCCGTCGCGGGGGGCTGCTCCCGGCAGCGCCAAGGTCTCGCCGCCCACCGTGAAACTGGCGCCAGCGGCTTGGCCGCTCAGCAGATTCATCGGCGGTGAACCGATGAAGCTCGCGACAAAGCTGCTGGCCGGCTTGCCGTAGACCTGCTCGGGCGTGCCCATCTGCTCGACCCGGCCGGCGTTCATCACGATCATGCGTTGCGCCAGCGTCATCGCCTCGACTTGGTCGTGGGTGACGAACAGCGAGGTCACGCCCAGCTCACGGTGCAGCTTCTGGATTTCGAGCCGGGTCTGTGCCCGCAGCTTGGCATCGAGGTTGGACAGCGGCTCGTCGAACAGAAAGGCCTGCGGCTGGCGCACGATCGCCCGGCCCATCGCCACGCGTTGGCGTTGGCCGCCCGAGAGCTGGCGCGGTGTGCGCTGCAGAAAGGGTTCTAGCTCCAGAATGCCAGCCGCCTTGTTCACCCGCTGTTCGATTTCGGCCTTGGGTACTTTGGCGATCTTCAGGCCATAGGCCATGTTGTCAAAGACGCTCATGTGCGGGTATAGCGCGTAGTTCTGGAACACCATCGCGATGTCGCGGTCGGCAGGTTCAATATCGTTGACCACCCGGCCGCCGATGCTGATCTGGCCTTCGGAGATTTCTTCCAGCCCCGCCACCATGCGCAGCAGCGTGCTCTTGCCGCAGCCGCTGGGCCCGACGATGACGATGAATTCGCCATCGGCGATGTCTGCCGAGATACCGTGCAAGACTGGGTTGGCTTTGGGCCCTTGACCGTAGCGCTTGACAATGTTTTGGAGGGAAATGGCTGCCATGTCGCTTTACTTTTCGGTGTCCACCAGGCCTTTGACAAACCAGCGTTGCATCAGCACCACCACGAGCGTGGGCGGCAGCATGGCCAGCACCGCGGTGGCCATCACCATATTCCATTGGTTGCCTGAGTCGCCCCCGGCCATCATGCGCCGGATGCCCACCACCACCGGGTACATGTCCTCGCTGGTGGTGGCGAGCAAGGGCCAGAGGTACTGATTCCAGCCGTAGATGAACTGGATCACGAACAGTGCCGCGATCGAGGTTTTGGACAAGGGCAGCAGGATGTCGACGAAGAAACGCATCGGTCCGGCACCGTCCATCCGAGCGGCCTCGACCAGTTCGTCCGGCACGGTCAGAAAGAACTGCCTGAACAGGAAAGTGGCGGTGGCCGACGCAATCAGCGGCACCGTCAGCCCGGCGTAGGTGTTGAGCAAGCCCAGGTCAGCCACCACCTGATAAGTCGGCGCAATACGCACCTCGACGGGCAGCATCAGCGTGACGAAGATAGACCAGAACACCAGACCGCGCAGCGGGAAACGAAAGTAGACCAGCGCAAACGCCGACAACAGCGAGACCGTGATCTTGCCCACCGTGATCGCCATCGCCGTGACCAGGCTGACCCACATCATCCTACCCACGGGTGCATTCGACGCCCCGCTGCCGCCTTGGCCTGCCAGCACCGCCGCATAGTTCTCCAGCAGATGACCGCCTGGCAGCATCGGCATCGGGGCTTGGGCGATGGCCTGTGCCGTGTGGGTCGAGGCGATCAAAGCCAGATAGAGCGGAAAGGCCACGATCAGCAAACCCAGCACCATCACCACCTGCGCCAGCAGGTCCAGCGTCGGGTTGCGCTCAACCACGGTGCGTGCCCCGCATCAGTACTGCACCTTTTTCTCGACATAGCGAAACTGCGCCACGGTCAATGCGATCACGATCACCATCAACACCACCGACTGGGCCGCTGAACTGCCAATGTCGCCGCCTTTGAAGCCGTCTTGGTAGACCTTGAAGACCAGTGTCGCCGTGTCCCGTCCCGGGCCACCCTGCGTGGTGGCGTCGATGATCGCGAAAGTGTCGAAGAAGGCGTACACCATGTTGATCACCAATAGAAAAAACGTGGTGGGTGACAGCAAGGGCATTTGGATGGTCCAGAAGCGGCGCCAGGGCCGCGCGCCGTCGATGGCCGCTGCCTCGATCAGTGACTTCGGAATCGATTGCAGCCCGGCCAAGAAGAACAGGAAGTTGTAAGAGATCTGCTTCCAGACCGCTGCCGCGACGATCAACGTCATCGCGTGCTGGCTGTTCAGAAGATGGTTCCATTCCAGCGCGAAAAAATGTCGCAGTGCGTAGGACACCACCCCGAGCGACGGCGCGAACATGAAGACCCACAGCACGCCGGCCACGGCGGGGGCCACCGCATAAGGCACGATCAGCATCGAGCGGTACAGCAACGCGCCGCGTACCACGCGGTCGGCAAACACGGCCAGCGTCAGCGACAGACTCAGCCCCAATATCGCCACCAGCACCGAAAACACAGCGGTGGTTTTGAAGGTCTCAAGATAGGCCGCGTCGGCGAACAGAGACTTGAAGTTGTCCAGCCCCACCCATTCCCGCGACAGGCCGAAGCTGTCCTGCATCTGCATCGACTGCAGCAGGGCTTGTCCGGCCGGCCAGAAGAAGAAGACCGCGATGATCAGCCCCTGCGGAGCCAGCAACAGCCAGGGCAGCAGCGGCGATTTGAAGAGGACGCGTTTTTCCATTTACCTGGTGATCAAAACCCGAGCGGCCGCTGGAACGGCCGCTCGGGCTGCCTTTCGGCATCCGGGCTGGCAACAGCCAACCCGGCAAGGACTTTACTTGGCGCCCTTGTTGGCCTTCTCGAAGCGTTCCAGCTGCTCGTTGCCACGCGTGATGGCTGAGGTCAGCGCTTCTTGGGCAGTTTTCTTGCCGGTCCAAATCTGCTCGGTCTCCTCGTCCAGGATGGTGCGGACCTGCACGAAGTTGCCTAGCCTGATGCCGCGCGACTTGTCGGTGGTCTTGCGGATCATCTGCGTCACGGCCACGTCGGTGCCCGGCTTTTCCTTGTAGAAGCCCGACTTTTCGGTCAACTCGTAGGCTGCGGTGGTGATGGGCAGGTAGCCGGTCCGTTTGTGGCTGGCCGACTGCACGGCGGGGTCTGACAGGAACTTGAAGAACTCTGCCACGCCTTTGTACTCGGCCGGCTTCTTACCCGCCATCACCCACAGGCTGGCGCCGCCAATGGCGGTGTTCTGCGGTGCACCCGCCACATCGGGGTAGTAAGGCATTGGGGCCAGGCCGTAGGCGAACTTGGCCTGTTTACTGACATCGGCGTAGGTGCCCGATGAGCCGGTGAACATCGCACATTCACCCGACACAAATGCCGGCGTCGACGCACTGGCGCGGCCTTTGTAGACGAACAGGCCCTGTTTGCTCATGTTGGCCAGGTTTTCGAAATGCCGCAGGTGCAGTGGCGAGTCGAAGGCGAGGCGTGCGCTGGGGCCGCCGAAGCCGTTGTTCTGAGTGGCGAACAGCGTGTTGTGCCAAAGCGAGAAGCTTTCCAGATGCACCCAGCTCATCCAACTGGTGGTGTAAGGGCATTTGCTGCCGCTGGCCTTGAGCTTGGCCGCCGCCAGGGTTACCTCGGGCCAGGTGGTCGGGGCTTTGTTCGGGTCCAGTCCGGCCGCTTTGAAGGCGTCCTTGTTGTAGTAGAAGATCGTCGTTGAGCTGTTGAACGGGAATGACAGCATCTCACCGTTGTTGGCGGTGTAGTAGCCCGACACTGCGGGCACATAGGACTTGGGGTTGAAGGCGACGCCGGCCTGCTTCATCACTTCGCCCACCGGCTTGACGGCGCCCTTGGCTGCCATCATCGTGGCCGTGCCAACTTCAAACACCTGCAGGATGTTGGGCGCGTTGCCGGCCCGGAACGCCGCCATCGCGGTCGTCATGGACTCGTCGTAATTGCCCTTGAAGGTCGGGACGACCTTGTAGTCCTTCTGGCTGGCGTTGAACTCGTTGGCCAGGTCGTTGACCCAGTCACCCAGCGCGCCGCCCATCGAGTGCCACCACTGGATTTCAGTTTGAGCCTGTGCCGGCAGGCTGGTCAGCGTGGCGAAGGCGGCCAGGGCCGCTAAGTTCAGTTTGAGTTTCATGACTGCTCCGTGAAGAAACTAAGGGTTTGCGCCAGTGTGCCGACGATTTATGACAGTCCCGTATCTGACACATCTGGGCTTCAATCCGCAACCGGATTAACCCGTCAGCTGATGTGGGCCGCGCAGCCTTTGGCGTCGACCCGATGTTGCACTGCGATACCATCCTAATTCAGTTGCCTATGCAGGTTGGCATGACCTCAGTCTAGAAAGTCGCCGCCTGCCGTCCCATGAACGCACCGCTTGCCATTTCCCACCTGGCCGCAGGCCAGCCCGACATCGCAGCCGCGGGCGAAGCGCCCCGACTGCGCGAAATTCCGTACAACTACACCTCGTTCTCCGATCGCGAGATCGTGCTGCGGTTGTTGGGGCAGCGCGGCTGGGACCTGCTGGACCTACTGCGCGACGAGCGCCGCACAGGCCGCTCGGCCCGCATGCTTTACGAGGTGTTGGGCGATATCTGGGTGGTGCAGCGCAACCCTTACCTCGAAGACGACCTGCTGGACAACCCCAAGCGCCGTGAGTTGCTGATTGCTGCGCTCGAGCATCGGCTCGGCGAGGTGGCTCAGCGCCGCACGCCCGATGCCGATGCCTCGCGTGATAGGCATGTCGGCGAGCTGTTGCAACTCGCCAGCGACGCTGTCCAGCGTTTTGCTAGCCACTTTGCCGTGCTGGCCACGCTGCGCCAGCGCAGCCGCAAGGCGCTGGGCCGCGCCACCTCTCGCGACAACATCAAGTTCGACGGCTTGTCGCGGGTCTCGCATGTCACCGATGCCACCGACTGGCGGGTCGAGTTTCCGTTCGTCGTGCTCACCCCCGACACCGAGGCCGAGATGGCCGCGCTGGTGGCCGGCTGTGTCGAGCTTGGCTTGACCATCATCCCGCGCGGCGGCGGCACTGGCTACACCGGTGGCGCGGTGCCGCTGACCTGGAAGAGCGCGGTGATCAACACCGAAAAGCTCGAGCAGATGACCGAGGTCGAGCTGATCGACCTGCCCGGCGTGGCGCACAAAGTGGCCACCGTCTGGACCGGCGCCGGCGTGGTGACGCAGCGCGTGGCCGACGCCGCCGAGCGCGCCGGCTATGTGTTCGCGGTCGACCCCACGTCGGCCGAGGCCAGCTGCGTCGGCGGCAATGTCGCGATGAACGCCGGCGGCAAGAAGGCCGTGCTCTGGGGCACCGCGCTGGACAATCTGGCCAGCTGGCGCATGGTCACGCCCCAGGCCAAGTGGCTCGAGGTGGTGCGGCTGAACCACAACCTGGGCAAGATCCATGACACCCCGGTCGCGAGTTTCGAGTTGCGTTGGTTTGATGCTTCGGGCAAGGTGCTGGAGAAGACCGAACGGCTGGACATCCCGGGCTCGACTTTTCGCAAAGAGGGCCTGGGCAAGGACGTCACCGACAAGTTCCTCGCCGGCCTGCCGGGCATCCAGAAAGAGGGCTGCGACGGCCTGATCACCAGCGCGCGCTGGATCGTCCACAAGATGCCGGCGCATGTGCGCACCGTCTGCCTGGAGTTCTTCGGCAACCCGATCGAGGCCGTGCCGTCGATCGTCGAGATCAAGAACTTCATGTTCGAGGATGCCAAGAAGGGCGGCGCGATCCTTGCGGGCCTCGAGCACCTGGACGACCGCTACCTCAAAGCCGTGGGCTACACCACCAAGAGCAAGCGCGGGTCTTTCGGCGGCGCGCTGCCCAAGATGGTGCTGTTCGGCGACATCGTCGGTGACGACGAGCACGCCGTGGCGCGTGCCACCAGCGAGGTGGTCCGCATCGCCAACAGCCGATCGGGCGAGGGTTTCGTGGCCGTCAGCGCCGATGCCCGCAAGAAGTTCTGGCTCGACCGCAAGCGCACTGCGGCGATCGCCCGCCACACCAATGCGTTCAAGGTCAACGAGGACGTGGTGATCCCGCTCGAGCGCATGGGCGAGTACACGCTAGGCATCGAGCGCATTAACATCGAGCTCAGTTTGCGCAACAAGCTGGCGCTGACCGATCGGCTGCAGGCGTTTCTGACCCAGGGCCCGTTGCCGCTGGGCAAGGCCGATGACGCTGGCAATATCCCTAGCGCCGAGCTGCTGGAAGACCGCGTCCAGCAAGCCCTGGCCGAGCTGGGCCAGGTTCGGGCGCAGTGGCAGCTGTGGCTGAACCAGCTCGACCTGCCCCAATCGCCCGATGGCGGCGAGCCCGGCCGAAGTTTTTTCGACCAGCTGCAAGACCATACGCTGCGCGCGAGCTGGAAGCTGCAGCTGCTCAAGCCCTTGCAGGCGATGTTTGCCGGCGCGGCTTTCGCGCCGATGGTCGACGAGTTCAAGCGCATCCACCAACAGGTGTTGCGCGGCCGGGTCTGGGTGGCGCTGCACATGCATGCCGGCGACGGCAACGTGCACACCAACATCCCCGTCAACTCTGACAACTACGAGATGCTGCAGACCGCGCATGAGGCGGTGGCCCGCATCATGGTGCTGGCGCGCAGCCTGGGCGGTGTGATCTCGGGCGAGCACGGCATCGGCATCACCAAGCTCGAATTCATGCGCGATGCCGAGCTGGCCGACTTCGCCGCCTACAAGGCTCGCATCGACCCCGAAGGCCGCTTCAACAAGGGCAAGCTGCTGCGCGGCGATGCGCTGGGCAAGCTCGGTGACGATGTCCGCGCGGCGGACCTGAGCCATGCCTACACGCCCAGCTTCGGGCTGATGGGACACGAGTCCCTGATCATGCAGCAGAGCGACATCGGCGCGATCAGCGAGAGCATCAAGGACTGTCTGCGCTGCGGCAAATGCAAGCCTGTGTGCGCCACCCATGTGCCGCGCGCCAACCTGCTGTACAGCCCGCGCAACAAGATCCTGGCCACCTCGCTGCTGATCGAGGCCTTCTTGTACGAGGAGCAAACCCGCCGCGGCGTCAGCCTCAAACATTGGGAAGAGTTCGAAGACGTTGCCGACCACTGCACGGTCTGCCACAAATGCCTGAATCCCTGTCCGGTCGACATCGACTTTGGCGAGGTGTCGATGAACATGCGCAACCTGCTGCGCAAGATGGGGCAAAAGAGCTTCCGTCCTGGCAACGCCGCGGCGATGTTGATGCTCAACGCCACCAGCCCGCAGACCATCAAGCTGGTGCGCGGCGCGATGGTCGGTGTGGGATTCAAGTTGCAACGCATGGCCAATGACGTGCTCAAGCTCGCCGCCCGCAAGCAGACCAATGCACCGGCCGCCACGCTGGGTGCAGCGCCGATGCGCGAGCAGGTGATCCACTTCATCAACAAGAAGTTGCCCGGCGGCCTGCCCAAGAAAACGGCGCGCGCGCTGCTTGATATCGAGGACAAGGACTACGTCCCGATCATCCGCAACCCGGCCGCCACCACCGCCGAGACCGAAGCGGTGTTCTATTTCCCCGGTTGTGGGTCTGAGCGGCTGTTCAGCCAGGTCGGCTTGGCCACCCAAGCGATGTTGTGGCATGCCGGTGTGCAGACCGTGTTGCCACCCGGTTACCTGTGCTGCGGCTACCCGCAGCGCGGGTCTGGGCAGTTCGACAAGGCCGACAAGATCATCACCGACAACCGGGTGCTGTTCCACCGCGTGGCCAACACGCTGAATTACCTCGACATCAAGACCATCGTGGTGAGTTGCGGCACCTGCTACGACCAACTGCAGGGCTACAAGTTCGAGGACATCTTCCCGGGCAGCCGCATCATCGACATCCACGAGTACCTGCTGGAAAAAGGCATCACGCTGCCCGGTGCTGGCGACGGCAACGCTGCAGGGTATCTGTACCACGATCCCTGCCACAGCCCGATGAAGCTGCAAGAGCCGATGAAGACCGTCAAGGCCTTGGTCGGACCGAACGTGCTCAAGAGTGAGCGCTGTTGTGGCGAGAGCGGCACGCTGGGCGTGACAAGGCCTGACATCTCGACCCAGATCCGGTTCCGCAAAGAAGAAGAGCTGCGGCTGGACGAGGGCAAGCTGCGCGACCGCATGGCCAGCGTGGCCTTGGCCGACGGTGCGGCGCCAGTGGCCGCGGGCGGCAACATCAAGATCCTCACCTCTTGCCCAAGCTGCCTGCAGGGTTTGAGCCGATTCGAGGATGACATGAAGACCGGCCTGCTCGAGGCCGACTACATCGTGGTCGAGATGGCGCGCAAGATCCTGGGCGAGAGCTGGCTGCAGGATTACGTCGCCCGCGCCAACGCTGGCGGCATCGAGCGGGTGCTGGTGTAGCTGGCGGGCTGGTATTCTGGCGCTGGCCTTTTACCGGAGAGTTTCATGAGCGCCGTGATGAGCAGCCCCCGTTTTGCCGATGCCCAGGCGTATTTGGCCTGGGAGGAGCTTCAGTCTGAGCGCCATGAGTATGTGGATGGCGAGGTCTATGCGATGACGGGGGCGCTGGCGCCGCACAACTTCATCAGCGGCAACGCTTACGTCTGGTTGCGGCAAGCGCTGCGCGGCTCGCCGTGCAGCGTTTTCATCGACAGCCACAAGCTGCGCATCAATGCCCAAGGCGATTTTCTCTACCCCGATGTGATGGTCACCTGCGACTCGCGCGACCGCCGCCCTGAGGAGCAGCGCTTCATCAGCCACCCCTGGTTGATCGCCGAGGTGCTCAGCGACAGCACCGCCGCGTATGACCGCGGCCGCAAGTTCGAGCTCTACCGCAGCATCGCAACCCTCACCCATTACCTGCTGATCGAGCAGGACCGGCCCCACGCGGACCTGTTCTTCAAGAACGAGCAGGGCCAATGGGTGCTGCAAGCGCTGACGGCCGACGACGCGATCGAGATCGAGCGCTTGGGCCAGCCTTGGCCGGTGGCCACGCTGTTCGAGGAAGTCGATTTCACGCCCCCAGCGCCGCCGGCTTGATCGCGGCCCGGCGCTGCTATCCTGTTGGCCCGACCTCACCGCCCAAAGCCATGGCCCGCACCGAAACCGTCCATCCCCAACCCACTGCGCTGACGCTGCACCAGGCCTCGCGCGTGCTCGAAGTCGGCTTCGACGACGGCGCGGTTTTTCACATCCCGTTCGAGTTGATGCGGGTCTACTCGCCTTCGGCCGAAGTGCAGGGCCATGGCCCGGGCCAGGAGGTCTTGCAGACCGGCAAGCGCGAGGTCGGCATCACCGGCATCGAGATGGTTGGGCATTACGCCGTGCAGCCCAACTTCAGCGACGGCCACAACACCGGTCTATTCGCCTGGCACTACCTCTACAAGCTCGGCGCCGAGCAAGCTGAGCTTTGGCAGCGCTACGAGCAGCGCCTGGCCGATGCCGGGGTGCAGCGCGATGCGCCGATGATCGAGAAATCGGGTGGCGCCTGCGACAGCCATTGATGACTGCCCAACAGACCGCCTGAGCACATCATGGCCCAAACCCATTTTGGCTTCGACACGGTCGACGAGTCCGACAAAGCTCGCCGTGTTCGGGGTGTCTTCGATTCGGTCGCGACACGCTACGACGTGATGAACGACGTGATGTCGATGGGCCTGCACCGAGCCTGGAAGGCCTACACCGTGGCGGTGGCCAACCTTCGCCCGGGCGACACGGTGCTCGACATCGCTGGCGGCACTGGCGATCTGGCGCGTGCCTTTGCCCGCAAAGTGGGCGACCGTGGTCTGGTGATGCACACCGACATCAACGAGTCGATGCTGCGCACCGGCCGTGACCGCCTGCTCGACGAAGGCCTGGTCTTGCCCACGGTGGTGTGCGACGGCGAGAAACTGCCCTACAAGACCGGCAGCTTCGACCTCGTCAGCGTGGCCTTCGGGCTGCGCAACATGACCCACAAAGACGCTGCGCTGGTCGAGATGTGCCGCGTGCTGCGCCCAGGTGGCCGCTTGCTCGTACTGGAGTTCAGCCGCGTTGCCGAGCCGCTGCGCAAGCCCTACGACTGGTACTCGCTCAAGGTCTTGCCGTTGCTGGGCAAGTGGATCGCCAACGACGCTGACAGCTACCGTTATCTGGCCGAGTCCATCCGCATGCACCCGGACCAAACCGAGCTCAAGACCATGATGCAGGCCGCCGGTTTCGGTCATGTCGACGTGCACAACCTCACGGCCGGCGTCGTGGCGCTGCATGCTGGCATCAAGTGCTGAGGGCTGGGTAAGGCGGTCTTGGCCTTCACGGCGGGCGAGCGCCGGACGCGGCGATGCGCCATCATTAGCTGAATCAGGCATGCCATGCAAGACTTCATGGCATGCCAAAGTGCTCAGCCCACAACGATTGGCTGCCGCCGCAAGCTGTTGAAGCGCTGCGCACACTGGGTGCCAACCTGGCCCGGGCCCGGCGGTGCGAGCCATTGCGAGACTGGGCCAAGCGAATCGGCGTGTCGGTGCGCACCTTGCAGCGGTTGGAAGCACGCGATCTGGGGGTCGTCATGGGCGTTTATGCGGCAGCATTGTGGCCGATGGGCCGGGCCGACGCCTTGCCCGATCTGGCCGACTCCGATCAGCCACGCTTGCAGTCGCGGCGCGCAGCGCCACCCTGACAGTTTGGCTGCGAATCGCAGCCCTGAACCGCGAAGACCCCAGCAGCGCCACAGCGCCTGGCTGCGGCCAGCTCAAACCTTCAAGCCCTGGCTAGATTGACGCGTCCCGCGTGAAGCTGGTCATGCAAGCCACTCGTTTGAACGTCTGACAGTCTAGGGATTAGCGCTGTTGCGCCTCTACACTTTCAGCGTCATGAGGGAGGCCGGGCCGTAGAGGCACTGCCGCAATGCCGACAGCGGTAGGCCAGGAGTTGCAAAGAGCATGAAGACGCGGACAAGCCAGACAGCATCCAATGAGAAGGCGATGACCAGCCTGATCGTATTGACCGCAGCACTTTTCTTGTTGACAGGCTGCGGAGACAAGAAAGAAAAATTGGCCTCACAGACCGCTGCCAAGGTCAACAAGTCAGAGATCACCGTTCACCAGATCAACTTCGTCTTGCAGCAGCAGCGCGGCCTCAAGCCCGAGCAGAGCGACGCCGCTGGCAAGCAGATTCTTGAACGGCTGATCGACCAAGAACTGGCGCTGCAAAAAGCCGACGACCTCAAGGTTGACCGCGATCCGCGTGTGGTGCAGCAACTCGAAGCCGCCAAGCGAGACATCATCGCCCGCGCCTATCTTGAGCGAGTGGGCGAGGCCGCACCCAAGCCCACGCCTGAAGAAATCAAGAAGTATTACGACGACAAGCCCGCGCTGTTCAAAGAGAGACGTATCTACAGCCTGCAAGAGATCAGCATTGAAGCCAAGCCTGAGCAGCTGAGCCTATTGCGCGAAAAGCTCGGCGCAGCCAAGAACATCAACGACTTCGTCGAATACCTCAAGAGCAACGATTTCAAGTTCTCAGGCAACCAAGCTGTTCGCGCCGCCGAGCAACTGCCGCTGCAATCCCTGGACAACCTGGCCAAGATGCAAGACGGGCAGGCCGTACTCAACCAGGGCACCAACGGTGTACAGGTGCTGGTGTTGGCAAGCTCGCGCAACCAGCCTGTCAGCGAAGAGCAGGCCAGGCCAGCAATCGAACAATATTTGATCAACGAGCGCAAGCGCAAGCTGATCGACGAAGACGTCAAAGCCATGCGCACCGCGGCCAAGGTTGAGTACATCGGCAAGTTTGGTGAAGGTCATTCAGGCGCAGCGCCGAACGCTGCGACGCCAGTGCCGGTAGCGGTTGCGCCGGCCAACGGCAAGCTCAGCGCCAACGACATCAGCAACGGGATGGGACTCAAGTGAGCAAAAAGCAACGCAGACCTCTCGCGGCCGCTCTGGCGCTGGCCATCGGCGTCAGCACAGCTTGGGTTGACGTCGTGGCCCAACCGATATTACCCACTGCGGCCGCTGTCGAGTACCGTCTTGGGTCCGGCGACATCGTGCGAATCAACGTCTACCAGAACCCCGACCTGGCGATCGAGACCCGTGTGACCGAGGCCGGCCTGATCAGCTATCCGCTGCTCGGCAGCATCAGGGTGGGCGGCTTGAGCGTTACGGCCAGCGAGAAGCTGATTGCCGATGGCCTGCGCAGCGGTAACTTCGTCAAGCAGCCGCAGGTCACGCTGGTGGTCACGCAGGTGCGTGGCAATCAGGCCAGCGTGCTAGGAATGGTCAACCGTCCTGGACGTTATCCAATTGAGGTGGCAGACATGCGCCTGACCGACCTGCTGGCGATGGCTGGCGGGACGGCAGCCAATGGTTCGGACCTGGTGGTGGTCACCGGCAAACGCGACGGCCTGCACTTTCGCACTGAGATCGACATGCCGTCAGTCTTTGCTGCAGGCGGCACAGACAAAGACATGCTGATCAACAACGGCGACAGCATCTGGGTCGACCGCCAGCCGCTGGTCTACATCTATGGCGAAGTGCAACGACCAGGGCCGATGCGGGTTGAGCGTGGCATGACGGTGATGCAGTCTCTTGCCACCGGCGGTGGACTGACACAGCGTGGCACCCAAAAAGGGATTCGCATCCACCGCAGGGCGGATGGCAAGGTGCAGTTGCTTGAGCCAGCGTTGGACGACAAGGTGCAGGACGGCGACGTGGTTTACGTGCGCGAGAGCCTGTTCTGAACCAAGGGAATCGAGCCATGACATTCGGACAGTTTCTTTCGATCTTGCGAGCGCGCAAATGGGCGGCACTGATGGTGTTTGCGCTGGTGGTGGCCACCACCGTGGCCGTGAGCTTGCTACTGCCCAAGACGTATACGGGCACGGCCAGCGTGGTGATTGATGCTAGACCGGACCCCTTGACGGCAATGATGAACCCCAGCGCAGCGATGCCGAGTTTCATGGCCACGCAGGTTGACATCATGACCTCTGACCGGGTTGCGCTGCGCGTGATCCGTGATCTGAAACTGCTGGACAACCCGCAGTTGCGGGCCCAGTGGCTGGACGAAGCTGAAGGCAAAGGCGTGATCGAACAGTGGTTGGTTGATTTGTTGCAGAAAAAGCTGGACGTCAAACCATCGCGCGAAAGCAATGTCATCAGCATCGCCTACAAGAGCCCTGATCCGCGTTTCGCGGCGGGCCTGGCCAATGCGTTTGCACAGGCCTACATCGCCACGACTTTAGAGCTCAGGGTCGATCCTGCGCAGCAGTTCAAGAAGTTTTTTGACGTTCAGACCAAAGGTGCTCGCGACACGGTTGAGCGCGCCCAGGCCAAGGTGTCAGCATTTCAGCGCGCGAAAGGCATCATCGCGAGTGATGAGCGTCTCGATGTCGAGACGATGCGATTGAATGAGCTGTCCAGCCAGTTGACCCAACTGCAGGCCGTGTCCGCTGAATCCACCAGCCGGCAAGGCCAGGCCCAGGGCGCGCAGAGTGATCGGTTGCAAGAGGTACTCAACAGCCCGCTGATCGGTGGCATGAAGGCCGAGCTCGCGCGCAACGAGGCTCGCCTGCAGGAATTGAACGCCAAGTTCGGCGACAACCACCCGCAAGTGGTGGAAGCCAAGGCCAATATCGCCGAGCAGCGCAGCCGCATCGATGCCGAGACCAAACGCGTCACGAGCGGCGTGTTCGTCTCGCACACGATCAACAAATCGCGCGAAGGTCAGATCCGTGATTCGCTGGGCGCCCAACGTGCCAAGGTGCTGCAGATGAAGGCCGTGCGCGACGAAGGCCTGGTGCTGCAGCGCGAAGCTGAGAATGCCCAGCGCATCTACGACAACCTGGTGGCGCGGCTGAGCCAATCGAGCCTGGAGTCGCAAAACACGCAAAGCTTTGCCAATGTGCTAACCACCGCCCAGCCGCCGGCCGAGCCTTCTGCGCCCAAAGTGCTGCTCAACACGCTGCTGTCGATATTCCTGGGCGTGTTACTCGCGGTGGGCGTGGCGCTGCTGCTGGAGTTGACCGACAGACGCGTGCGCAGCGCCGACGACGTGGTGGCGGCGCTTGATCTGCCCGTGCTCGGCACCTTGCCCAAGCCCAATGCCAAGCGCTTCACGGCCGGGCATCGCGCGCTGCCCGCCGCGCCACGGGCGATGGCGTTGGCTGGGCCAACTTCATCCACGCAAGGGGCTTGAGACATGGCGAAGTTCAGAGATTCTCAAGGTCATTCAGACACCGCCACGGCCGAGACGCCAGACGAGCCTCATGAGGTGACCGGTCGATCGATCGGGTCGATCATCTCGGAAACCCGCAACCTCGGCACCGAACAAGTTGAGAAGATCCTCAAACACCAGCGCGACAAAGGTGTTCGGTTTGGTGAAGCAGCGATCTCGCTGGGCTATGCCAGCACCGACGACGTGATGTATGCGCTGTCGCAGCAGTTTCACTACCCCTATGCGGCGCAGAGCCAGCGTCAAGCCAACCCGGAGTTGGTGACGCTGAACAAGCCGTTTGGCGTGCAGGCCGAGAGCTTTCGCGCCATCCGCAGCCAGATCATGATGCGCTTGTTCAATGAGGGCCAAGAGCGCCGCGCGATCGCCGTTGTCAGCCCGGACAGTGGTGACGGCAAGACTTTCTTCGCTGCCAACCTGGCCGTGACCTTGGCGCAATTGGGCGGGCGCACCCTGTTGGTGGATGCAGACCTGCGTGGCCCGCGGCAGCACGAGGTGTTTGGCATCCCGAACAACGCGGGCCTGTCAGGCATCCTCAGCGGCCGGGCCGAATCCAAGGTGATCCAGCAAGTGCCCGGCGTGCCCAGCCTGTTTGTGCTGCCGGTGGGCATCACGCCGCCCAATCCGCTGGAATTGGTGGAGCGTCCAGCGTTCGGCTTGCTGATCCGCGAGTTGCTGTCGAAGTTCGACCATGTGGTGGTCGATAC
>CANFPU010000079.1 GCA_947448955.1 Burkholderiales bacterium
ACAGCCCACAGCACACCACTGCGCCTGTGCCGGCCCCTTGGCATGCCAGGGCCGCGACGCTCGATGACTTGGGCATCGGGCGGGCGGGGTCATTCGGCTTTCGCGCTGGCTGGCCGAATGCGTGTCAAGATCGCGCCTGGGCGACGCCCGACCAAACCCGTAGCAGGAGAATCCGCCATGATCAAAACTTCCCATTCGCGCCGCCGAGCTGCGCTGAGCACGCTTTCGCTGGCGATCTCAGCCATGGGCGCCAACCTGCTAGTGCCGGCTGCCGCCATCGCGCAAAAACCTACCGAGATCCGCATCGCGCTGATCGCCAGCAAGAGCGGCCCTTTGGAGGCTTACGCCAAGCAAACCATCATCGGCTTCAACCTCGGCCTGGACTACGCCACCGGCGGCAGCTTTGCAGTCGAGGGCAAGAAACTGGTGGTGATCGAGAAGGACGACCAAGGCAAGGCTGACGTGGGCAAGAGCGCGCTTGCCGCAGCCTATGCTGACGACAAGGTCGACATCGCGGTCGGCCCGACTGCATCGCCTGTGGCGCTGGCCATGCTGCCGGTGGCCGAGGAATACAGGAAGATCTTGCTGGTCGAACCCGCGGTGGCCGATTCGATCACTGGCGACAAGTGGAACAAGTACATCTTCCGCACAGGCCGCAACTCCAGCCAGGACGCGATTGCCAACGCAGTGGCCCTGGACAAGCTTGGCACCACGCTGGTCACGCTGGCGCAGGACAACGCTTTCGGCAAGGACGGCGTCAAGGCTTTCCGGGAAGCGCTGAAGAAGTCCAAGCTCGTGCACGAGGAGTACCTGCCCGCCGCCACCACAGATTTCACGGCCGCGGCCCAACGCATCATCGACAAGCTCAAGGACCAGCCTGGTCGCAAGATCGTCTGGATCATCTGGGCCGGCGGCAACCCGTTCAAGATTGCCGACCTCGACTTCAAGCGCCACAACATCGAGATTGCCACCGGCGGCAACATCCTGCCGGCGATGACCGCCTACAAGCAGTTCCCCGGTATGGAAGGCGGGCTGTACTACTACTTCGGCATCCCGAAGAACCCGGTCAACGAGTGGTTGGTGGCCAACCACTACACCAAGTACAAGGCGCCGCCGGATTTTTTCACCGCCGGCGGCATGAGCGCGGCGATCGCGGTGGTCGAGGCTTTGAAACGTACCAAGGGTGACACCAACACCAACAAGCTGATCTCGGCGATGGAGGGCATGAGCTTCCAGACGCCCAAGGGCAAGATGGTGTTTCGCAAGGAAGACCACCAGGCGCTGCAGGACATGTACCACTTCAAGATCAAGGTCGACCCGGCGTTTGCCTGGGGCGTGCCGGAGTTGGTGCGGGAGATCAAGGCCGAAGAGATGCAGGTCCCGATCCGGAATCAGCGCTGACGCGCCGATTCCGGTCGGGACCTCGGTCCCCGTCCGTTGTGCGCCCCCAGCCCGCTCCGGGAGGGGGCTCCAGTCAGACCGTCGATGCGCCGGCCCTTGGGCCGGCGAACGCAACCCATGCTCGAAACCCAGGACCTGACCATCCGTTTTGGCGGCCATGTGGCTGTCGACCAGGTGTCCTGCGCTTTTGCGCCCGGCACGCTGACGGCGATCGTCGGTCCGAACGGCGCGGGCAAGACCACTTTCTTCAACCTGATTTCCGGGCAGTTGCTGGCCAGTGAGGGCAGGGTGCTGCTGGACGGGCAGGACATCACCCGCTTGCCAGCGCCGCTGCGCACCCGCCGCGGGCTGGGTCGGGCTTTCCAGCTGACCCAGTTGTTCGCCAACCTGACGGTGCTGGAGAACGTGCGCTTGGCGATCCAGGGCCGCGAGGCTGGGCGCGGTCGAGGCGGTGCTTGGGGCGGCGTGGACTTCTGGCGGATCTGGCTTGACCGCCAGGCCTGGATTGACGAGGCGCAGGCCATCCTGGCCCAGGTGCGGCTGGGCGACAAGGCGCAGGCCCATGCCAGCAGCTTGCCGCATGGCGACCAGCGCAAGCTCGAGGTGGCGCTGCTGATCGCGCTCGACCCCCGGGTTTTCATGTTCGATGAGCCGACCGCCGGCATGAGCATTGACGAGGTGCCGGTCATCCTGGACCTGATCCGCCGCCTCAAGTCGCGGCCCGACTGCACCATCTTGCTGGTCGAGCACAAGATGGACGTGGTGCGTGAGCTCGCTGACCGCATCATCGTGTTGCACAACGGCCAACTGGTGGCCGACGGTGAGCCGGCGGCAGTGATCGCCTCGCCGGTGGTGCAACAAGCCTACCTGGGTGCCCCCGCCCACCAGCAGGCAGGAGCCTCCTCGCATGAATGACGAATGCCTGGTGCTCCGCGGCGTGCACACCCACATCGGTGCCTACCACATCCTGCACGGCGTCGACTTCTCGGTGCCCGAGGGGCAGGTGACGATGCTGCTGGGCCGCAACGGTGCGGGCAAGACCACGACGCTGCGAACGATCATGGGTCTGTGGCCGGCCAGTGCGGGCGAGCTGCGCTTCAAAGGCCGGTCGATCAAGGGCCAGGCCACGCCCGATATCGCGACCCAAGGCATCGCCTATGTTCCCGAAAGCATGGGCATCTTCAGCGACCTGACGGTCAAGGACAACATGGTGCTGGCCGCCCGCGCTGCGCGCCACGCCGGCGAACTCGACACCCGACGGCTGGAATGGATCTTCGAGCTCTTCCCTGCGCTGAAGAAATTCTGGCTCTATCCGGCGGGCAAGCTGTCGGGCGGGCAGAAGCAGATGCTGGCGGTGGCCCGCGCCATCATCGAACCGCGCTTGCTGATCCTGATCGACGAGCCCAGCAAGGGCTTGGCGCCGTCCATTGTTCGCAACCTGATCGACGCTTTCCAGGAGCTCAAGCGCCAACGCACCACCCTCTTGTTGGTCGAGCAGAACTTTGCGATGGCCCAGGCTTTGGGCGATTGGGTGGCGGTGATGGACAACGGGCGAGTCGTCCACCGCGGGACCATGGCTGAGTTGGCCGAAGATCAAACGCTGCAACAGCGGCTGCTGGGCCTGTCGCTGGGGGCGGCTGCATGACGACCATCACCGCTCAAGCCCCGCCCGAGACCGTCCCGAAGGCGCGTTTCGACTGGCGCCCGCTGGGCTTGCTGTGCGGGCTGATGGGGCTGGCCTTGCCAGCCATCGCTAGCCCGAGCAGCTGGTTGACGCTGACCGTCGCCGGGCTGGCGATGGGGCTGATCATCTTCGTGATTGCCTCGGGCCTGACCCTGGTGTTCGGCCTGATGGACGTGCTCAATTTCGGCCATGGCGTGTTCATCGCGCTGGGCGCCTTCGTCGCCACCACGGTGATCGGCGGGCTGGCCGATTGGGCTGGCGAATCGGCGCCAGCCCAATTTGCCAGTGTGTTTTTAGCGATGCTCGGGGCGATGGTCGTGGCCGGCGCGGTGGGCTGGGCCTTCGAGCGCGTGATCGTTCGGCCGGTCTACGGCCTGCACCTGAAGCAGATCCTGATCACGATGGGTGGCATGATCGTGGCCGAAGAGATGATCAAGGTGATCTGGGGCCCGCAGCAGATCGCGTTGCCGCTGCCGTCAGCGCTGCGCGGCTCCTGGTTGATCGCCATTGGCGACGGTGCGTCGGTCGAGATCTACCGGGTGCTGGCTGGCGCGATCGGGCTGCTGGTGTTTGCCTTGCTCGCCTGGACGCTGAACCGCACCAAGGTCGGCCTGCTGATCCGCGCTGGCGTGCAGGACCGCGAGATGGTCGAGAGCCTGGGCTACCGCATCCGACAGCTGTTTGTCGGTGTGTTCGTTGCCGGTTCAGCGCTGGCGGGTCTGGGTGGCGTGATGTGGGGGCTGTACCAGCAGAACGTCACGCCGCAGATCGGCGCCCAGGTCAATGTGCTGATTTTCATTGTCATCATCATCGGCGGCCTGGGCTCGACGCTGGGCTGCTTCGTCGGTGCGCTGCTGGTCGGTCTGATGGCCAACTACACCGGATTCCTGGCGCCCAAGGTGGCGCTGTTCTCCAACATCGGGCTGATGGTGGCGATCCTGCTGTGGCGTCCGCAAGGCCTGTATCCCGTGACGAACCGATGAAGGCCTCATCGTTGATCGAAGCTGGCGGGCCGAGCGCCGGGCCACCATCGGCCAGAGGCCGATGGTCCTCGGCAGGCACGGGCAGTCCGCAGGGACTGCCCGAGTTCGGCCTCAGGTCACCAAGCCGGCCTGCATCCCCTTGGCGCATCGGCCGATGTACCCGTCGGAGGAGGGGTTGACATGAAAATGTTGAACCGACTTCTCTCGCACGACTTGCCGCGCAGTCGCTGGCTTGCGTTGATCCTGGTGCTGATCGTCATCGGTCTGGCTGCCGCACCGTTTGCCTTCCCCGGCAGCAAGGCGCTGGGCGTGGCGGCCAAGATGTTGGTGTTTATCCTGCTGGTGGCCAGTTACGACCTGCTGCTGGGCTACACCGGCATCGTCAGCTTCGCCCACACGATGTTCTTCGGCATCGGCGCTTACGGTGTCGCGATCGCGAGCCACCGGCTCGGCGCTGGCTGGGGCGCGCTGACGCTGGGCCTGGGCCTGGCACTGCTGTTGTCGCTGGGCTTGTCCTTGCTGATTGGCTTGTTCTCGCTGCGTGTCAAGGCGATCTTCTACGCGATGATCACGCTGGCCGTCGCCTCAGCCTTCCAAACCCTCGCGTCGCAGCTCAGCGACGTCAGCGGCGGCGAAGATGGCCTGAGCTTCAAGAGTCCAGGCTGGCTGAGCCCGGCTTTCGAGCCGTTGGACGGTCCTTGGCTGGGTCTGACGATTGATGGCCGGATCGTCAGCTACTACCTGTTGTTCGTGGTTGTCACGCTGTCATTCCTGGCCTTGCTGCGCATCGTCAACTCACCCTTCGGCCGGGTGCTGCAGGCCATCCGAGAGAACGATTTTCGGGCTGAGGCGATCGGCTTCCGCACGGTTGTGTTTCGCACGCTGAGCAACGTGATGGCGGCCTTGTTCGCTTGCGTCGCCGGCGCGCTGCTGGCGCTGTGGCTGCGCTACACCGGGCCCGACACCACACTGAGCTTCGAGGTCATGCTCGATATCTTGCTGGTGGTGGTGATCGGCGGCATGGGCACGATGTATGGCGCGGTGGTCGGTGCGGTGTTGTTCCTGCTGGCGCAGAACTACCTGCAGGACCTGCTCAAGTGGGGTGCCCTGGCCTTCGACGGCGTGCCGCTGCTGGGCCCACTGATCTCGCCCGACCGCTGGCTGCTCTGGCTGGGCCTGCTGTTTGTGCTGTCGGTCTACCACTTTCCTACCGGCGTGGTGGGCCGACTGCGCGCGATCAGCGCCGCCCGTCGGCGCCGATGATCGCCCGACGGATGTAGTCGCGGCCGAAATGGGCCCGTTGCACAGGATGGGTTCGGTCTCTCGGCCGATCGCCCCATGACCAGGTTGGCGGCAAGACCCTCCCTAAAATGTTGGGCCTTGTCCCCAGGAGTGCGCCCGATGTCTGGCCGAACCAAGCAGTCCCCAGCCACCGAGTGCGAGTCCCCCCAGCAGCCCGGGGAGGCGACCGGGCTGATCCGCATACGCGGCGCTCGCCAGCACAACCTGAAGAATCTCAACCTCGACATCCGCACCGGCGAGATGACGGTGGTCACCGGCCCCAGCGGTTCTGGCAAGTCCAGTTTGGTGTTCGACACGCTTTACGCGGAGGGCCAGCGGCGCTACGTCGAGACCTTTTCGGCCTACGCGAGGCAGTTTCTCGATCGCATGGACCGGCCAGCGGTTGACCGGGTCGATGGTGTGCCGCCGGCGATCGCGATCGACCAGACCAATCCGGTGCGCACCTCGCGCTCCACGGTCGGCACGATGACCGAGTTGAACGACCACCTGAAACTGTTGTTTGCCCGGGCCGCGCAGCTTTTCGACCAGCAGACCGCGCAAGCGGTGCGACACGATACGCCCGAGACCATCTACGCCAGCCTGATGGCACGCGCTGCGGCGCAGGGCGACCCGCGTTTGGTGATCACCTTCCCGGTCGAGTTGCCCGAGACCGTGACCGCGGCCGAGGTTGAGCAGTGGCTGTCGGCCAGTGGTTTCACGCGGGTGCAAGCCGAGCGCGTGGTCGATCACCGCAAGGTCTTGGATGTGGTCGCGGATCGGTTACGGATGGCTGGCGCGGACAAGGTGCGGGTGGTCGAAGCGATCGAACTTTCGATCAAGCGCGGTAGCGGCCGCGTCAACGTGTACTGCTTGAACGAAGGCGCCGAACCTGATCTCTGGCGCTATTCCACCGGACTGCATTGCCCCGACAGCGACCGGCGCTACGCCGACCCTCAGCCCGCGCTGTTCTCTTTCAATTCGGCTTTCGGTGCTTGCGAGACTTGCCGCGGCTTCGGTCGGGTGATTGGCGTCGACATGGGACTGGTGATCCCTGACCCCCGCAAGACACTGCGCAACGGTGTGATCAAGCCTTTGCAGACGCCGGCCTGGGCGGATTGCCAGAACGACTTGCTGAAATACGCCGGCGAGGCAGGCATCCCGCGCGACACTGCCTGGACCCAGCTCAGCCAAGCCCAGCGCGACTGGGTGATCGACGGCAACCCGAACTGGGCCGGCAACTGGAACAAGCAGTGGTACGGCGTGCGTCGCTTTTTCGGCTACCTCGAGAGCAAGGCCTACAAGATGCACATCCGCGTGCTCTTGTCCAAGTACCGCAGCTACACGCCTTGTGGTGCTTGCGGCGGCGCCAGGCTCAAGCTTGAGGCACTGCTGTGGCGCCTCGGCTCGAAAGCCGATGCGGATGCGGTTCAGAAACCCGAGAAGCGTTTTCTGCCGACGGGCGCAGCCTGGTCACGCGAGCAACTGGAGGCCTTGCCGGGTTTGAGCCTGCACGACCTGATGATGCTGCCGATCCAGCGCCTGCGTAGCTTCTTCGACGGCGAAGCTGACCCCCAAGACCCCTTCGGCGTCGCCCCCTCGAGGGGGAGCGGGCCGCTTGGGGCGGCCCGGCGTGGCCTGGACCTGCCCAGCAGCATGCTCGACGACGCGCTGAAACTGCTGCTCGACGAGATGCGAACCCGACTGCGCTACCTCTGTGATGTGGGTCTGGGCTACCTGACACTGGATCGCCAAAGCCGGACGCTGTCGGGTGGCGAGGTGCAACGCATCAACCTGACCACCGCACTGGGCACCTCACTGGTCAACACGCTGTTCGTGCTCGATGAGCCCAGCATTGGTCTGCACCCGCGCGACATGGGCCGCATTGTCGAAGCGATGCACCGGCTGCGCGATGCCGGCAACACGCTGGTGGTGGTCGAGCACGATCCGGCGGTGATGCTGGCGGCTGATCGGCTGATCGACATGGGGCCGGGTCCGGGCGAGCGGGGCGGCCAGATCGTCTTTGACGGCACGCCAGACGCGGCGCGCCATGCCGACACGCTGACCGGCGCCTACCTGGGCGCGCGCAAGCATGTGGGCATCGGCTTGCGCCGCCTCGTCGTGGAGTCCACGCCGAAACTGATCCTGCAGGGCGCGCGCGAACACAACCTGAAGGGCCTGGAGATCGTCTTCCCGCTGCAGCGGCTGACGCTGGTCACGGGCGTCTCGGGATCTGGCAAGAGCACGCTGATCCAGGACGTGTTGGTGCCGGCGTTGCTGCGCCACTTCGGCAAGCCCACCGAGGGCGCGGGCGCGCACGACGCGTTGCTGGGCATGGACTGGCTGAGCGAGGCGGTGTTCGTCGACCAAAGCCCGATCGGCAAGACGGCGCGTAGCAACCCGGCCAGCTATGTCGGCGCCTTCGACGAGATTCGCAAGCTGTTCGCTTTCGCGCCGCTCGCGGTCGAGCGCAGCTACACCGCCGGGATGTTCAGCTTCAATGCCGGCAACGGGCGCTGCCCGACCTGCGGTGGCTCGGGCTTTGAGCATGTCGAGATGCAGTTTCTGTCCGACGTCTACCTGCGCTGCCCGGATTGCGACGGCAAGCGCTTCCGTGCCGAACTGCTGGAAGTCAAGCTGACCCGTAGCGCTTGGCAGTTGTCGGTGGCCGAGGTGCTCGAGCTCACCGTGGCCGAGGCGATGACCGTGTTTGCTGGCGACACCGCCGTCACCGCCAGGCTGCAACCCATCGTGGATGTCGGACTGGACTATGTGCGTCTCGGCCAGCCGGTGCCCACGCTGTCTGGCGGCGAAGCCCAGCGACTGAAGCTGGCAGGCTTTTTGGCCGACGCTGCGCAAGGACCCAGACAAGCTGCGGCCAAGCGCGGCACGCTGTTCCTGTTCGACGAGCCGACCACCGGTCTGCACTTTGACGACATCGCGAAGCTGATGCGCAGCTTGCGCAAGCTGCTCGAGGCTGGTCATTCGCTGATCGTGATCGAGCACAACCTCGACGTGATCCGCAGCGCCGATTGGATCATCGACCTGGGCCCTGAGGGCGGCGACGCCGGCGGTGAGCTGGTCTGCTGTGGCACGCCTGACGACGTCAAGGCCCATCCCAGCTCGCACACGGGCAGCGCCTTGCGCGATTACGAGCAGTCGCTGGGCATCGGATTGTTGGTCGAAGAGGGCCAGCCGCTGCAACGCCTCGCCAAGGCGCGGCGTGATGCCGAAAGAGCGGCCGCCCGGCTGGCCGCGGGCAATGCCATCCGCATCGTCAATGCCAGGGAAAACAACCTCCAGAGCCTGAGCGTGGACATCCCGCGCGGTAAGTTCACCGTCGTCACCGGGGTGTCGGGGTCGGGCAAGAGCACGCTGGCCTTCGACATCCTGTTCAACGAGGGCCAGCGCCGCTACCTCGAATCGCTCAACGCCTACGCCCGCAGCATCGTCCAGCCCGCAGGCCGGCCCGAGGTCGATGCGGTCTACGGCATCCCGCCGACGGTGGCGATCGAGCAGCGGCTGAGCCGCGGCGGACGCAAGAGCACGGTCGCCACCACCACCGAGGTCTGGCATTTCCTGCGACTGCTGTGGGTCAAGCTCGGCACACAGCGTTGCACGAAAGATGGTGCCGAGGTCAAGCCGCAGAGTGTCGAGAGCATTGCCGCGCAACTGCTGCGCGACCACCGCGGCCAGCATGTCGGCTTGCTCGCGCCCTTGGTCGTCAACCGCAAGGGTTTGTACACCGACCTGGCGAAATGGGCCAAGGCGCGCGGCCATACCCATCTGCGGGTGGACGGCGAATTCG
This sequence comes from Burkholderiales bacterium, assembly GCA_947448955.1. Classification (GTDB taxonomy): domain Bacteria; phylum Pseudomonadota; class Gammaproteobacteria; order Burkholderiales; family Burkholderiaceae_C; genus Pseudaquabacterium. The sequence continues at coordinate 9,155 of CANFPU010000079.1, forward strand.
TCAAAGTCGACCCCTGGCCGCGGCTGGACCGCTTCAAGGAGCACACGCTCGAGTTGCCGGTCGGCGATCTGGTGGTCAGCCCGGCCAAGGAAGCCGAGCTGCGCGAGTTGCTGGCCAAGGCCTTGGATCTGGGCAAGGGCGTGCTGCACCTGCTGACGCCGCTGGACGGCTTGGCTGAAGCACTGGCCGCGCTGGATTCCACCGCCGGCATTGGCACGCTCAAGGTATTTTCGACCAAGCGCGCTTGCCCGCAATGCGGCACCAGCTACCCCGAGCTCGACCCGCGCATGTTCAGCTACAACAGCAAGCACGGCTGGTGCACCAGCTGCGTGGGCACCGGTCTGACACTGACGCGCGAGCAGCGCAAAGCCTACGACGACAGCGTTCGCGACGACGATCAAAAAGGCCGCGAGCAGAGCTTTCCATCCGAGGAGGCCGACGTCGAAGACCTCAGCGGCGAACCCTGCCCAGATTGCCAAGGCAGCCGGCTCAACCCGATCGCTCGCCATATCCGTTTTGACGAGCACACGATCACCGCAGTGGCGCAATGGGCGGTGGGCCAGGCAAGGGCCTGGGCCGGTGGCTTGGCGCTGCAAGGCCGCGATGCGGCGATTGCGCGCGATGTGGTCAGCGAGATCCGCAGCCGGCTCGAATTTCTGGAGGAAGTTGGTCTGGGCTACCTGACGTTGGACCGTGCCGCGCCCACGCTGTCGGGAGGCGAAGCACAGCGCATCCGGTTGGCCGCGCAGCTCGGCAGCAATCTCCAAGGTGTGTGCTATGTACTCGACGAACCAACGATCGGCCTGCACCCGCGAGACAACGCGGTGCTGCTCAAGGCCTTGGCCCGGTTGTCGAGCCAGGGCAACACGCTGGTGGTGGTCGAGCACGACGAGGACACGATACGGCGCGCCGATCACTTGATCGACATCGGCCCCGGCGCCGGCAAACGCGGCGGCCATGTCGTCGCGCAGGGGCTGGCGGCCGATTTGTCGGCCAACCCTGACTCGGTCACCGGTCGCTTCCTGGCGCACCCGCTGAAGCACCCGCTGCTGCCGCGACGGGTGGTCAACCGTGCCACCCTACAGCTCGGTCTGCAGGGTGCGAGCTTGCACAACCTGCGGGGGGTCGACCTCGCGCTACCGCTGCAGCGGCTGGTGGTGGTGACGGGGGTGTCGGGATCTGGCAAGAGCACGCTGGCGCGCGATGTGCTGCTGGCCAACGTGCAGGCCATCGTCGCGACCAAGGTCAGCAAGGCAGGTCGCGACGCCTTGGCCGCTGGCGTGCTGCCAACACTGATCGGCTGCACAGGCTTGACCGGTTTCGGTCCGATCGACCGGGTGCTCGAAGTAGACCAAACGCCGATCGGCAAGACCCCACGCAGCTGCCCGGCGACTTACATCGGCTTCTGGGATGCCATCCGCAAGCTGTTCACCGAGACGCTGGAGGCCAAGGCCCGGGGCTATGCCGCGTCCCGGTTCTCATTCAACACTGGCGACGGCCGCTGCCCCACCTGCGAAGGCCAAGGCTTGCGCACGATTGCAATGAGCTTCCTGCCCGATGTGAAGGTGGCTTGCGACGCCTGCCACGGCCAGCGCTTCAGCCCCGAGACCCTGGCGGTGAGCTGGCGCGGGAAGAGCATTGGCGACGTGCTGCGCATGGAGGTCGACGAAGCGGTGGACTTTTTTGCCGCCATGCCATCGATTGCGCACCCGCTACAGCTTCTGAAGGACGTTGGACTGGGCTACCTCACGCTGGGCCAACCCAGTCCGACGCTCAGTGGCGGCGAGGCCCAGCGCATCAAGCTTGTCACCGAGCTCAGCAAGGTGCGCGACGACGTGGCCCGGCGCGGTGTGAAGGCGCCGCACACGCTCTATGTGCTCGACGAGCCGACGGTCGGCTTGCATATGGCCGACGTCGAGCGCCTGATCCGCGTGTTGCACCGGCTGGTAGCCGGCGGCCACAGCGTGGTCGTGATCGAGCATGACCTCGACTTGATCGCCGAGGCTGACTGGGTGATCGATCTCGGCCCGGAAGGTGGCGATGCTGGCGGCCAAGTGGTGGCAGCCGGCCCACCTGAATTGCTGGTCGCTCGCGGCACGCACACCGGGGTGGCGCTGGCACCGGTACTGGCGCGCGATGCGAGCCGGTGCTGACTGCAGGCAGCGAACCGCCGTTCAGTGGCCATTCAGCCGTTGTCGAACTGCTGCCAGTTTTTGCCCTTGAACGGTGCGTACCAGGCTTTGATGGCCGCCATGTCAGCGTCGAACTTCCCGGTGGGCTGGAAAACCGGGCCCAGTCCGCTGAGCTTGCGGGGGTAGTCCATGTACGCCATCACGATCGGCACGCCGGCCTCATGGGCGATCCAGTAGAAGCCGGACTTCCACTGGCGCGTCTTGCTGCGCGTGCCCTCGGGCGGCACCACCAGGCACATCGCGCCTTCGGCCGCGCGAATCGCTGTTGCTGAGGCTGATACCAGGTTGGTCGACTGCGAACGGTCGACCGCGATGCCACCCAGCCAGCGCATCACGGGACCCCATGGCCCGCGGAAAAGTTGCTGCTTGCCCATCCAGTAAATGTTGAGCCGCATCGCAAATGCCACCATCAGCGTGTAGGGCAAATCCCAGTTGCTGGTGTGTGGCGCAGCGATCAGCACACATTTGGGTTGATCGGTCGGCAGTTGGCCGTCCAGTTTCCAGCCGGTGGCCCGCAGAAAACCGAGCGACAAGGCGCGCAATACCGTGTTGACGCCCGGCGTGGTGAAGATGGTGCGGTGCATGAAACAGACAGCGCCGCACAATGCGGGCGCAGCAAGTGCTGGACCTGCATTGTGCGGCGACGCGGCGAACGGGCCGGCTGGCGGCCTTGACCCGGGGATTACATCAGCGTGGCGGGACCGGCGATCCGCAGGCTGTCGTGGGATGTTTTGGGCGTTGCGTTGTGCGACGGCGGCGCGCTGGGCATGAGCTTGTTGGCACGCAGTTTGAGTTGCGCCGCGTCGTCGTGGTCACCGCAACGCACCAACACATCGCAGGCGCGCAGCAGCAAGCCGATTTCCCAATGCGGGTCGGCGCGCTGATCGGCCAGCCTCACCGCCTCGAAGGCCTGGTCACGCGCCCGATCACGGGCCCGACGGACTGTGTTGGGTTGTTCGCCATTCGACTCGGCCAGGTCGGCAACCTGGCTGGCCAGTTCGGCCAGCTTGCAGCACAGGTCGGCTCGGGTGTCGACGGCGCCCATCACCATCGCCCAGCGCAGCGCCTGGGCCAGGTGGCTCTCCGCCGGGCTGTAGGCCTGGAGCCCGGCCAGTGCGCTGGCGGTCTCGGTCAAGGCTTGGCACAGCGCAGCGGGTCGACCTGGACCGGTTTCGAGTTCGGCTTGACTCAGCGCCTGCAGCGATCGCCAGAGTGACTCGCGTGCGGGACCGGTGCCCAGGGCCTGACCGTCAGCAGCGGCATCGATAATGCTGCGAGGATCGGTGGGCGGGTTGGCATGGTCTGGCATTTTTCAACCGGGTTGGGCTGGCGGGCAGGACGGCATGGTCGATGCTAGCGGCGGCATCCGATCAGATCCGGATGTGCCAGCGGACTGTCGTGACAGGCGCCACACTGTCCCGTTTTGAGCGCAGTGCTACACCGACACGAACCGACCCCGGCTGCTCGTTTTCTGCAATGTCGCGCGCTTGCGGATTGAGGCAGCATCTGCAGCTGCTGCAGACCCGCAGCTGGCTATTTTTTCTTGAGGAGATCCAACCATGTCCCTGCTGTCGAACCTGGTTCGCCGCGCCCTGATCACGACGGCAGCCACGGTAGGCCTGGCCGCACCGGCCATGGCACAAACCGTGCTGACGCTGTCTTCCTGGGTGCCGCCGGCGCACACCCTGACCCTGTCGCAGATCGAGTGGTGCGGCATGCTCGAACAAAAAGCTGCTGGCAAGATCAAGTGCAATGTGCTGCCGCGCGCGGTGTCAGCGCCGCCCGGCACCTTCGACGCGGTCCGCAACGGTCTCGCCGACCTGTCTTTCACGGTCCATGGCTACACCCCGGGGCGATTCGTCAGCACGCAGATGGTCGAGTTTCCTTTCATGGGCAATTCGGCGGAGGTGACCTCGGTCGCTTTCCAACGCATCTACGCACGCCACCCGGCGTTTGCCGACGAGCACAAGGGCGTCAAGGTGCTGGCGGTGTTCACCCACGGTCCGGGCATTGTGTTCAACACGAAGAAGCCGATCGCCAAGGTTGAGGACATGAACGGCATGAAGTGGCGCGTGGGGGGTGGCATGGTCAATGACATCACCAAGGCTCTCGGCATGAACGCCACCCTCAAACCCTCCACCGAGAGCTACGAGTTGCTGTCGACCGGCGTGATGGACGGCACCTTGTTTCCAGCTGAGTCGGTGGAGGGTTTCAAGATCGACAAGGTCATCAAGTACGCCACCACCTTCCCGGGCGGGCTGTACAACACCAGCTTTGTGTTCATGATGAACCAGGCCAAATACGACGCCTTGCCGGCTGATGTAAAAAAGATCATTGACGAGATGTCGGGGGAGTTTGCTGCCCGCATGCTCGGCCGCGGCTGGGACAAGGTTGACCGCCGTGGCATGGCCTTCATGCAGGCTGCCGGCGTTGCCTTCACCCAGGCCGATGCGCCCTTCGTTGCAGCGGTTAAAGCCAAGACCAGCGGGCTGGAGGAAGCCTGGACCAAGGCGGCCGAGGCCAAGGGTCTGAAGGATGCGAAGAAGGTGCTGGCCGAGTACCGTGCCGAGATCGTCAAGCTCGAGAAGTGACCGCCGTGCTGGGGCCTTCCCGGCTTGCTGAACCCTCGCGGTCGCTCGTCGCAGCGACTGGCCGCGCTGCAAGGAAACCCGTTTGAAACGCCTTCTCGATGCACTGTGCGGCCTGTTGGCCGCGGCGGCCTTGTTTGCCATCATGGCGCTGACCCTCGTCGACGTACTGGGGCGAAAGCTGCTCAGCCAATCCGTGCCGGGCTCGCTGGAGTTGACGGAAGTGCTGATGGTGGTGGTGATTTTTTCGGCGCTGCCGCTGGTCAGCCTGCACGGTGAGCATGTGGCCTTTGACTCGCTCGACCCCTACCTGCCGGCCTGGCTGCGTCGACTGCAGCGGGCCGTGATCAATCTATTGTGTGGGCTGGCCTTGGCGGCGCTGGCTTGGCTGATGGGTGACAAGGCCATGCAGATGGCCAGCTATGGCGACACCACGGCCCAGCTCAAGCTACCGCTTGGACCTTTCGTTGGCCTGATGAGCCTGCTGTGCGGGCTGACCTCGTTGATGCACCTCCTGCTGGTGCTGCAACCCGGCGATCCGGATGCAAGCCCGGACATTGGGGGTGCGACATGAACGAGGCGCTGCTGGGTTTTGCGGCGGTCTTTGTGCTGGCACTGCTGCGTGTGCCGTTGGCCTTCGCGATGGGCTTGGTCGGCTATGTTGGCCTCGGGCTGATGCGTGGCTGGGGGCCGACCGCCGCCGCTGCGGCTCAGGTGGTGTACGACTCGGGCTTTGCCTACACGCTGTCGGTGGTGCCGCTGTTCATCCTGATGGGCAATTTCGTGGCCCGCGCAGGACTTGCGCATGAGCTGTTTCGCGCCGCATTTGCCTTTGTCGGACACCGTCGAGGCGGTCTTGCACACGCGACGATCATGGCTTGCGCGGGTTTCGGCGCGATCTGCGGCTCGTCGATCGCCACCGCAGCCACGATGACCAAGGTGGCCTACCCGTCGATGAAGAAGCTGGGTTACGCCGACTATCTGTCAACCGGGGTGATTGCCGCTGGCGGTACGCTGGGCATCATGATCCCGCCGTCGACCATCATGGTGATCTACGGCATCGTCACCGAGACCCACATCGGCAAGCTGTTTGCGGCGGGCGTGGTGCCGGGTCTGTTGTGCGCTGGTCTGCTGATGACCGGCGTTGCCTGGATCATTCGACGCCATCCTGAAGCTGGCCCGGCGGGTCAGCGGGTCGACTGGCCTGAGCGCTGGGCCGCGCTGCGTGACATCTGGGGCGTCGCGCTGCTGGTGGTGCTGGTGCTGGGCGGCATTTACGGCGGCTGGTTCACGGCCACCGAGGGCGCAGGGATCGGCGCTTCCGGCGCCTTCGCTTTCGCGTTGACCCGAGGCAGCTTGTCGCGGCGGGTGCTGTTCGATGTGTTGGCCGAGAGCGCGCGCACCACAGCGATGCTGTTCACGATCCTGATCGCCGCGGCGATGTTTTCTAACTTCGTCAACTACACCAGCATGCCCAGCGACCTGAAGGCGGGTATCACCCATCTCGGCTTGCCGCCGCTGGTGGTGATCGCCGCGATGATGGGTGTCTACGTGGTGCTGGGGACGATCATGGAGGAACTCAGCATGGTGTTGCTGACGATTCCGGTGTTCTTTCCCGTGGTCACCCAGCTTGGCTTCGACCCGGTCTGGTTCGGTGTGCTGATCGTGTTGGTGGTGCAAGTCGGGCTGATTTCACCGCCAGTGGGCATGAACATGTTTGTGATGAACGCGCTGCTCAAGCAGGTGCCGATGTCGCAGATCTTTCGGGGTTCGGCAATCTTCTGCTTGCCACTGGTCGTGGGTCTGTTGCTGGTATTGGTATTTCCGCAGCTCGCGCTGTGGCTGCCAGGATTCATCAAGTAGCGCCGCGTCGCCTCAGGGCTTGGCGCAAGCGCCAGCCCAACAGCAGGACCACGATGGCCGCATAGACCGACCACTCGGTGAAGTGATGCTTGGCTGCGCGCATCCAGAAGAAGTGCAGCAACCCCAGCAGCGCGACCGCATACACGCTCTTGTGGAGCGCCTTCCAGCGCGCCGCGCCCAGCGCCTTGATCGCGCGATTGCATGAGGTCGCGACCAAGGGCAGCATCAGCAGCAGCGCCAGCACGCCGACGAGGATGAACGGACGTTTGACGATGTCACGGACGATGTCGCCGAAGTCCAGCCCCATGTCGAGCCAGGCATAGCAGAGAAAGTGCAACGTGGCGTAAAAGCCCGCGAACAAGCCCGTCATTCGGCGCATCCGGGCCAGTGCGCTCCATCCCGTCGCTTCGCGTAGCGGCGTGATCGCCAGCGTCAGGCAGACAAAACGCAGCACCCAGTCGCCGCTGCCGCGGATCAGCGCCTCGGCCGGGTTGGCGCCCAGGGTGTTGGCGATCGCGCCCCATAGCAGTTGCGCGAACGGCAGCAGCGCCAGCGCGAACAGCAGCGGCTTGGCGGCGCGATGCAGCAGCAGCTGGTTCATGCGCTGCGCTGGCGCTATTTCAGTAATTCTTGGACAGGTCAAGCCCGGCGTAGAGCGACCCGACCTGCGCCTCGTAGCCGTTGAACATCAGGGTTGGGCGCTTCTTGTTGAACACGCCGTCCTCGCCGATCCGGCGCTCGGTGGCTTGGCTCCAGCGCGGGTGGTCGACCTTGGGGTTGACATTGGAATAAAAGCCATACTCCTGCGCGGCAGCCTTGACCCAGGCGGTCTTGGGTTGCTGCTCGACGAAGCGGATCTTGACGATGGACTTGGCGGACTTGAAGCCGTATTTCCAGGGCATCACCAGCCGCACCGGCGCACCGTTCTGGTTCGGCAGGACCTCGCCATACATGCCAAAGGCCAACAGTGACAGCGGGTGCATGGCCTCGTCGATGCGCAGGCCTTCGACATAAGGCCAGTCCAGTACGCGCGAGCCGACGAAAGGCATGGTCTTGGGATCGGCCAGAGTATGGAACTCAAGGTACTTGGCGTTGCCCGTGGGTTCGACCTGCTTGATCAGTTCGGCCAGCGAATAGCCGACCCATGGGATCACCATCGACCAGCCTTCGACGCAGCGCAGCCGGTAGATGCGTTCTTCCATGGCGCTGAGTTTCAGCAACTCGTCGATGCCGAAGATCTTTGGCTTCTTGACCTCGCCCTCGATCGCGACGGTCCACGGCCGCGTCTTGAGTGTGTGGGCGTTGCGGGCCGGGTCGGCTTTGTCGGTGCCGAATTCGTAGAAGTTGTTGTAGCTGGTGGCGTCCGCCCTGGATGTTGACTTTTCCATCGTCACCGCACCGGCGACTGCGCTCTTCGCGCCGACCAGCGCAGCGCCTTTGGCCGAGCCCTCGGCGGCTAGCGCCTCGCGCGCTGCCCAGGTGGCCAGGCCGCTGCCCAGCACGCCAGTGGCCAATCGTTTCATCCAGCCGCGTCGACCCTCGTAGAGCGCGCGGGGCGTGATCTCGGAGGGTGCGGGCTGGCCAGAAACACGGTCAAGGGTTGATGGCATGGGAACTCCAATGGTCAAGGCGTCAAGGCGTCAAGGCGGACCGAGGTCAGGCTGTTCGAACCTTGGCCCAGAGTCACGCCCTATGGTGGTAGCGAGGACAGCCGGATTCTCGCAGTTACCCGCAAACAACAAGGGCCGGTCAATGACCGGCCCTTGGGCTCGAGGGCATGGTGAGGGCTCAGCGCAAACCGGCCACGTAATCGGCGACAGCCTTGATTTCCTTGTCGCTCATGCGGGCCGCAATCGCGGTCATCTGGGCCGAGTTGGCGCGGGTGCCGGCACGGAATGCGCTGAGCTGTGCCTCAGCGTAGTCGGCATGTTGACCACCCAGGCGTGGGTATTGCGAAGGAATGCCGGCGCCGTTCGGGCTGTGACAACCCGCGCAGGCTGGTACCTGCTTGGCGGCGATACCACCGCGGTAAATCTTCTCTCCCAGCACGACCAGTTCCTTGTTCTTGGCGAAGCCAGGTTTGGCTTGCTTGCTGGCATAGAACGCAGCGACGTTCTTGATGTCTTCCTCGCTCAATGCACTGGCCATGCCGCTCATGATCGCGTTGGCGCGCTTGCCGGCCTTGAACTCGGTCAGTTGCTTGACCAAGTACTCGGCATGTTGGCCCTGCAAAATCGGGTTGGCCGGGCTGCCGCGAGAGCCATCGGCGGTGTGGCATGCGGCGCAGACCTGGGTG
>CANFPU010000080.1 GCA_947448955.1 Burkholderiales bacterium
ATACTTGGATGGCTGTCAAATGTCGAAATTCTGTAGAGCTAGAGGCGGATGTTGATCACATCATTTCGAATTTCGGAACAACCTACAAGTTCAGCTTTTGATGATAATAACTTGATGGGAAGAGCTTACTGCAGCTTAAAATCAGTGCACGATCGAGCATTGTCATGACCGCTTATTCATTTCTCAGAAATATTAAGCCTCCGCACGTCCAGATATTGTCCCAGCCGACGCCCGAACCGTTCAAGCCTCGGCGACACCGCGATGCAAGCGGCACAACAGGCGAGGCTCACGATTCCAAATGGCAAAGGATCAACGGTGCTAACGTTCATACTGTGTAGCTGTCTTGCGACCGTCGCCATGATAGGTTGATGAATCAGGTACAGGGCGTAACTCGAAACGCCAAGCGTAACCAGTGGGCCAAGAGCAAGGGGCATTTTCGACAGGCGTGCAATCCAGCCGACCAGCATCGAGAACACAATACCGGGCACCACGGCGTAAAGAACTGGAGACCTAGACGGCACGAGCAGCACCAGCGCGACCAGAAGCGCGCCCAAAATGTGCACGCCATTCGGCCAGCGCCTAGATTCAACGGCCTGCGCGACTCCCACACCAAGTAGCCAATCGAAGCCCCAACACCAAGGAAGGTGGGTGACCCAGTAGGTTGACGTCAACAGCGGCAAGCCAAGGCGCCAAGCCAAGGACACCATCAGGGTGGCGCTCACGACACTCACCGCACCCCAGCGTTGAATGGCGTGCCACAAGAGCGGGTACAGAGCATAGAGTTGAACTTCTACGGCCAAAGTCCAAAACGATGGATTTATGTGGGCGAGATGACCTTCGATAAGCGTTTGAATGAGCGCAGCATGAATCGCAAGGTCTATGAGTTCATTTGGTGAAAACGGCGCCGGGCTCTGCGCGATGTAAAACGCTATCAAGGCAAGAAAGTAGAGCGGGGCGATGCGTAAAAATCTGCACCGAGCATACTGTTTCCATTGTGTCGCAGTTGACGCCTGCGGGTGCCGCCTCACCCAAAGCGCGTTCGAGCGGTGAATGCAAAAGCCAGAGATCACAAAAAAAAGACTGACTCCGAAGTTCCCTAAATGGTGCGGAAAAAAGAAATTGAAAGGATTACTCGAAAAGGTACCGAGCCAGCCATCGCCACCAGTATTAAATTCGAGAACGCAGTGATAAATAAGTACCGCCAGGATCGCGATGCCGCGAAGCGCGTCAATCCCGTCTGAGCGTTGCGAGAGAGCCCTGTCCTGATTCGTCAACGCAAGAGCAATTCTCAATGTGTCCTTCATGGGCAGCCGCGACCCCGATATTCGGACATTACTGCTCAAACGGCTCGCGCTTTAGCTCGATAAAAAATTCCAACGAGCCCTACTGCTCGCCATGCACTTATCCACCACGAAGGCGAAGCACAAGATTCAATTTTGATTCCTTTTGAATGTTGTAATCGGCGAGCGTACGCCCGTCTTCAAGTTGCTTACCGGCGAAAATGATGCGCTGCTGGTCAGGGGGGATTCCTTCCTTGTCTTGAATCTTTTGCTTAACTGCCTCGATGGTGTCCGATGAGTCAACATCGAGTGTGATAGTTTTACCCGTCAAGGTCTTAACAAAGATCTGCATCCCACTCGCAGAGGCAACGCCCTGAAGCGTCAGCGAGCCGACTAGACACCCAAGCAAGCGCTCAACGAATTTTCCGCGGGTCATTGACATCAAAGATGCTCCTCATTTGAATTGATAAAAAAATAAACTGTAGCATGAAGATTATTCACGGACAGTCGTGACGTCTGATCTAGAGATCGACCAGCTGCAAGCGCAGGCTGCGGCGCTCGAGGCCGGGTTCACAGTTCTGACCGGCAACCCCGGGTTGATGGCGTGGCACCGGGCGACAGGCAAACCAGAGCCGGCCGCGTAGTTGATCAGAGCATGGCATCGCGGCCGGCATCAGCGAAGGCTGGCTCAAGACGGCGCTTCTGGTAGACGACCAGATCGAATCTTGACCGTCACGCCCGACGCGGCGTTTGTGATGCCGGCGACCGTCGCACCAAGTCTGGCCGCGCTGCCAACGCATCGCTTCTGGGGTTCGGCTACACGGTACAAAACGATGTACCGGTGGCTACATGGTGGCTACATCAGCCCCAAAAACAACAAAGCCCCGTCTTGTGAACGGGGCTAAGTGCTTGATTCTATTGGTGCCGGTGAGAAGAGTCGAACTCCCGACCTTCGCATTACGAATGCGCTGCTCTACCAACTGAGCTACACCGGCTTCCAGCCTTGGATTCTAACCCGGTTCTGTTCAGTGTTGCCCTTGAAGTCAACCACTCTTGCCGTGCTGGCCGATGCGCCCGGCGACGCCGGTAATATGGCGCTGAGGGTGGTGTTGTTCTTTGGCTATCCAGCCGTCTTGGTCGACGTCGCGTACCGCGGGCGGTCGCAGCCGAGCGCACTGTAGGCTTGCGAAACAGACACGTTGGCGTGCTCACAGTGATTTCAACGGGCGCGCTTGGCGTGCGCTGGCCATGATCGCTGGCCTTGATCGCGCGCCTTGATGATTGGCAGTGGGTCGCTGCGCGCGATGTGCCGTCACGCAGCTTGGTGACCCAGTTTTTTGTCTATTCATCATCCACAAAAAAGAGCGGCAATATGCGATTGAACCGAAGTCTGGGCGTATCACCTTACCGTCGAGGCCAACGCCACACAGCGCGCCAAGCCGCCAACAAGGCCAAGGCTGAGGGCCGATGCACTGAGAACCGATGCACTGAGGGCCAAAGTGTTTTTGGACGTCGACTGACCGTCGCTGAGTGCACTTTGTGACGGGCCGGCTAGGCACCATCGCTGCACTTGGCAGCGCGCAGACACTGGCTTGGGCATCGTCCTATTACCTGCCGGCAATGCTGGCGACGCCGATTGCAGCCGATCTCGCGCTGGCGCCACCGCTGGTGTTCTTGGCTTTCTCGCTGTCTCTGGTGGTTTCGGCCCTGGTCGGGCCTTGGACGGGCAGGGCGATCGACCGCTGGGGCGGGCGTCCGGTGTTGATCGGCACCAACCCGCTGTTTGCGTTGGGCCTGGTGGCCTTGGGCTTGGCGCAGGGTCCGCTTTCACTCTTCGCAGCCTGGGCCTTGATCGGCTTGGCAATGGGCAGCGGCCTGTACGAGGCAGCGTTCGCCACGCTGGTCAAGCTCTACGGACAGGAGGCTCGCAACCCGATCACTGGCATCACCCTGATTGCCGGATTTGCCAGCACCGTGGGTTGGCCGCTGACCGCTTTGCTGGAGAATCAGTTCGGCTGGCGCGGTGCCTGTTTCGCCTGGGCTGCGCTGCATCTGGTGCTGGGTTTGCCCTTGAACCTGTCGCTGCCTCGGGTGGAGGCACCAGTGCCGAAGGCGGTCAGCGTCAGCGCAGCGCCTGCCGAGGAGGCCTCGTCGACCCAGTCCGCCGACACTGGCCGAATCAGCGCGGTGTTGGCGTTCATGTTTGCGGTCACTGCCTTCACCAGCACGGCGATGGCCGCGCACCTGCCGCGCTTGCTGCAGGTCTGTGGCGCAACATTGGCGGTGGCGGTTGGCGTGGGCGCGCTGATCGGGCCGGCGCAGGTGGCCGGCCGCTTGCTCGAATTCGGGGTGCTGCGCCGGGTGCATCCGCTGATTTCGGCTCGGCTCGCCGCGCTGTCACACTCGTTGGCCGCGCTCGCGCTGTTGGTGGCGGGCCCGTCCGCAGCGGTGTTGTTCGCGCTCGTGCATGGTGCGGGCAATGGCATCCTGACGATCGCCAAAGGCACCTTGCCTCTGGTGATGTTTGGTGCCCAAGGGTATGGCGCCCGTCAAGGTTGGCTGTCGATGCCCGCACGGGTGGCGCAGGCACTGGCACCATTTTTGTTCGGCTGGGTGCTCGACCGCTGGGGCTCGGCCGCGCTAGGTTTGTCGGCGGCGCTGGGTCTTCTTGCCTTTGTCGCACTGATGCTGCTGTCCACCTCCAAGCCTGCGCCAGGTCGCTAACGGCGCTTCAATCGCTCGCCGCCAAGGCTTTGGTCACAATCTCGCGCACATCTTCGCTGAGTCTTGTGCTCGCGGCCACTCGCGACACCGCCTGTTTTGCGGCGCTGCGCCAAGGTTCGGCCAGTACGCTCCAGCGGTCCATCGTCCGCGCGAGACGGGCCGCGAGCTGAGGGTTGATGGCGTCAAGCTCGAGCACCCGTTCGGCCCAGAATACATAACCTGCAGCATCGGTGCGGTGGAATGCTGCAGGGTTCTCGCGGCAGTAACCGGCCACCAGGCTGCGCGCCCGGTTGGGGTTCTTGAGTGAGAAGTCTGGGTGCTGCATCAAGGCCTTGACCCGCTGCAGCACGATGCCTGGGCCTGCCGTGAGTGGCTCGGCCGCGCGTGCTTGCAGGTTGAACCATTTGTCGATCACCAAGTCATCGCCAGCAAACAGCGCGTGGAATCGCTCCAGCGCTGGTGCCGCCAGCGGCGATTGGCCGTCGACCAGGGCCACCAGCGCGCCGTAGCGGTCGGTCATCTGGCCGGCATCCTTGAATCGTTGATAGGCGCGGCCCGGCCACACCGTGTCACCGGTTTGCATCGCATCAAGCACCAGCATCTGCAGTGCCAGGTTGGCCAGCGCGCGTTTGCCCGATTGCGCGGCATCTGGCCGGTAACCCTCCAGCACCTGGTGTGACTCGAAGGCCCAGACCCAATCGTCGCGCAAACGCGCTGCCAGCTGCTGCCGCATCTGCTCTCGCAGCACATGGATGCGCTGCGGATCGACCACCGCGCATTGTTCGGCCACGTAGTTTTCGCTGGGCAGCGTGAGGGCCAGTTCTTTGAAGGCGGGGTCGAGCGCAGCGTCGCGCAAGGTCTGGCGCATGGCCTCGACATACGCGTTGTCGAGTGCGGGCAGATCGCCGGTGGCGGGCAGCGCCGCCATCAGGCGGGCCAAGCCCAGGCGCTGGCCAGCCTCCCAGCGCTTGAAGGCATCGCGGTCATGCTGGAGCATCACCAGCAATGCGGCGTCATCGAGGCCATCGTCCAGATTCACCGGTGCTGACAGGCCACGCAGCAGCGAAGGCACAGGTGCTGTGGCGACATTGACAAAGGTGAAGGTTTGTTCCTGCGCCGACAGCACCAGCACTCGCTCGTGACCTGCCGACTGCGCTTCATCGAGCAAGCGCAGTGGCAAGGCCTGGCCGTTGTCGGCCCTGAGCAGGCCCATCAGCACTGGCAACACGCTGGGCAGTTTGACGTCCTGGCCGGGTGAGGGCGCCGCGCTCTGCGTCAACGTGAGTTTGTAGTGCAGGCTGACCGGGTCGTACACGCCACGGGCTTGCAACCTGGGTGTGCCGGCCTGGCCATACCAGCGCTTGAAAGCGTCGAGATGGCTGGTCAGCGCGCTGTCCGGGTTGGCGTCGGCGATGGCCTGCGCAAAATCATCGCAGGTGACGGCTTGTCCGTCGTGGCGGCTGAAGTACAAGGCCATGCCAAGGCGAAAACCCTCGCGCCCGACCAGCGTGGCCATCATCCGCACCAACTCGGCGCCCTTGTCGTAAATCGTTGCGGTGTAGAAATTGTTGATCTCGACATAACTGTCAGGCCGCACGGGGTGGGCCATCGGACCGGCATCTTCTGGGAACTGCACTGCGCGCAGACCGCGAACGTCCTCGATCCGCTTGACGGCGCGGGCTGAAGCACCGCCGGCCATGTCCATTGAGAATTCCTGGTCGCGGTAGACCGTCAGGCCTTCCTTCAGCGAGAGCTGGAACCAATCGCGGCAGGTGATGCGGTTGCCGGTCCAGTTGTGGAAATACTCATGGCCGACCACGCTCTCAATACCCGCGAAGTCAGCATCGGTGGCGGTGGCCGGGCTGGCGAGCACGTACTTGGTGTTGAAGATGTTCAGGCCCTTGTTCTCCATCGCGCCCATGTTGAAGTCGCCCACCGCGACGATCATGAAGCGCTCAAGGTCTAGCGAGAGACCAAAGCGGGCTTCGTCCCAGGCCACCGAAGCGATCAGCGAGTTCATCGCATGCTCGGTCTTGTCCATGTCCCCCTGGCGCACATAGATCTGCAGCAGGTGATCCTTGCCCGCGCGGGAGCGTATGCGTTGCTCGCGGCACACCAGCTTGGCGGCGACCAGTGCAAACAGGTAACTGGGTTTCGGGAAGGGGTCATGCCATTTGGCGAGGTGGCGCCCGCCCTCAAGCGTCAGCTGCTCGACCAGGTTGCCATTGCTCAGCAGCACCGGATACCTGGCCTTGTCGGCGCGCAAGGTGACGGTGAACACCGCCATCACGTCCGGGCGGTCCAGGAAATAGGTGATACGACGGAAACCTTCGGCCTCGCACTGTGTGAAGAAACCGCCGCCGCTGGTGTAAAGCCCAGAAAGTTGGGTGTTCTTGTCGGGCGCGCAGGTGTTGCGAATCTCGAGCGTGAACACCGGTCTATCCGGCGGGTTGTCGATCACCAGCAAGCCGGGCTCATGGCGGAACGACACGCTTTCGCCGTCCGCCAGGCAGCGCAGCAGCACCAGATCATCGCCATGCAGCGTCAGCGACTGACCGGTCTCGGCATCCGGGTTACGTTCAATGCTGAGCTTGCTGGCGACGATGGTCTTGACCGGGTCCAGGTCAAAAATCAGCTCGACGCTGCGAATCCAGAAGGCCGGAGCTTGGTAGTCCTCTCGGCGAATCAGGGTGGTGGGTCCTTCAAGCATGGCGGGTCTCATTTCACGAAAGAATGGACAAGCAAGCCGCTGGCTTCAGCGGCTCGGACAAGTTGGCGATCGCTGGTGGCCAGCGCGCCGCAGTTCATTTCAATGGCACAGGCCAGGTGCAGCGCATCCAGCGTGGCCAGCGGCGTCCCCAAGTCGCGCAGCAGGCCGGTTGCCCGCCCGAAGCTGGCCACCTGGAACGGCAGCATCGCCCACAGTGCGCCAGCCAGGTCAGCGGCGAACTGGCTGCGCGACTGGGCTGCGTAGTCAGTGTCGATCAATCCCTGCCGCAACAGGCGCTGCAAAATCGATTCGAACTCGGCGACCACCAAAGGCGAAATCACGCAATCTTCAAGGTGCTGTGCCAAGAACGCATCCACCGCGTTCGAGCCCTGATCAGCGATGTAGCGTTTCGCCAGCGCGCTGGTGTCGAAATAGGTGGCCAAGGGTTCAGCCCTGCTCGCGCTCTTGACGGATCAGGCCCTCCAGCGTGCCTGGCGCCAGCGTCTTCATGGCCGCCCGGTGAGCCGCCAGCGAAGGAACCTCTCGCTTGCGGGGCACTGGCAGTATGCGTGCCAAGGGCTCGCCGTGGCTCACCAGCAGCAGTTCCTGCTCTTGCGCCAAAGTCTCGCGCAAGTGCGGCATCGCGTTGCGCAGCTCACGGACATTGATGGTTCTCATGTGGCACACATTTGAAATTGGTGACACAACCAGTATAGGCCGCCAGCCAAGCCTCAGGCCTGGCCCGCAACCTAGGCTAGAGGCCTTGTTTAAGGCTGGCCTGGATGAACAGGTCTAGATCGCCGTCCAGCACTTTCTGCGTGTTGGACGTCTCGACATTGGTGCGCAAGTCCTTGATCCGGCTGTTGTCGAGCACATAGCTGCGAATCTGGTGGCCCCAGCCGACGTCGGTCTTGGTGTCCTCGAGCTTTTGCTGCTCCTCCATGCGCTTGCGCATCTCGAAGTCGTACAGCCGAGAGCGCAGCCGCTTCCAGGCCACATCGCGATTGCTGTGCTGGCTGCGGCCGTCCTGGCATTGCACCACGATCCCAGTCGGGAGGTGGGTCAAGCGCACGGCAGAGTCGGTCTTGTTGATGTGCTGGCCGCCGGCACCCGATGCACGGAAGGTGTCGACCCGCACGTCGGACGGGTTGATGTCGATCTCGATCGAGTCGTCGACCTCGGGGTAGACGAACAGGCTGGCAAAGCTGGTGTGGCGCCCACCTGCCGAGTCGAACGGGCTCTTGCGCACCAAGCGGTGCACGCCGGTCTCGGTGCGCAAGTGACCAAAGGCATAGTCGCCTTCAACCTTGATCGTCGCGCTCTTGATACCGGCGATCTCGCCCGGCGTCTCATCTTCCATCGTCGCCTTGAAGCCTTTGCGTTCGCAGTACTTCAAATACTGGCGCAGCAGCATGCCGGCCCAGTCGCAGGCTTCGGTGCCACCGGCGCCCGCCTGGATATCGATAAAGCAGCTGCTCGGGTCGGCCGGGTTGTTGAACATGCGGCGGAATTCAAGCCCTTCGACGATTTCACGCAACTTGCCGGCATCGTCTTCGATTGCCGCCAGGTCGTCGAAAGCCTCTTCGGCCTTGGACATCTCGTAAAGCTCCTGGTTGTCGGCCAGGTTGCTGTTGAGGTGATCGATCGTGCCGACCACGTCCTCGAGCAGTTTCTTTTCGCGCCCCAGTTCCTGGGCCCGCTTGGGCTCGTTCCAGACGCTGGGATTCTCCAGCGCGGCAACGACTTCGTTCAATCGCAGTGATTTGCGATCGTAGTCAAAGATACCCCCGGAGCTGCTCGGTACGGGCGCTCAGGTCGGCGAGCAGCGTGCCGATGGCGTTGACTTGTTCGATGTCCATGGATTCTTTGGTTCGGTCGTCTGGCAGGCGGTCGTGGATTCTCGCATGGGGGCTGCTGTGCATTCATCACGCGAAGCCGGTCTTGACGAGGCCGTTGGTGTCGAATGTCCAGGCTGCCCGCCTTGGGCTAGCATGCGGGCGTGACCCAACCTGACCATTTCAGCGCCAGCCCTTATTGGCGCAAGACGCTGCGGCTGTCTCGCACGCTGTTGGGGATTTGGCTGGTGGTCACGGTAGGGGTGTGCTGGTTCGGGCGCTCGCTGGATGTCAACTTCCTGGGTTGGCCATTTGGCTTTTGGGCCACCTCGCAGGGCGCGCTGATCATCTTCTGCCTGATCGTTTGGTACTACGCCTGGGCGATGAACCGGCTCGACGAAGCATTCGGCGGCGACGACATCGACTGATCGACACCGGGACGTGGCTACCGGATCGCGACTACCGGATCGTGACTACCGGATCGGCCCGGTAGGCTGGCCCAGCGCTCGCAAGACGTCGCGGATGTATTGCGCCCGGTCTTTCGGATCCGCATATTCGCGTTCGATGCGCAGCTTGTCGTTGCCGGCCAGTTTGACGTTTTTGTTTTTCTGCACCAGTTCGATGATCCGCATCGCGTCGATTGGCGGCTTGGGCCTGAAGGTGATGCTCATCAGCTTGGGGTTGGCGTCGATCTTCATCACGCCGTAAGGCCGGGCCAGCACGCGCAAGCGATGCGTGTCGAACAAAGTCTGCCCTTGGGCCGGCAGTCGGCCAAAGCGGTCCGTCACTTCTTCGAGCAGCAGATCGAGTTGCTTGGGCTCTGAAGCGGTGGCCAGGCGCTTGTACAGATTCAGCCTCACATGGACATCGCCGCAATAACTGTCGGGCAGCAGCGCCGGGGCGTGCAGGTTGATCTCGGTGGCGCCGCCGAACACCCCGGTGGGGCTCAGCAGGTCGGGCTCCTGGCCGGCTTTGAGCGCGCGCACCGCTTCGGCCAGCATCTCGTTGTAGAGCTGGAACCCCACCTCCATCATGTTGCCGCTCTGGTTCTCGCCCAGCACTTCGCCAGCGCCGCGGATCTCCAGGTCGTGCATCGCCAAATAGAAGCCCGAGCCCAATTCCTCCATGCTCTGGATCGCATCGAGCCGCTGTTGCGCCTGTTTGGTCAGCGTCTCGGTGTCGGGCACCAGCAGGTAGGCGTAGGCCTGGTGGTGGCTGCGGCCGACGCGTCCGCGCAGCTGGTGCAACTGGGCCAAGCCGAACTTGTCGGCGCGTGAAATCACGATGGTGTTGGCGCTCGGCACGTCGATGCCAGTCTCGATGATGGTCGAGCACAGCAACACGTTGTGACGCTGGGCCACAAAGTCGCGCATCACCGATTCCAGCTCGCGCTCGGGCATCTGGCCATGCGCCACCGCGATACGGGCTTCGGGCACCAGTTCGGCCAGCCGCTCTCGCCGGGCCTGGATCGTCGCCACGTCGTTGTGCAGGAAGTAAATCTGGCCACCGCGCTTCAATTCCCGAAGAATCGCCTCGCGGATCACCGAGTTGCCCTCGCTGCGAACGAAGGTCTTGATCGCCAGGCGCCGCTGCGGCGCGGTGGCGATCACGCTCAGGTCGCGCAGGCCTTCCAGTGCCATACCCAGCGTGCGTGGAATCGGCGTGGCGGTGAGTGTGAGGACATCGACCTCGGCCCGCATCGCCTTGATGGCCTCTTTGTGGCGCACGCCGAACCGGTGTTCCTCGTCGATCACCAGCAGGCCGAGCCGCTTGTACTTGACGTCGGGGCTCAGCAGTTTGTGGGTGCCGACAACGATGTCTATCGTGCCCTCTTCGAGCCCGGCCAACGCGGCCTTGATCTCTTTGGGCGAACGGAAGCGCGACATCTCGGCAACCCGCACCGGCCATTTGCCGAAGCGATCGACCAGCGTCTGGTAGTGCTGCTCGGCCAGCAAGGTGGTGGGCGCCAGGATGGCGACCTGCTTGCCACCGATCACTGCGATGAAGGCCGCCCGCAGCGCGACCTCGGTCTTGCCGAAACCGACATCGCCGCAAACCAGCCGGTCCATCGGCTGCGGGCTGACCATGTCCTGAATCACCGCGTGGATCGCGGCGCGCTGGTCGGGCGTCTCCTCAAAACCGAAGCTTGACGCAAAGGCCTCGTAGTCGTGGGCCGAGTAGCGGTGCGCATGGCCCTCACGCGAGGCCCGTCGCGCATACAGGTTGAGCAACTCGGCAGCCGCATCGCGCACCTGCTCGGCCGCCTTTCTCTTGGCCTTGTCCCACTGGCCCGAGCCGAGACGGTGCAGCGGTGCCTCGTCGGCGCTGACGCCGGTGTAGCGGCTGATCAGGTGCAGCTGGGCCACCGGCACGTAGAGCGTGGCGGCGTCGGCGTACTCGAGGTGCAGGAACTCGCTGGCGCCGTCACCGAGATCGATGTTGATCAGCCCAACATAGCGCCCGATGCCGTGGTTGCCATGCACCACCGGGTCGCCCACCTTCAACTCCGACAAGTCCTTGATCAGCGCCTCGACGTTGCTGACCTGCTCCTGCTTGCGCCGACGCCGACCCTGCGGCGAGCTGGCGAACAACTCTGTCTCGGTGATGAACTGGATCGCAATCCCTGGCTCGGCGGCCGGCTCGTGCCAGAAAAACCCGGTCGCCAGCGGCGCGGCGGTGATCGCGAACTTCTCGCCGCCGGATTCGAACTCGGCTAGCGTGGTCACGCTTGGCGGCTCGATCTTGTGGTCGCGCAGCATTTCGAGCAGGCTCTCGCGCCGGCCCATGCTTTCCGCGACGATCAACACCCGGTGCGGCGTGGTCGCCAGGTGACGGCCCAGCCCGGCCAGAGGCTCGGTGGCGCTGCGGTCAGCAGAGACATCGGGCAGCGGACGCGCCCAGTCTGTCGGATCGTTACCGCGCAGCACCAGCACCGCATAGCGGTTCGCGTTGGCGTAGAACTCATCGCTGCGCTGGAAAATCTCCTCGGGCGCCAGCACCGTGCGTTGCGGGTCGGCGGCGATGAATCGGTGGCGATCGCGGGTGTCGTTCCAGAATCGCTCCAGCGCCACGTCGACCTCGCCGTGCAGCACCAGTTGCGCGAGCGGGCGCCTCAAGGGCCCCGCGCTGCGAGGCCCGCCCACCGAGGGGGGCGCGTCACCTTCGGGCGGCCCGGCGGTGCCGCCATCCAGGTAGCTGAAGATCGTGCCGGTTTGCTCGAAGAACAGCGGCAGGTAGTGCTCGATGCCGGCGGTGGCGATGCCTTGCGCGATGTCCTTGTAGATCCGGCTCTTGGTCGGGTCGCCTTCGAGCTTCTCGCGCCAGCGGTTGCGGAAGGTGGTGCGCGCCGCCTCGTCCATCGGAAATTCCCGACCCGGCAGCAACTGCACTTCCGGCACCGGGTACAGACTGCGCTGGGTGTCAGGGTCGAAGGTGCGGATCGAGTCGACCTCGTCATCGAACAGGTCGACCCGGTAAGGCACTGGTGAGCCCATCGGGAACAAGTCGATCAGCCCGCCGCGCACGGCGTATTCGCCCGGCGACACCACCTGGCTGACATGGTGATAGCCGGCCAAGGTGAGCTGTGCCTTCAGGCCGGCTTCGTCCAGCTTTGATTTCTGCTTGAACCGGAAAGTGGTGGCCGCCAGGAAGCTGGGCGGCGCCAGCCGGGTCAGCGCGGTGGTGGCGGGCAGCAGCACCACGTTGGCCTCGCCGCTGTGGATGCGCCAAAGCGTGGCCAGTCGCTCCGAGATCAGATCCTGATGTGGGCTGAAGGTGTCGTAGGGCAGTGTTTCCCAGTCCGGGAACAGCGTCGTCTTGATGTCGGGCGCAAAAAACGGCAGCTCGTCTGCCAGCCGCTGCGCATCGGCCGGTTCGGCGGTGATGATCACCAGCAGCCGTTTCTCAGCCATTCTGGCCTGCGCCAGTTTGGCCAGCAGCAGCGCATCGGCCGAGCCGGTGGGGCGGGGCAGCGTGAAGCGCTTTCCAGGTTGGATGACTGGCAATTGCATGGGGCAGGCTCGGCAAGAAACGGCAACACGCCCCGGAGCTTGGCGCTCGGGGGCGTGGAATCAATGGATTCTAGAATCGGTCCCAATGATCGCTCCCGACCCCGGGCTTGAACCCCGCTGTTTCGCGCTGGTGCCCTGTGCTGGCAGTGGCAGTCGCGCCGGCATGGCCGCGCCCAAGCAGTACGCTGTGGTGGCTGGTCGGCCGCTGGTGGCCCACACGCTGGAC
Source organism: Burkholderiales bacterium (assembly GCA_947448955.1). Classification (GTDB taxonomy): domain Bacteria; phylum Pseudomonadota; class Gammaproteobacteria; order Burkholderiales; family Burkholderiaceae_C; genus Pseudaquabacterium. The sequence goes on from CANFPU010000080.1 coordinate 12,786, forward strand.
GCACTGGCTCAGGTTCGCCGGCTCGCCGCCACGCTGGTGGTGCTGTCATCGCAGGACAGCCATTTCGACCGCGCACTGCCTGGTTTTGCCGATCACAGACGCTGGGTTGCCCGCGTCGGCGGCGCTAGCCGTGCCGAGACCGTGGCCAACGGATTGGCCGAGTTGCGCGAGCGTGGCGCGCGGCCACAGGACTGGGTGCTGGTGCACGACGCTGCGCGTGCATTGATACGCCCTGAGTGGGTTGACCGATTGATCGACGCCTGCGCTGACCACGAGGTCGGCGGCCTGTTGGCGTTACCGCTCGCCGACACGCTGAAGAGCGAGGTGGCCGGGCAGGTGCGGTCGACCGTCGACCGCCAAGGCAAGTGGGCGGCGCAGACGCCGCAAATATTCCGGCTCGGCTTGCTGGCGCCCGCATTGCAGGCGGCGATGGCTGCGGGTTTGGCCATCACCGACGAGTCCAGCGCCGTGGAGGCCCAAGGCCATCAACCGAAGCTGGTGCCGGGTGACCTCGAGAACTTCAAGCTGACCTGGCCGGGCGATTTCGCGTTGGCCGAGCGGCTGCTCAACAGCGCGCGTCGCGGCCCTGAGGTGCTGGCGATGGTGCCTGCCAAGGACTTTGCGTTGTCGCAGCGCTTCTACGCCGATCTTGGCTTTGAGTGCAGGTTCACCGCGCCAGGGCTGGCCGGTTTCCGAATGGGCGCCACGGGTTTCCTGCTGCAGGAGTTCCATGTCGCCGAGCATGCCAGCAACTTCGTGATGATCTTGAACCTGCCAGACCTGGATGCTTTCTGGCTGCGCCTCCAGCAGGCCGATCTGGCCGGTCGCTACGGTGTGCGCATTGAGCCGCCAGCGCTGCGTCCCTGGGGTCGGCGCGACATGACGGTGACCGATCCTGGCGGCGTGCTGTGGCGCATCGCCCAACACACGGAGGCGCCATGACCTTGCCGGATCTGCGCATCGGCGAGGGCTGGGACATCCATGCACTGGTCACCGGCCGGCCACTGATGTTGGGCGGCGTGCACATCCCGCACAGCCATGGTCTGCACGGACATTCCGACGCCGATGCGCTGTTGCACGCCATCACCGACGCGCTGTTTGGCGCTGCGGCGCTGGGCGACATCGGCCGGCATTTTCCTGATACCGACCCGGCCTTCAAGGGCGCCGATTCGGGCGCACTGCTGGCCGAGTGCGCGCGCCGGGTGCGTGCGGCCGGCTGGCAGATCGTCAATGTCGACTCGACCGTGATTGCCCAGGCGCCTCGGCTGGCGCCGCACATGCCGGCCATGACAGCGCGCATCGCGGCGTTGCTCGGGATCGACATGGCCCGGGTCAACGTCAAGGCCAAGACGGCGGAGAAGATGGGTCCGGTGGGCGAGGGCTTGGCGATTGAGGCGAGAGCGGTGTGCCTGCTGTCGCGCGACTGACCACCCAGGCGCTCTGAGAAGACGCTCTTTATTAAGGTTATTTTCGCATTGACCTGGGTAACCGAAGTGTGACCAGCAAGCCCGCCCCGGGTGCGTTGGCGATCCACAACTGACCACCCATTCGCTGCATTGCCTTGTCGACGATGGCCAGGCCCAGGCCCGCACCGGTGGCGGCCGTTCGGGCTGCGTCGCCGCGGAAAAACGGGGTCGTCAACCGGCACAATTTTTCGGGCGCTGCGCCCAGACCTTGGTCGAGCACGCTGCAGATCACCGAATCGCCCACGGTCACGCAGCGCACGCTGACCATCGCGATGCCGGTGTCGGCGCTGCGTCCGTAACGCCTGGCGTTCTCGAACAGGTTGGCAAAGACCCGGCCTAGTTCAATCTCGTCGGCCAGCACCTCCAGGTCGATCGCCACCCGCGAGCTGATGCGAATTTCGCTGGGATCGCGCAGGTTCGCCGCTTCCTTGTCGATCAATTGGGACAATTGCACCGGTCGTCGACTTGCCGGCCCGGGTCGGGCGTAATCCATGAACTTATCGATGATCGCGTCAAGCTGGCCGATGTCTGACGCCATGTTTTGCCTGGCTTCCTCGTCGACCACACTCATCTCGGCTTCTAGCCGCAAGCGTGCCAACGGCGTTCTCAGGTCGTGACTGATTCCCGCGAGCATCACAGCACGGTCTGCGTCGACTTTGGCCAGCTCGCGGGCCATTCGATTGAAGCCGATGTTGACCTCGCGGATCTCGCTCGTCAGGTGGGTCTCGTCGAGCCGTGAGTCGTACTCGCCTTCGCGGATCCGACTGGCCGCAAATGACAGCTCGTGCAGTGGCCGGTTGATGCGCCGAACGATCCAAACCAGCATGAACAGGCTGATCATGAGCATCGCCACCAGCCAGGCAGGTTGGTGGTCGGCGTCCGGCGCCAGGATGACTTGAACCCAGGCGAAGACCCCGGCCGCCAGCAGTATCAAGAATGCAAAAGTTCGCCAGAACAGGCTGAGTGCCAGCTGCGGACGGCCTCGCCTCACGGCTTGCACCGGGCTTCAGCCCGCGCCGTCCGGCACGAACACATAGCCAACGCCCCAAACTGTCTGGATGTAGCGGGGCTGCGCGGCATCGGGCTCGATCAGCTTGCGCAGGCGCGAGACCTGCACGTCCAGGCTGCGGTCGAAGGGTTCGAAGTCGCGTCCACGCGCCAGATGCGCGAGTTTGTCTCGCGACAGCGGCTGACGCGGGTGGCGTACCAAGGCCTTCAGCATCGAGAACTCGCCCGTCGTCATCGCCAGTGCCTGACCGGCCTTGGTCAGGCGGCGCAGCGACAAGTCAAATTGGAAGGGCCCGAAGGTCACCGTTTGGGCGGCCTGGGTCGGCGCGCCAGGCGCTTCCAGCATGGGCCGGCGGCGCAGCACCGCATGGATGCGCGCCAACAGCTCGCGTGGATTGAAGGGCTTGGTCAGGTAATCGTCGGCACCCACCTCCAAGCCGACGATGCGGTCCACATCCTCGGTCTTGGCCGTGAGCATGATGATCGGGGTCATGTCCTTGGCTGCGCGTAGCCGGCGACAGATCGACAGACCGTCTTCGCCCGGCAGCATCAGGTCGAGCACGATCAAATCGATGTTCTCGCGCGTCAGCAAGCGCAGCAGCGTCTTGCCATCCTCGGCCAACACGACCTCGAAGCCTTCTTGCGTCAGGTAGCGCCTCAACAGGTCGCGGATACGGGCGTCGTCGTCGACCACGATCACGCGGTCGGGTCTGGGTGTTGCAGGGGAAGTCATGCGGGCCTCCGCGGGTGCTGATCGGCAGAATTTTGCCCAGCCCCTGGGCGCTAGATGCCCGCAATTGACGGTGACTGCGCCGCCTGTTCACCCCTCTGCAGGGGTCTCGCTGGTTCGACGACGCGTCAGCAACATCGAGCGCTGCCCCGCACTGCGGCGATCACTGCGCGACCCAACCGCCGTCGACGTTCCAGGCCACGCCTCGGATGTTGTCGGCCGCTGCCGAGCACAGAAAAATCGCCAACGCGCCAAGTTGCTCCGGCGTGGTGAACTGCAGCGAGGGCTGCTTTTCGGCCAGCAGTTGGCGTTTGGCTTCTTCCTGCGTCACGCCGGCCGATGCTGCACGGGCGTCGACTTGCTTTTGCACCAGCGGCGTGAGCACCCAGCCCGGACAAATTGCGTTGTGCGTGACACCGGTGGTCGCGCATTCCAGTGCCGCGGTCTTGGTAAAACCGATCAGACCGTGTTTGGCCGCGACATAAGCCGATTTCTGGGCTGAAGCGACCAGTCCGTGGACCGATGCAATGTTGAGGACCCGACCCCAGTTGCGCGACTTCATGCCCGGCAACGCCAGCCTGGTGGCATGGAAGGCGCTGCTCAGGTTGATCGCGATGATCGCATCCCAACGATCGACCGGGAAATCCTCCACATTGGCCACATGCTGGATGCCTGCGTTGTTGACCAGGATGTCGACGGCGCCAAATTGGGCTTCGCAGGCCCGCACCATCGATTCGATCTCGTCGGGCTTGCGCATGTCGGCACCGTGATAGGCCACATTGCCGCCGAACTTGGCGACTTCGGCACGGGCGGCCTCGACATCGCCAAAGCCATTCAGCATCACGTTGGCGCCGTTTTGTGCCATGGCCAGTGCAAGCCCCAGGCCGATACCGCTGGTCGAGCCGGTGATAAGTGCAGTTTTTCCTTTGAGCATTTGATTTCCTGGTGGGCTTGCTGCGATGATTTGGTTGCTGCCATGATTATCGACAAAGAGACCTATCCGTGACTGTCAACGACCCTGTCGCGCCAAGCCTGGCGCCACCTCAGCCTCGATTGCGCGATGTGTCCTGTCTCGACACCCGAGGACTGCACCGCATGGCGTATTGGGAGTGGGGCGACCCGGCCAACCCCCGGGTGCTGATTTGCGCCCACGGTCTGACACGTCAGGGACGCGATTTCGACACGCTGGCTGCGGCGATGGCGGCGGACTATCGCGTGGTCTGCCCCGATGTGGTGGGCCGTGGCCGCAGCGATTGGCTCGCCGACCCGATGGGCTATCAGTTGCCGGCCTATGTGGCCGACATGGTCACCTTGCTGGCCAGGCTGAATGCCAGCACCGTGCATTGGGTCGGCACCTCGATGGGTGGGCTGATCGGGCTGGGATTGGCTGCGTTGCCCGGGTCGCCCGTGTCGCGCCTGGTGCTCAACGACGTGGGTCCGACCATCGAGCCCGTCTCGCTGCAACGCATTGCGAGCTACCTGGGCCAGCCCGCGCATTGGGCCACCGAGGACGAAGCGGCGGACGCGCTGTGGGCCATCAGCACTGGATTTGGGCCCCACACCCGTGCGCAATGGCTGGCACTGACGCGCCCGCAGTTGATGCCCGACGGCGCCGGCTTCAAACCCCGATACGACCCGGCACTGGCCAAGCCGTTCGGGTTGATCACACCCGACTTGGCGCGCGCCGGCGAGGCCTTGCTGTGGCAAAGCTATGACCGCCTGCGCTGCCCGACCTTGCTGCTGCGTGGCGCAGAGTCGGACTTGTTGTCGCGGGCCACTGCTCAGGCCATGACCGGGCGCGGCCCGCGCGCCAGATGGGTCGAATTTGCCGGTGTCGGCCATGCGCCAACGCTGGTGCAGCCCGACCAGGTGCAAGCGGTGCGGGAGTTCTTGCTCGCGCCATGAAGAC
>CANFPU010000081.1 GCA_947448955.1 Burkholderiales bacterium
CGACAAGGCTGCGGTCAAGCCTACAGCGCAGATCTATCAGGCCGTGGTGCCTCGCCTGATCCGAAGCGGTGTCGACAACTTCTTCGGCAACATCGCCGATTTTTGGTCCAGCGCCAACCTGGCGCTTCAGGTCAAGCCCAGGCCGGCGTTGGAGATGGGCATGCGGGTGTTGGTCAACACCTTCATGGGGCTGGGCGGCATCTTGGACGTGGCTGACGAGATGGGTTTGGAGCGCAGTTCAGTCGAGGATTTTGGCCAGACCCTGGGCTACTGGGGCATTCGAAGCGGCCCTTACCTGGTGCTGCCTTTGCTGGGGCCATCGACCTTGCGCGACGCCACGGGTCTGGCGCTCGATTTCAAGGACTCGGGCGTGAGCATGGTCTGGCGTGACGCCCGTGACCGCAACATCGCGACTGGGGTGCAACTGCTCAACGCCCGGGTCAAGCTGCTCAATGCCGGGCGAGTGCTTGATGAGATCGCGCTCGACAAGTACCTGCTGTTGCGCGACGCCTATCTGGCCCGTCGCAAGAGCCAGATTTACGACGGTGACCCACCCGAGGACGATGCAGCCCCGGCCGCGTTCAGGCGTTTGGTCCGCTGAGCCGGCATTGTGAACGGCGGGGACTGCTGGCGCGTTCAATCTCTTCAGGGCCCATCGCCCGTCACGAGAACAAGGATGAATTGATGCACAGACGAAGCTTGATTTTGGCGCTGAGCCTGTTGGGCTTGCCAGCGCTCGGCGCAGAGGCCTTGACTGCCGACGCCTTCGTGCGGCAGGTCTCGTCCGACGTGATCGAGGCGGTCAAGGTCGACAAGGCGATCCAGGCCGGCGATGTCAACCGCATCCGGGCACTGGTCGACGCCAAGGTGATGCCGCATGTCAACTTCCAACGCATGACGGCCACCTCGGTGGGCCCGCAGTGGCGCACCGCCACGGCTGAGCAGCAAAAGCGAATGCTCGAGGAGTTCAAGACCTTGATGGTCAACACCTATTCCGGCGCGCTGACCCAGGTCAAGGACCAAGCGGTGATGGTCAAGCCGCTTCGCGCGGGCAGCACTGAACTGTCCGAACTGGTGGTGCGTACCGAGGTGCGTGGCAAGGGTGACCCGATTCAGCTCGATTACCGTCTCGAGAAGGCAGGCGAGGGCTGGAAGATCTACGACGTCAATGTCGGTGGCTTCTGGCTGGTCGATGCTTACAAAGGCCAGTTCGCCAAGGACTTGAGCGTAGGAGGACTCGACGCGCTGATCGCCCGCTTGTCCGACAAGAACAAGTCGCTGGCCGCGGCGCCCAAGAATTGATGACCGACCTCGCCCCTTCAGTTCATGCCCAACCGGTGATCGGCTTGCCCGAGCGGCTGACGATGGCCGAGGCTAGCGCCACGCTTTCGCGCCTGGCGCCGTTGCTGCGGGCCGCTGTCGATCCTGTGTTGGATGCGTCGGCACTGCGCGAGATGGATACCGCAGCGTTGGCGCTGTTGCTGGCTTGCCAGCGCCAAGCGGCAGACCAGGGTCGGCGCCTGAGGCTGACAGGCGCGCCGCCCAAACTCAAGCAGTTGGCGCAGCTCTATGGCGTTGATGGCTTGCTGGATCTCTGAACGCGCCCATTCACCAAGCTCTGGGCTTGCAGATGAGTCGGCGACTGCGTCTTGGGCTAGCCGTTTTGGGCTGAAGCCGGTCTAATCTGATCCGTCCCCCAGCTTTCCGGAACGGCGATGCACCCACTCACCCAACGCAGACTTGTGAACGCAACCCTGACCGGCAGGCAACTCCGGTTTGCGCCGGGCCTCGCGATGTCGGCTGGCGATCGTCGCGCGCCGCGTTCGATCGAGCCCGCTGGCCCAGCCCGGCTGTCATGATGGCTTTCCCGCGCTGCGACAAGACAGTGGCCTGGACGGCGCTGCAAGCACATTACCGCGCCCATGGCCAAGACCTGGATTTGCGCCAGGCCTTTGCCCGCGACGCCGGGCGCTTTGAGGCCTTCACGCTGCAGGCGCCCGAGCTCTTTGCCGACCTGTCCAAGAACCGCTGGGACCTGCTCACGCGCCAGTTGCTGATCGATCTGGCCCGCGAATGCGGGTTGGAGGCCAGGCGCGACGCGATGTTCGCTGGGGCGGCGATCAACACCACCGAGGGTCGGGCGGTGTTGCACACCGCACTGCGTGCGCCACGCGGCCAGGGACTGTTCAGCGACGAGGTGCATGGCGTGCTCGACCGAATGCTCGCCTTTGCCGAGGGCTTGCGAGACACCGCGTCAAGCGGCATCCGGCATGTTGTGAACATCGGCATCGGTGGCAGCGACCTGGGTCCGCAGATGGTGGTGCCGGCGCTCGACGCTTTCGCACACCCTGGCATCACGATGCACTTCGTCAGCAATGTCGACGGCCATGACATCGCGCCGGTGTTGCGTCGCCTGAGGCCCGAGGAAACGCTGTTTGTCGTCGTCAGCAAGACCTTCACGACCCAGGAGACGCTGGCCAATGCCAGCGTGGCGCGCGAATGGTTCCAGGCCCAAGGCGGCCAAGACATTGCCCGACATTTCGTCGGCGTCACGACCAACTTGCAGGCTGCAGCGGCCTTCGGCATCGACAACACCTTCGGGTTTTGGGACTGGGTGGGTGGTCGCTATTCGCTGTGGAGCGCTGTGGGCTTGGCGGTGGCGATCGCTGTGGGCGCCGAAAACTTCCGCAGGCTGTTGGCTGGCGCGCACGCGATGGACCAGCATTTCGCCGAGGCGCCGCTTGAGACCAACTTGCCGGCACAGCTCGGCCTGCTCGATGTCTGGTACCGCAACTTTCATGGTTTCACCAGCCGCTCCGTCGCGCCTTACCACCAGGGCTTGAAGCGTTTGCCGGCTTATCTGCAGCAGCTCGAGATGGAGAGCAACGGCAAGCGGGTCGACCTGTCCGGGGAGCCGCTACCCTATGCCACCAGCCCGGTGGTCTGGGGCGAGCCCGGCACCAACGGACAGCACGCTTATTTCCAGATGTTGCACCAAGGCAGCGACGTGATTCCGGTCGAGTTCATTGCCGTCAAGCATCCGACCCACCCACACCTGGACCTGCATGCCAAGGCGCTGGCGAACTGCCTGGCCCAGAGTGCGGCGCTGATGCTGGGCAAGACCACCGAGTCTGCGTTGGCCGAGAAGGCCCCGACCGGGTCAACCGGGCTCGGACCGTTGACGGTCGCAAGACATCGCAGCTTCCCTGGCAATCGACCCAGCACCATGCTGCTGCTCGACCAGCTGACGCCCCGCTCGCTGGGTGCGTTGATCGCGCTCTACGAGCACAGGGTGTTCACCAGCGGCGTGATCTGGGGCATCAACAGCTTTGACCAATGGGGCGTGGAACTCGGCAAGGCCTTGGCCAACGACTTGCTGCCGAGGTTGGTCGGGGCTCAGGACGGGGCCGGTCTGGACGCTTCGACGGCGGGTCTGCTGGCTTGGCTGCAGCGGGGGTGACTGTCGGCTGCGGCCTTTTCAGACCTCGAAGCCCTGACGTGCGACCCATTGCTGGCCCGGTGCCAGCGTCAAGGGTTGACCGATCGCCGCAGCTTCGACGCACAGCATGCGCAGCCAGTCGTCGTCGGGCAGGTCGGCCATCGCGGCGGCCTTGGCCGGGCCAGGATTCCACACCACCACATCGTTGAAGCCTCCGCTGCTGATCATCATCCTGCCCATCGCGGTGGACAGCGACAGCGGCGCTTTGTGGATCTCGTGGGCGTGGTAGTAAATGCGGTCGATTTCGCCTGCGAAGCCCAGCGGATCCAGTTCCTGGGGCTGGGTCAAACCGCTGACCTTGTCGAAGTAGCGCACGCCGTAAAGCCCGGCCAACCTGGCGCGGCGCAGGTCGTCGATGCGCAAGTAGCTGTGCAGTGCCGCAGTGAAATCAAAGGGCGCTTCGCCCTGGTTGGTGATCGCCAATTCCACGTCGAGTTGCAGTCCTGAGAAGCTGAAACTCAGCTCGGCTTCAAAGCGATGCGGCCAGATCGACCGCGTCGCATCGTCATCGACCAGGCGCAGCACGCCGATCATCACGCCGCCGCGGTCGGCGCCTTCGACCCACTGCCAGATCCGGTCGCGAGCGAAGCCATGGCTCGGCAGCGGACCATTCTTGGCGAATTGCGGAAAGACCACCGGTATGCCGCCTCGAACCGCCTGGCCCGGTCCGGCCACGGCGTCGGGTGACAGGTAGAGCCGCTCCTGGTCGCCTGCCGGTATCCACGACACCAATTGACCGCCATGCAGCAGCACGGTGACTTCCGCGCCATCGGGTGCGCGTAGCCACATCGCCGGCTGGCCCAACACCTGCACTGGTTTGATCATCCATCGCCTCTTGGCGAGACCGAGGCCCGCTTCATGCCTTGAAAGCGTTGCGAGCCGCTGCCACCGTCGCCGCGATGTCCTCGGCTGTGTGCGCCGCGCTGACGAAAGCAGCTTCGTACAGCGCCGGCGCGAGGTAGACGCCTTGGGCCAACATCGCGTGAAAAAAGCGGTTGAAGCGCGGCTGGTCGGTGGCCATCACTTCGCCGTAGTTCTGTGGCAGCGCGTGGGCAGAGGACGCGGCGAAGAAGAAGCCGAACATGCCGCCTTCGCTGTCGCCGACGAAGGGTACGCCGGCCTCTTGGGCTACGCCAGTCAATCCCTCGACCAAGGCGCGGGTCTTGGTCGCCAGCGCCTCGTAGAAGCCTGGCTTGCTGATTTCATGGAGCGTGGCCAAGCCGCAGGCCGTGGCCACCGGGTTGCCCGACAGCGTGCCAGCCTGGTAGACCGGTCCGAGCGGTGCGAGCAGGCCCATGATGTCCTTGCTGGCGCCGAAGGCGGCCAGTGGCATGCCGCCGCCGATGACCTTGCCGAACACGCTGATGTCGGGCTTGAAGCCGGGGATCAGCTTGGCATAGACACTTTGTGCGCCACCCAGCGCCACCCGGAATCCCGTCATCACCTCGTCGAAGACGAACAGTGCGCCGTGCTGCGTGCACAGCTCCCGGATGCGGGTCATGAAAGGCACCGACGCGCGCACAAAGTTCATGTTGCCGGCGATCGGCTCGATCATCACGCAGGCAATCTCGCGGCCCTGGCTGGCGAACACCGCCTCGATCTGTTCAAGGTTGTTGTACTCCAGCACCAGTGTGTGTTGCACTACTTCGGCCGGCACGCCGGCGCTGGTCGGGTGGCCGAAGGTGGCCAAGCCGGAGCCGGCCTTGACCAGTAGCGCGTCGGCATGGCCGTGGTAACAGCCCTCGAACTTGACGATCTTGCTGCGCCCGGTCGCGCCACGCGCCAACCGGATCGCGCTCATGCCGGCCTCGGTGCCCGAAGACACCAGCCGCAGCTGCTCGATCGAGGGCACTTGCGCGATGATCGCCTCGGCGAGTTCGACCTCGCGCTCGGTCGGCGCGCCGAAGCTGAAGCCGTCCATCGCTGCTTTCTGCACCGCTTCGAGCACCGCCGGATGGCCATGGCCCAGGATCATCGGTCCCCAGGAGCCGATGTAGTCGATGTAGCGCTGGCCTTCGGCGTCCCACAGGTATGGGCCTTGCGCCCGCTGGATGAAGCGCGGCGTGCCGCCGACGGCGCGAAAGGCGCGCACGGGCGAGTTGACGCCCCCGGGGATTACGCGCTGGGCGCGCTCGAAGAGTTGCTGGTTGGTGCTCATGGTGGCCGCCAGATCAGTGGACGCGGCGGGGGACGCCTTTGCCCTTGGTTTCAGGACTTTCGGCTTCGGTCATCTGCAGGCTCTCGGGCCCGCCCTCGCCACCTTCCTCGGGCGGCGGCAAGGCCCAGAAGAAACGATCCGGCACGACGTTGCCCATGCCGGGGCGGAATCCCGAGTCCAGCGTCTGGTCCATGAACGCCAGTGCTTCGCCAACGGCTGCCTGTAACTCGGCACCAGCGGCCAGCAAGGCCGCCAGCGCTGCGCTCAAGGTGTCACCGGCGCCGACAAACGAGGTCTCGAACATCTCGAACTTCTCGCCGGTCAGCGCGCCGCTGGGCGATGCCAGCACGTTGTCGATGAACTGCTCGCCGCCGGCTTTGCCGCCCTTGGCCGCGAGCATGATGCCGGTCACCAACACGAACCGGGTGCCGTGCTCGCCGGCAGCCACGGCCAATTCGCGCGCCGACGCAGGGCGCTCGCTGTCCCAGTCGGGCAGCAGGAAATCGGTCAAGGTCTTGTGGTTGCCCACCAGCACCTCGGTGGCGGGCAAGATCAGGTCCCGAAAGGCTTCCAAGTAGGGCTGGGCCTGGTCGTCGTCGAGCCAGCCCAGGTTGGGCAGGAAAGACACCAGCGGCACATCGGGGTAGTCCGACAGGATCTCGGCCACCGCGCTGACGGCCTCGGCACTGCCCAGAAAGCCGACCTTCCAGCCCGCCACAGTGATGTCTTCCAGCACGGTGCGGGCCTGCTCGGCCACCACGTCAGCGTCGATCGCGTGGTGGTCGAAGATCTCGGCGGTGTCTCGCATCAGGATGCTGGTGGTCACCGGCAGCGCATGCGCGCCCATCGCCGCCAGCGTGCAGACATCGCCGGCCAAGCCGCCCGCACCACAGGGGTCGGCGGCGTTGAAGCTCATCACGCAGGCAGGTGCTGCGGCCTCCTGCAGCGCGGTATCGCCCCCATCGGCCGCCGCGGCATCTGGGGGTGGGTTGGGACTAGCGGTCATGAGCGGATCCGTTGAATTTCAAAAGCACAAGCGAAGCCGCCAGCGACCCCAACGTACATGGAAACAGTTGCTGCGGCCCCGCTGCAGCCTCAGTTTGAGGGTCAAACCGCATGGCTACAATGCTCGCTTCATTGTAGTGACCTGCCCAACACCGTGACCGATGCTCGTACCTGGATGTGCCTGATTTGCGGCTGGATTTATGACGAGGCGGCGGGCGATCCCGAGCACGGCATTGCCCCCGGAACGGCTTGGGCGGATGTGTCCATGAACTGGACCTGCCCCGAATGCGGTGCGCGCAAGGAAGACTTCGAGATGGTTCAGCTCTAAGCTGCCCGACCGCTGCCTGCGGTTTCGTTGGCGTTACGTTGTGGTTGCGTTGCGGTTGCGTTGTCCTTGCGCTGCTGTCTTGTCCCATGCAGCGCTCGGCCAGCGAGCCACCCATTGAAGCCACAAGGTCTACCGCGCAGTTCGTGCGCCATTGCTTGCGCAGCGCCGAGGCGCTGAGGCATTCAGCGCTGCGCTTGAAGGTCGCCTGACCGCTTGAACCTCTTCAATAGAGCGACCCCATGGACCTGAGCGAGCATCCGATGGTCACCCCGTTGGCGGGCGATGACCTCAGCGCGCTGGCCTGGGTGCAGGTTGAGCTCGGGCGCTTGCTGGCGCTTGCCCACAAGGCACTGCGTCTCCACCTGCAGCAGCAAACTGAGCTCGCCGAACTCGACATACCCGATCCTGCGGTGCTGCGCCAGGCGCGCAGCCAGTTACACCAAGCCGTGGGCGTTCTCGAGCTGGTGGGCTTGGGTCGCGCTGCCGAGTTGATTCGCGCCGCCGAAGCCGTGCTGCAACGCTTGAGCGATCGGCCCAGGCTGATCATGCCGCTGGTGGTACAGAAGATCGAGCACGGCTCGTTCGCACTGCTCGACTTCATCGCCCAGCGCCTGGCTGGCAGATCGGTTTCGACCGTGGCCCTGTTCCCGCCATACCGCGCGCTGCAAGAACTCGCCGGCATTGCGCGCGCTCATCCAGCCGACTTGTGGACGTTTGAGTGGTCCTGGTGTGCGCTGGTTTTCGATCGCGATGTGCCGCCGCGTCGGCTCGACGAGGACGCGGTCCACCGTATCGAGGCCGACTTGCTGGACTGGATGCGCGGCGCGGCGCCAGATTCGGCAGCGCGCTTGAGCGAATTGTTGGCCGGCCTGGCTGTCGCGGCGCTGGCGCCGGGCGACGACGCGATGGCGCCGAACCGGCGCTTGGCCACGCTGTGGCAACTGGCCGCCGGATTTTTTGAGGCCCTGGCAGGCGGCTGGATACAGCCCGACGTGCACAGCAAGCGGATCGGCTCTAGGCTGCTGGCCCAATTGCGCGTCGGCGAGCAGGCCCAGCCCTCCGAGCGGCTGGCGCGCGACCTGCTGTTTTTTTGCAGTCAGGTGGTGCGCCCTGAGGTCTTGCCTGCTGGATCGCGTTTGGCCGCAATTCGACATGGCTATGGTCTGACGGCCCATGCGGCGGTGGACTACGAACAGGACCGGCTGGGCTGCTCCGACTCCGACCCCGACCCCGACTCCGACCCCGGTAACCTGGCCGCGGTAGCGGCGCACCGTTGCATCGGCTTGGCGTCGGCCGACCTCGACGGCGCCCGAGTGAACGAGGGCGGTTTCGAACCGGCGCTTGGGTTCGACCTGTCGACCGACTTGCAGGCAGATCTCGAAATGCGCCAAGCTTTTGTCGACGAAGCCCGCGAGATGATCCATGCCGTGCGGCAGGCGCTGGACGTGCTGGGGACGCAAGCCGACGACAGCGCGGCGCTGCAGGGTTTGCGCCACGCTTTCCACAGCCTCAAAGCCAGCGCGCGCGTGGTCGGGCTCGACGCCCTTGCGCGGGTCGCCCGGGCTTGCGAGCAGCTGCTCAACCTGCGCTTGGGTGAACCTGTTGTCCGGGCAGAGCCGGCACTCCAGGTTTTCATCCACCAGGCCTGTGACGCCGTCGATGCCTGGGTCCAGGCTTTGTCTGCAGGCGAAGCGAGCCATCTTCATGCGGAGGCGCTGGTCGCGGCCGCCGATGCCCTGGCGAGCCCGCAGGTGCCGGTTACCGGTGCTGACTTGACGGCCGAGCCCTGGCTGGACGGGTTGGCGCCAGCCGATCCGCCGGCGCCCCGACTGCCAGGCTTGCAAAGCCTGCTCGATCATGTGCCCGATCTGCCGCTGGCCAGCGACCTTGACCTTTGGGGCTCGCTGCCCGAGGCGATGGCACCCGGGCCGCGCTGGCAGCCTGCGGCCGAAGGTGCTGCGCCGACCGACCCGGCGCCCGACATCGAGGCCCCCCATGACAGCCTCCAGATCGGCGCGTCACGGGCCATTCCACCGGGGCTGGAGCGGTGGCTCGACACCGCCAACATGGCCGGTCAGTTCGGCGCGGTCCAGTCCCAGATCGCCTCCGATGTCGGTCTGCTGAAGAGCGGGTTGGGTGAGGTGAGCGAGAACCTCGAGCGCTTTCAGGCGCGGCTCCGCGACATCGAGTGGCAGACCCACACCGCGATCGGCAGCGAGATCGACAGCCGGGCCGACACTGGCCAGCCGGCGTCGCCCGATTTCGATCTGCTGGCGCGGGACCGCGACAGCCGCCTAAAGGCCATCACCCGGAGTGTGGCCGGGTCGGTGGCCGACTTGGCCGCGCTCCAGCTCGGCTTGCAGCGCACGCTGCAGGCGACCGAAGACCTGCTGGCGCAGCAGGTGGGGATGGCGCGGTTGGCCCGCGAACAGTCGGACGACGATCCTCAGGCAGCTTTGACCACGGCGTAGCGCGCCAGCGTCCGGGTTCTGGCCAGGTCGTGCGCGACCACCGGTTCGGGGTAGTCGCGGCCGAGCACGATGCCCGCCGCCGCCAGCTCGATCGGGCTGGCGAGCCAGGGGGCGTGGATCTGCTTGTCGGGCAGACCGGCGAGTTGGGGCAGGTAGCGGCGGATGAACCGGCCCGCAGCGTCGAAGCGCTCGCTTTGCGCGACCGGGTTGAAGATACGGAAGTACGGCTGGGCATCGCAGCCGGTCGACGCGGCCCATTGCCAGCCGCCATTGTTGGCGGCGAGGTCGAAATCGTTCAGGTGGGTCGCGAAGTAGGCTTCGCCGCGACGCCAATCCAGCCCCAGGTCCTTGGTCAGAAAGCTCGCCACCACCATGCGCAGCCGGTTGTGCATGTAGCCGGTCTGCGCGATCTGCAGCATCGCCGCGTCGACCAGCGGATAGCCCGTTCGACCTTCGCACCAGGCCGAGAACAACGCGTCCGCATGCTGGCCTTGTTCCCAGTGGATCGCGTCATAGGCCGGCTTGAAGCTGTGGCTCACCACCCGAGGGTGGTGGTGCAGGATCTGGTGGTAAAAATCGCGCCAGATCAGCTCCGACAGCCAGACCTCGGCGCCGCGCGAGCCGGCTTGCATGCGTTGCCAGGCCTCGCGTGCCAGCTGGCGTATCGAGACCGTGCCGAAGCGCAGGTGGGTCGACAGGTAGCTCGGGCCCTTGATCGCGGGAAAGTCTCTTGTCTGGCCGTAGTCGTCGATGCGGTCGAGAAAATCATCGAGCAGCTCGTGCGCGCCGGTGCTGCCGGTGGGCAGCTTGAGCTGGTGCAGATTGGTCGGCTCGAAGCCGATCTCGGCCAACGTGGGCACTGGTGACGGGTCGGGCAGGGCCGCCAGCGCGCTGGCGTGGCATGCCACTGGCCAGGGCTTGACGGTCTCAGGCGTGACCTTGCGCAGCCAGGCGTTCTTGAAAGGCGTGAACACGCTGTATGGGCTGCCCGTGGCGGTCAGCAGCTCGCTGCGCTCGAACACCACATGGTCCTTGCCGCTATGCAGCGCAATGCCGGCCTCGGCCAGTTTGCCGCGCACCTTCGCGTCTCGCGACAGCGCGTTGGGCTCGTCGTCGTGGTTGGTATAGACCGCCTGCACGCCGAGCTGCACGGCCAGCGCCGGCAGCAAGGCCTGCGCGTCGCCGTGACGAACGATCAGGCCGACCCCCGCCACGCCATGCGCCAGTCCCAGGCTACGCAGCTGGGCGTCGAGATCGACCAAGCTGTCGCGGATGAATTCGACCCGCCGGTCGGCGCGGGGCAAGCGGTCCAGGATCGCTCGGTCGAAGATGAAAGCGCACCAGACCTGGCGCGCGGCCTGCAGCGCGTGGCTCAAGGCCGCATGGTCGTCGGCGCGCAGGTCGCGGCGGAACCAGACCAGCGCGCGGGACAGGGTAGGGTGGTGATCGTGCTGCACTGGGCAAGTGTCCCCGATCATTAGAATCTGCGCATGTCCAAGGGCCGCATGAACCTCAGCAACCAGTTCCTGATCGCGATGCCCGGCATGGGTGACGACAACTTCACCGGCGCGGTGATCTACCTTTGCGAGCACACCGAGAACGGCGCGCTCGGGCTGGTGATCAACAAGCCCATTGACATCAAGCTCAAGAACCTGTTTGCCAAGGTAGAGCTCAGCCTGGATTCGCTGGCGCTGGCCGACCAGCCGGTGTATTTCGGCGGCCCGGTGCAGACCGAGCGCGGTTTCGTGCTGCATGAGCGCATGGGCGATGCGCGCAGCCCGTACAGCAGCACACTGTCGATCCCCGGCGGCTTGGAGATGACGACCAGCAAGGACGTGCTCGAGGCGTTGTCGGCCGGCGGCGGACCGAAACGCCTGCTCGTTACGCTCGGCTACAGCGGCTGGGCCGCGGGTCAGCTCGAGGAAGAACTGGGCCGCAACGGCTGGCTCACCGTCGACGCCAGGCCTGACATCATCTTCGACACCCCCATTGAGCAGCGTTACGACCGCGCCGTCTCGCTGCTGGGATTTGACCCGCGCATGCTCAGCCAGGAGGCTGGGCACGCGTGACCGGCAGCCTGAGCAGACCGGCGGCGCTGCGCACCTTCCTTGCGTTTGACTTCGGCACCCGGCGCACCGGCGTCGCCGTGGGCAATAGCTTGTTGCGCGAAGCCAGCCCATTGGGCAGTGTCGCGGCTGAGGGCGCCGCCCGCTTTGAGCCGATCACCCGGCTGATCGCCGAATGGCAGCCCGACGCGCTGGTGCTTGGCGTGCCCTGTCATCCGGACGGCACGCCGCACGACAACACCCGGCTGGCGCAGCGCTTCGGTCGTCAACTCCGCGGTCGCTTCCACCTCGCCGTGCACGAGGTCGACGAGCGCTACAGCACGACCGAGGCGATCCGCTCCGGCGCCGCCGATGTCGACGCCGCATCGGCCTGCGTGATCCTCGACCAATTCCTGAGGAGCTTGCCATGAGCAGCCTGACCCTCGACGCCGAAGCCCTGTACGCTGAGTTGCGCAACGGCGTGCGCAGCCTGTGGCGACCCGGCATGGTGGTGATGGGCATCTGGTCGGGCGGCGCCTGGCTGGCCGAGCGGCTGGTCGCCGACTTGCCCGAACTGGCCGTTGCTGGCCGGCCGGCGGTGATCTCGAGCACGCTGCACCGCGACGATTTTTCGGCCCGAGGCATGGCCAGCGGGACCGACGCGACCAAGATTCCTTTCGCCGTCGACGGGGCCCACATCCTGCTGCTGGATGACGTGCTGTTCACCGGACGCACGATCCGCGCGGTGCTCAACGAGCTGTTTGACTTCGGCCGCCCGGCCAGCGTGACGCTGGCGGTGCTGGTCGACCGGGGCGGTCGCGAGCTGCCGATTCAGCCCGCTTTTGCCGCCGCCAAGGTCGTGCTGCCGGCCACGCAGAAGCTGTCGCTGGCTCGCGCCGACAGCGGGCGATTCACTTTCTCGGTCCAGGGGCAAGCCTGACATGCTGAACAAGCGCAACCCCCAGCTCAACCGGCAAGGCGAGCTGATCCATTTGTTGTCGATCGAGGGCTTGCCGCGCGAGGTCGTCACGCAGATTCTCGACACCGCGGGTACTTTTCTGTCGGTCAACGACCGCGAGGTCAAGAAGGTGCCGCTGCTGCGGGGCAAGAGCGTGTTCAACCTGTTCTTCGAGAACTCGACCCGCACCCGCACCACCTTCGAGATTGCCGCCAAGCGGCTGTCGGCCGATGTGATCAACCTCGACATCGCCAAGAGCAGCGCGGCCAAGGGTGAAAGCCTGCTCGACACCATCGCCAACCTGTCGGCGATGCATGCTGACATGTTCGTCGTCCGCCACAGCGAGAGCGGCGCGCCTTACCTGATCGCCCAGCACTGCGCGCCGCATGTGCATGTGGTCAACGCCGGCGATGGGCGCCATGCGCACCCGACCCAGGGCCTGCTCGACATGTACACGATCCGGCATTACAAGCAGGATTTCACCCAGTTGTCGGTGGCCATCGTCGGTGACATCTTGCACTCGCGGGTCGCGCGCTCCGACATCCATGCGCTGACCACGTTGGGCGTGCCCGACATCCGCGCGGTCGGCCCCAAGACCCTGGTGCCGGGTGATTTCCAGGGCATGGGCGTGCGGGTCTGCCACGACATGGCCGAAGGCATACGCGGCGCCGATGTGATCATCATGCTGCGGCTGCAGAACGAACGCATGAGCGGCGCGATGCTGCCCAGTGCCGGCGAGTTTTTCAAGCACTACGGGCTGACCGAGGACAAACTCAGGCTGGCCAAGCCCGATGCGATCGTGATGCACCCGGGGCCGATCAACCGTGGCGTCGAGATCGACTCGGCGGTGGCCGATGGCAGCCACAGCGTGATCCTGCCGCAGGTGACTTTCGGCATCGCGGTGCGAATGGCGGTGATGTCGATCATTGCGGGAAATGAAGCATGAAGATCCTCATCAAAGGCGGCCGGCTGATCGACCCCGCTTCGGGCCGCGACGAGCCCGGCGACGTGGCGATCGCCGCCGGCCGAATCCTCACACTGGGCCGGGTGCCGGCCGACTTTCAACCGATGCGGGTGATCGACGCCAGCGGCTGTATCGTCGCGCCCGGTCTGGTCGACTTGGCTGCGCGTTTGCGCGAGCCTGGTCACGAACACGAGGGGATGCTCGAGAGCGAGCTCAACGCGGCAGCCGCCGGTGGCGTCACCAGCCTGGTTTGCCCGCCCGACACCGACCCAACGCTCGACGAGCCCGGTCTGGTGGAGATGCTCAAGTTCCGCGCTCGCAAGCTCTCGCTGTGCCGGCTGTTTCCGCTCGGCGCATTGACCCGCGGCCTGGCCGGCGAAGTGCTGACCGAGATGGCCGAGTTGACCGAGGCCGGCTGCGTCGGTTTTTCGCAAGCGGAGGTGCCCATACTCGACACCTTGGCGCTGCAGCGCGCGCTGCAGTACGCCGCTACCTTTGGCTACACCGTCTGGCTGCGGCCGCAGGACGGCTGGCTGGGCAAGGGCGTGGCTGCCAGCGGCGCCGTGGCCACGCGATTGGGCCTGTCGGGTGTGCCGGTCGCGGCGGAGACGGTCGCGATGCTGACCATCATCGAACTGGTGCGTAGCACTGGCGCCCGCGTTCACCTGTGCCGGTTGTCGTCGGCTGCGGGCGTGGCCTTGCTGCGTGCAGCCAAGGCCGAGGGGCTGCCACTGACCGCTGACGTGTCGATCAACTCGCTACACCTGACGGACGTGGACATCGGATTCTTCAACCCGGCGATGCGGCTGACGCCACCGCTGCGACAGGGGGCTGACCGCGCTGCGCTGCGCGCCGCGCTGGCTGATGGCACGATCGACGCGCTGGTCTCCGATCACACGCCGGTCGATGAAGACGCCAAAAACCTGCCGTTCGGCGAAGCGGAGCCCGGTGCCACGGGCTTGGAACTGCTGCTGAGCCTGGCGCTCAAGTGGGGAGCGGACAGCGGCTTGTCGCTTGCCTCGACGCTGGCGCGCGTCACCAGCGACCCGGTGCGGGTGCTGGGCGAATCGTTAGGTTCACTGTCGTCGTCGGCCGGTCAGTTGGTCGCAGGCGGGGTCGCAGACCTGTGCATTTTCGACCCCGACGCGACCTGGCGTGTCACGCCGCAAGACCTGGCCAGCCAGGGCAAGCACACGCCGTTCGCGTTCGAGGCTACCGGTTTCGCGCTGCCCGGTCGGGTCCGCGCGACGCTGGTGGCGGGCACCGTGGCCTACGAATCGGCGCTGGCCTGATGACCGGGCTGCAGTTCAGCGGCTGGTGAGGGTCTGGGCGATGGTGCCGACGCTGGCCTGGATGACTGCGCCACTCTCAACCTTGCTGGCGCTGTGGCGCATCGGCCGCGTCGCGCTGCACCTGTGTCATGGCATGGCGGTGATGGCGTTGCGGTTCCCTTCGCTGGACCCAGCCGGCCGCCAAGCCCGCATCGGCTGGTGGTCCGCCGGTTTGTTGCGGGTGCTGGGCGTGGACCTGCGTGTTCGCGGCACGCCGCGACCCGGTGCGAGCTTGTTGCTGGCCAACCATGTGTCGTGGCTAGACATCGCGGCACTGCACGCTGCGGTGCCGCACGCGCGCTTCGTCTCCAAGGCCGACGTGCTGCAATGGCCGCTGCTGGGCTGGTTGGTGCGAGGCGCCGGCACGCTGTTCATCGAGCGCGAGCGCAAGCGCGACGCGCTGCGGGTGGTGCATGCGGTGGCCGAGGCGCTCAATGCTGGGCAGACGGTTGCCGTGTTTCCCGAGGGCACGACGGGCGAAGGACCAGCGCCGCTGCCCTTCCACGCCAACCTGCTGCAAGCGGCGATCGCCACCGCAACGCCGATCCAGCCCGCGGTCTTGCGTTTTGCTGACGGGCGCCATCGATTCAGCCCAGCGGTGGTCTATGTCGGCGACACCTCCTTGCTGCAAAGCCTTTGGCGGGTGGCCACCGCGCGCGGCCTGGTGGTCCATGTCGACCTGCTGCTGCCACAGGCCAGCGCCCATGCCGACCGGCGGGCGCTGGCCGAGACGATGCGCAATCTGGTCGCTCAAGCGCTGCAAGCCTGAGCCCTTTGTCGGCTCACCAGGCATGGCTCAAGGCGTGAGCCACTGCCCTTGGCCGCTGCCATCGAACAGCGCACGGCGATGGCCGTCGGCGTGCAGCTCCAGCCAGTCGATGGACTGCACCTGGGCGCTGACGACCGCAAATTGCGCCCGGCTCGCGCGCTCCGGCGTGGCCTGGCCCAGCGGCGCGCCCGGCGGCAATGGCGACAGGTAGTCCATCGCCGAGGGCGTGAGCTTGAGCCGCGCCCAGCGCGAGGAGACCGCCAGTCCGCGGGTCTCGACCTCCAGGCGCACCCGCAGCCGCAGCTGCCAGCCTAGGCGTTTGCACCACATCATCAGCGTGGCATCAGGATGGGCGCGGATCTGCGCCACTTTGGGCGATCGCGCGTCGGTGAAGAACAGCAGCCTGCGCTGCTCGGCCTGTACCTCGCGCAGCACCACAGTTCGCAGGTCAGCAGCGTCGCGGTCAACCGTGGCCAGCCCCATCAGGCGAAAGCCATGGTCACGGTCGCGCGTGGCCGTTTCCAGTTCTTGCCAGCACTCGCGGTGGATGAGCGGCAACGATGCGATGCGCGGGGTCATGCGCGATCCCGGTGTTTCGAAGCCGTTCAGGCCCCGCTCCGAAGAGCCGGCGTCATCAGGCTTCCCGGCGAAGCGCTGGGAAGAGAATAACGTCTCGAATGCTTGGGCTGTCGGTCAGCAGCATCACCAACCGGTCCAGCCCGACGCCGCAGCCCCCGGTCGGCGGCATGCCGTATTCGAGCGCGCGGATGAAGTCGGCGTCGTAATACATCGCCTCCTCATCGCCGGCGTCCTTGTTCGCGACCTGGGACTGGAAGCGCGCGGCCTGGTCCTCGGCATCGTTGAGCTCTGAAAAACCGTTGCCGAACTCGCGCCCCGTGATGAACAACTCGAAGCGCTCGGTGATCGTTGGGTCCGCGTCAGACGCCCTGGCCAGCGGGCTGACTTCGACCGGGTAGTCGATGATGAACGTGGGTTGCCAGAGTTGCTCCTCGACCACCGCTTCGAACAGGCCGAACTGCAGGGCGCTCAAGCCCCAGTGCGCCGGTGGCTCTTCACCTTTGGCGCGCAGCCTGGCGTGCAGCACTGCGGCGTCGACCGATTCAGCATCGCTCAACCCGGCGTGGCGCACCAGCGATTCGCGAACCGACAGCCGGGTGAAGGGCTCATCGAGCGCCACCGGCTTGCCGGCGTAGCTGATCCTGGCCGACCCGGTGGCCGCCACCGCTGCATGGCGCAGCAGCAGTTCGGTGAAGTCCATCAAGTCGTGATGGTTCCAGTACGCGGCATAGAACTCCATCATCGTGAATTCGGGGTTGTGCCGAACCGAGATGCCCTCGTTGCGGAAGCTGCGGTTGATCTCGAACACCCGCTCAAAGCCGCCGACGACCAGTCGCTTCAGGTATAGCTCGGGCGCGATGCGCAGGAACATTTGCTGGTCCAGCGCGTTGTGGTGGGTCACGAACGGCTTGGCATTGGCGCCACCCGGGATCGGGTGCAGCATCGGCGTCTCGACCTCCAGGAAGCCGTGCTCGACCATGAAGCCGCGGATCGAGCTCACCGCTTTGCTGCGCGCCACAAACCGCAGCCTGGCTTGCTCGTCGGCGATCAGGTCGACATAGCGCTGGCGGTATTTCTGCTCTTGGTCGGCCATGCCGTGGAACTTGTCGGGCAGCGGGCGCAGGCTTTTGGTCAGCAGGCGCAGCGCGTTGACCTTGACCGAGAGCTCGCCGGTACGGGTCTTGAACAGCAGCCCTTCGGCGCCCAGGATGTCGCCCAGGTCGCTACGCTTGAACGCGTCGTAGGCCTCTTCGCCCAGCGCATCGCGGCTGACGAAGAGCTGGATGCGGCCATGGTCGTTGCTACCGGGCGCACCGAAAGAGCCGTCCTGCAAGGTCGCGAAACTGGCCTTACCCATCACCCGCTTGAGCATCATCCGCCCAGCCACGGCCACCGACACTGCCAAGGCTTCGAGCTGTTCGCTGCTCATCTCGCCATACTGCTGCTGCAAGGGCGACGCTTGGTGGCGCGGCTTGAAGTCGTTCGGAAACACCGCTTGGCCGGTGGCTTTGGCCCGCGCCCGTAGCCCGCTGAGTTTTTCGCGCCGCTCGATGATCAGCTTGTGTTCATCTTGCGAGACGGTTTCGGGCGCAGCAATGTCGGGGCTCATGGGCAGCTTCAGGGGAAAACCGCAAATTGTAGGCAGTGGCATCAAGCGGCTTGGCCGCCCCCG
>CANFPU010000082.1 GCA_947448955.1 Burkholderiales bacterium
TGCCTTCATGTCACGCAAGCGTTCTATGGCGTCGTCACGGTCCTTGATCTGAGTTTCGTATTTCTCTTTGAGGGCGGTTTCGGCCAATTGCTTTTCCATCACGGAAATTTGCAAGTTGTTCTTGACCTCGTCCCGCTCTTTTTCAATGGTGCTAACTGCCTGGTTGACGGCCAGTTGCTGGGCAAGCTGCAAGTTATCTAATTTGGCCTTTAGGGCCTGAATCACAGCGTCTTTATCAGACTGGGCCTTTTGCAAGTCATTGGACAGCTGCGCTTTGGTCAATTCAACCGCATTGCGCTTGTCCTGCTCCGCCAACTCAAGCCGGCCGTGCAGTTGCTTCTCAAACTCGACGTCGCGCACCTGTTTAATGATGTCCGCATATCCGGCTTCATCAATCTTGAAGGCCTTGCCGCAGTGCGGACAGTTGATTTCATGCATGTTTTGTAACCTTTAATCATCTAATATTAGATAGTGGAAGCGAACTCTCTCCATGCTTCAACAATCATCACCATGGCCAGTGTGTCCAGCTCACAGTAGCGCAGCAGTGCCTCGCAGATCTTTCTCCTTGGCTCTGCACCCAGCGCTTCAAACTGAAGCCTGGCATAGGCCGTGGCTGCTGCACCGCCATTGGCAATCACAAGTTCATCTGGATCTTCACCCGCCAAGACGGTTTCGCCCAGTAACGTAGATCCGTAGTCTTTGAGCAAGTCATAGGGCTCCAAGGGAACGCCCTGCCCTGCATCTACCCACCAGGTGAAGTCTGTGAAATTTTTACTCTTTATTCCGTTCTGTGAGCCGTAGATCGGCTGGCTGTATTTTTGGCGCAGGAATGGTGATGTTTTCAAAACAGCGGGGAGCACTTTCTTAATGGAACTGCTGCCCTTCGTGCCTAAGTGGAAATATGCCTTCCCGCTCAGCTTGCACAGGTCGTACATTGCTCGCTCACCGTCTTTTGCCAAAGTCCGGAGGAAATCAATCAGCTCGGACCCGTTGGTGGGCGGATTCGGCGTGGCTTCCAACTGCTTAACGATCTGATTCAATATGGTGTTCTCATGATGGCTCCACATGAACACGGTGCCTTCATCTTGGTCCAATTGGTCTTTGAGCGCCTGGGCGAATTTGAAGTTTGGAAAGACCACGGGGTCTGTCAGCAAAAATTCACCCACATGTTCAACCTGCCCGTTCTCTTGCATCACATGATGCGAAAACTGAAAAGCCACCGGCTCATAGGGCCGCATGCCCGCATGAAAAGGCAAGGCCACAGTACTGGTTTCAAAGTCAATGAAGTGATACGGGTATTTCCACTCGGTCATTTCTTTGCTCATCAAATGATCTGCAATCCAAAAACCACCTCTGTCTTCATCGGGCGGTATGCCTCGCACCTGCATCCATTGGCGCTCTGAAAGGCTGAGCTCTTCACCGCCATCAACGATCTTGATATCGTCTTCGTTCACGTTACTTAGGCGAATGCGCCCGTCGGAGATGAGTTTGTCCTTCTTGCGGTAGTTGTAAATGTCAAGCACGGTGCCCTGCTCAAAATCGGCATCGGTGAATTGATAGGCCTGCGCCCAGCACTCTTTGAACCCGTTCTTGAACCCATCGCCAGGAGTTGACTTGAACTCACAATTGGCGCATTGGCTGCCTGGGGTTGGAGGAATTTTGAGATCGGCTTGGTAAGCCTGGGACCATTCTTCGGCAAGCAGTGGCAGGGCTTTGGTGTAGCGCAGGTACTTAACACCATCTTGGTTGATCATGTCCAAATACTCATCCATGGGAACCAGCGCCAAGATGTTGTGATTCACTTTGGCGGTCTTTGCTTCTGGGCTGGCGATGACTTTGGATCGATTGCCGTCACGAACAATCTTGAACAGCTGATTCAGTCCACTGATTTCGACCGTCACGGACTTGTCCGGCATCATCAAAAAAGTTTTAACAGTGACATTTGGAAATGCAGACCTGAGGACATGCGCCTGGAATGCAACGTCCTCAATATACGGCCGCATATCCGAGAGAATTCCAACCCTCGCCCCCAAGATTTCAGGTTTTACGGAGTTGTAGGACTTAGCCTTGACTTCGATGAGCTCAAAGACGTTGCCCTTCTTGACCAAAATATCCACGCGCACAAAGAGATTGCCGTGGCGAATAGCGGGCTCAAAAATAGTGACGTTTTCTTGTTTTAGCAGCTCAGCTGTTTGCGCTAGGGCATCCTTATGGTTGATCGACTCCACCTCGATGCCGTTGGGGTAGAAACACTTGGCCAACTCACCGACCTGGTAACCGCCATCGGCCAGCATCGCCAAAAAGCTATCTTCCTGCCTGAGGTTGCGGTAGACCTTGTCCTTGCCGGTGTAAAACAGCTTGGTCGGGCATTCTGCTGCCAACTTAAAGCGGGATTTTGTTAAGTAGCGGGGCTTGGACATGACTACAGCTTAGTTCACACAACTTAACGCAGACCGCTCAATGCAACGCTCGCGTTTTGCATTGCAAGCCAGCTTGAACAAAAGCCGACTCATACACCGCAAGCAAACCGGGATCGGCAAGGCAAACACGAATCCAATTGAGGTTAGGTGACAACGCATAAGCCTTGGCCAACACCTCCGCTGTCAAGCGAGCCGCTAACTCCGGTGGGAACTTGAACATGCCGGTGCCTATTGCGGGCATGGCCAAACTCCTCAGATCGTTGTCATGGGCAATGCGCAGCATCGACTCTAGCGCCATTTGCATGTACTTTTCGGGCTCTTCGTTGTTTAAGTAATGGGCAGAGCGCACATGGATGATCCAAGGGTTGGGCAGTTTGAAGCCCGGTGTGATCAATCCTGCCCCCAAGGCCAAAGGCGCAAAGGGCTTGCAGTACTCTTCCAGCTTAGGGCCAGCGGCCATGTGGATGGCTCCTGCCACGCCAGACCCCAATCGCAAATTGGCATTGGCACTGTTGACCAACGCTTCCATATCTGACTGCTTAACGATGTTCCCGACGACGATTTCGGTCTTCATAGGTATCCTCCGATATGGCTACATCATCAAGGCTCAAAAGCTCATGGAATGAGCCCATCGGTAGAGAATCTTCAAGGGGAAAGATCCCTCTGATAAATCCTAGAAAATCTTAAAAGTCATCCGTTCTCAGACAACAGTTGTTTTCATTGCATAAGTAATTGAGCACTTTTCTCACTGATAACCACATCTACCCGCACCTGCGCACGAGTGAGTCCAACAAAAAGCTTGCGCTTTTCGCGATCATTAAGTTCATCAAAATCCACCTCGCAAAGCACCACTACAGGCATGCTTTGCCCTTTAAACCGATACACGCTCTCAACCAAAAGAGCACCATCCGTCCAAAGCGCATTTCCGGCATCGTCATAACGGCTGAACATTTTGGTTTTATAGCCTCCCAACAGTGATTGCGCCAAGGCCTCTGAATTTTTCACCCCCTTGAAGCTGATTACCGCAACCTGATCAGGTGAGTACCCGTCTTCCCAAAGCCTTTTCAAGCATTGATTAAGCGCGGTAAGACTGCTCACGAAGTTGGGCGTCCATGTGTAAATTTGTGGGGTCTCACCTTCGTGAGCGCTGCGAGAAACGATAGGCTCTTCACTCAATTGCAGCTGATTGATGACATGAACCACTTTTCTTGGAGAGCGGAAATTATCCATGCACTTCACATGCACGGCATCTGTTAAGTCAAATTGCTCACGCTCATAAATTTGCTGCCCCGCATCGCCCATAACATAAATAGTTCCATCTTCTTTGAGTCGATTCATCACTGCGATGGCCCATTCAGGAACGAAGTCCTGCGATTCATCGATGATCAATAGGTCTAGGTTTCTTGAAAGTTGCTCTGCGTTGTCTATGTAACTCTTTGTGATGTGATTGAACACATCAGGCGCAGCGAAATCCAGTATCTCTCGATTGCGCTCAGCATGTTCTCGGCAAAGTTGGTGGAAAGTTGTCACCTCTGCCGAGGGTGGAGCCAACTTACTCAAATGATCAGCGAGGGGCCGGTTAAAGCAAATGTAGGCACAGCGGTGTTTGTCACTGATAGCCTTTTGAAGCAGTTTTAAAGCAAGTTGGGTCTTACCTGAACCTGCCGTAGCCTGAATAAAAAATAAA
Source organism: Burkholderiales bacterium (assembly GCA_947448955.1). Taxonomy (GTDB): domain Bacteria; phylum Pseudomonadota; class Gammaproteobacteria; order Burkholderiales; family Burkholderiaceae_C; genus Pseudaquabacterium. Next base: position 4,108 of record CANFPU010000082.1, read on the forward strand.
TTACTCGTGTGGGAAATTTTAGGCACCCATGTGGCAAGCCCGCTAGCGAGCGAAGTGCTAGCTTGCTGAACTTGCCCAATATTGGTGGAGACATCCGTAACAACATAGAACCGACTGGCAAAAAAATCCACCACTTTTTGCCGGGCATCCGAAGAAGGTTCAGTTGCAGGCAACAAGCCAAGAATTCGCCGGCAAAGCCCATCAAACTCAGGGGCATCCACAATTCGTTCGCGAGGGTATGCGAGCACCGCACTGTGAACAGTGTGATCCGGCAAAACCAGCAAGGTCTGAATGCTGACAGAGGGAAAATCCCCCTTTTGCATTCTGTCCATCAGGGCGCTGTGCTGTCGCCTGACTTGATGTCCGATGTCCTTGGAACGCCCTAAATTTCCATAGCTTTTGGATAACCTATGCGCCTCTTCATGGACAGCGCCCGCTTTCACCTCAATCAATACGACATGACCCATTGGAGAAATGACCACAAGATCAAGTTCTCCAAAGATCTGCTTACCCTCATGCACGGAAGACCAGGGCAAGTTATGGAAAACGTCAAAGTTGTCTGGCAGGCCATCGCCAAGCATGCGAAGGACATCACGCTCGCGGTAATCTCCTGCGCCCAAGGGGCCTTGAAATGGAATGCTGGGGTGTATACGGGCCATGGCTCATTTTGACATTGACCTCACATTTTCAATAAAAATTCAATACAGATATCCAAACTAATTAAATGCATGCGGCCTGGGTCTTCAATGAACGGTAATTAGACCAAGCTTGGCCATGCCGCAGGCCAAACGATCCGTCTGGTGGATCTTCACGACCACTGGCGCAGCGAACCTCGGCTGAGACTCATTCAGGTAGCCCGTGGGTAAGTCCACCCTAAGCTTCTCCTTGACCCACTGGCAGCGGCTTGGTTTGCGTAAATTTTGTGCACACAACGCCAGCCTATGACTACCAGATCCACCGCTCCCCCATGTCTAGAGAACTGCTCCAATTTCTTAGGACATGTAGTAGAAGGGGAACCTATGCTGGAATCTCAACAAAGCGATCCGTGGCTTTACAGAGAAAACATGGAACGCGATCGCTATCGTTAATCCATTGACAGCGCATGCAACGGTAAGGGCCGAACACCCGTTTCCCCTGTGCAATTGCTTCTTTTTTGGCCGCCAATTTAGAAGCAAGCGCCATTTCTCTCTCTGCCTTCAACGCTCTAATTTGTTCATTTTTGATCTGAATAGCTCGACGTCTTTCCTCTTCCTCCACACTGCTTTGGAGGGCGCTTTCTTGAAGTTCTCGAGATTCTTGTGCCTCAATTCGCCTCGACTCCGCCCATTCTTCTCGCTCTGTAAGTTCTGACTGTCTTTTCAGCCAACGATTCCTATCCTCCAAGGTGCGAAATTCTGGAATGTATGCTGATTCTTTTGAAAAGGTTTTCTTCTCAGAGGTGGAAATTAAATGAGGCTTGCTACAGATTTCTAAAAAATTTCGCCTAAGTGAGTTCGGATACCTCCAACTAACTAGCAAACGAATCAATAGTCTTTGGCTAATTGAAACGCAACGATAGTAGACGTGATTCCTCTGCGATGGATAACTTGCATTACCTGCTATCAGACTTCTGTACTTCTTTGGATCAAGGCAAAAGTCAACCTCATGATTATTACAAATCACACCAACAGATGGGTCTGAATCTTTTTTATAAATTTCAGACATGGTATGCGCCACAATGAAAGAGCACCAAAGTAGGCCTTGAGTAGCCATGTGCAACCGAACTCCATTCAGGCATGATATTGCTAAATTGTAATGGGAAACTATTTCACGACCATCATCATTTCCCAATGTCGTTTCTTCTCTAACCTTGTTGTATATATGATCTGCCTCAGATAGATGCTCTAAAAGATCAGAATATATCCAATCATAATCAACATATTCATCTACAAATTTTCTGACTAAAGTTATGATTTTTTTCTTATCATCTCCAAACTGATCAGAGAAAAAAGAAATTAACTCAATTTGTATTTTTTCTATTAACTGCCCTCTGCTTGACCACATTCCAGAATTTGTATGGTCTTGATCCCAATACCCATAAACTCTGAGAGAGCAAACCCCCTCTTTGTCGCCTTTTAAAACATTATGAGCAAAATAAGAAGTGCCCGTTGTCGAAAACTTTTTTCTTAAATGAACTGGTTCCTTGCACTCTGGGCAAACTGGGATGAGCCGTGTGCTCATCTCATAGTTCATGTCCCTAGCTAGGATCAGACTGTTGGTCTTTAGGCTTAATGCTGATTCCATGTTCTTTGCTCCTTGTCGATGATTGCCACTTACCTCCTCGGAAGCCGATATAGCCCGACAACATCGTTCAACCTAGTTAGTGAACTAAGCCCTCGGTCATGACATCGCGCACAGCCAGTTCCGGGCAAATTGCCCCTTTGTACAAGGGACTGCATGGGGTAGCAGCAAGTTTCACTGAAAGTGCCAAGGGGTCAACCAAGCCAAAATGGTCCCTATAGACCTCAGCTTGGTATGTGAACTGGTTCATGATGCCCAAGACACTGCGGTTCGATGTCTTGCAGTAAGTCACCTGCCCCATCTTTTCCAATTCGAACTTCACCCTGTCTTGCCCAATTTCCAGCGCCAGCAACACCCGCGCCAGTGCATCAGGAAAACGCTGCGCAAGTGTTGTAGCAGGAGCTAGCGGCATGACCACTGGAAGCAGGGTCCGTTCGTTAACAAGCAACGCCAGTTGAGGTTTCCAGAAAAGTGCCGTGGCATACCAGTCACCCAAGACCGTCGTACTGTCAATCGTCGGCCGGACGTGAGGTTTGATCCTGTCCAGTAATTTCTTGGTGCAGTGCAGATTGAACATGGTCTCTATTTCTTGAACTTGCTCACCAACATTTGAAGTTTTTCGTTGTTAGCAACTCCTAAATTAAGCGGTTGAGGACTTCCTAGTGGCATTGCGCTTGGTGAAATTGATGAAGAAACGGAACCCGAATCGTTCAATGCCATCCCCGGTGAGTGAGTCGTCTGTTTCACCTGACTAACCCTTACGAATTTACTAGGCAACACAGGCTTTTCAGGCAATTTAGCATTCGAAGCAGCCAGAGATGCAATCCGAGGGGCATCTATAGTCTTTGGAGCACCCCCCAGGGAGGAAAAGGGGTCCCGGCAGTACTTAGATAACTTGAGGATGTCCAGGATTGAGTCGGGTATGACCAGCGATTTCTCTGCCCGAGTCAAGGCAACATAAAGTAGCGTAATTTCTTCAACCGAAGGATCGCTGAATGAGTACGAATTCTGCTGCAAGTATGACAAACGAATGCTTGTAGCGAAGTCATCGCAAACCTCAACATGCGCCCATTCTTTGCCCTTGGACTTGTGGGCGGTGGTCAAGATCACATCAGCTTCACTTGCAGTCGCGCTGACGCGATTGATCATTTCCTTAAGAACCCGCGCCCCATAGGTCTCAATTATCTGAACCACTGTTTGATATGAAAACCCTTCTGATGTCTTCGAGAATGCAACGAGATCATGCCAATTTTTGAACCCGAAGAAGTCGGAATTGGAGATGGCGGGTTGACCAGATTGCATCAACTCAACGTCATAGATCAGAGCAGAAAGATCACCAATTCCTCCAGCAAGATATGGCTTCTTCCCACTTTTCAGTGCGTCTGCCAAACCTGAAAGTAGGCCCATGTTCGTTCGGTAAATCTTCGTCAATGCAGCAGTCGTGTTGATAGTGGTGTTTTTACTTTTGTCACCAACTATCTTGCGCGTTTCACCGAATTTCCCTATCAGTGCATTCGCGACTTCAGCCAAGGACTCCCCAAAACGGAATGATGTAGTCAAAGCGCATTCAGATGGGACATGGATCTTGTCCATCGCATTGAAGGCGCCTCTGAATCCGTAGATTTGCTGATACTTGTCCCCGACATAGACAGTTTGAACATTCTGAGAAGTCAGTGCCTGAATTACTGCCGCATTCGTGTCTTGCGCTTCATCCAACATGATGAAGTCATGTTCAAACCTTGGATGACTGATGCTCCAAAGCTTCAGATATCCGTCATGTCCCAATGGAATTGGTGAACTCGGATTTCTGGCATTGACCCAAATGCAATCGGCACATTTGAGCAAGAAGTCAGACAGCGCGTCTTGATCAGATTGAGACTTCAGTGTTGATTAGCCAGACAAACTGAGCCAGTGTTTGCATCGAATATTGAGCCACTGGTTTTTAAAGAATTGGCTTATTCGGTTGTGGATAAGTTTAGCTGCTCGGTGCTTTTGCCCCCTTTCGTTTTGGATTGTTTACCCTTCAGGCTGACCGCCTGCGAGTGCTTGAAGCGCCAACTCTCGTTGCCCGTTTCCACAATGTGGCAGTGATGCGTGAGCCGGTCTAGCAACGCCGTGGTCATCTTGGCGTCGCCAAATACATTGGCCCACTCCGAGAAGTTCAGATTGGTCGTGATCACCGCGCTGGTTCGCTCATATAGCTTGGACAGCAAATGAAACAGCAACGCGCCGCCTGATTGGGTGAACGGCAAATACCCCATCTCATCCAAGATCACCAAATCCACATACATCAAGCGATTGGCCAACTGCCCGTGCTTGTTCTGGGATTTCTCAAGCTCCAAGGCATTGACCAGTTCCACAGTAGAGAAGAAACGCACTCGCTTGCCCTTGGCGCGGATGGCTTGCACCCCAAGGCTGGTGGCCAAGTGCGTCTTGCCCGTGCCCGGCCCACCCACAAACACCACGTTGTGTGCCGAGCCCACAAACTGCAATTCATGCAACTGCTTGACCAGATTCGCGTCCACATGCGCCTGAGTGAAGTCAAACCCCGTCAAATCCCGGTGCGCGGGGAAGCGGGCAATGCGCATTTGATAGGCCATGGAACGCACCTCGCGCTGCGCAGCCTCTGACTTGATCAGTTGGTGCAACACCACCTCATGGTCCAGCGCTTTGATCCTGGCCGTTCCCAGAACCTCCGGCCAAGCGCTGGCCATGCCATGCAGACTCAATGATTTGAGCCCATCGACCACATCACTCATGGCGCGCCTCCTGTTCATCTCTCAAAGCGTCATAGCGCTCCAAGTTGGCAAGCGCAGGCGTGTTCAGTTGCAGCGGCGTGCTGATTTCCAGGCGCGCAGGCGCAGGCTCCTTAAGCCGGGCAATCACATTGAGCACGTGCTCGGCACTTACCCGACCCGCCTGCAGTGCCAACTCGGTGGCCACCAACACAGATTCCAGCCCATGCAAATTCACCGCCGACAGCACCTGCGCCATCACCCGGTCGCCCCCTGGGTGTTTGAGCAACTGACGCTGCAACTCCGCCAAGGACTCGGGCATGTCTCTGAAGGGGGCTCCGTTGCGCAACGCCCCAGGCTTGCGCTCGACCAAGGCAATGTAGTGCTGCCAGTCGTAAATGGTTTGATCCCGTCCAAAGTGACGCTCCAACCGGGCACTGTGCCCATCGAGCCCCACCACCAACAAGTACTCCGGGTAGACGCGCAAACTCACCACCCCATGCACCCACTCGCAAGGCACGCTGTAGCGGTTGCGTTGGTACTGAATCAGCGATGTAGAGGTCACCCGAATCGGTTGTTCAACGTACCCATCAAAGGGCTTGGGGCAAGGCATCAAGCGGCTCGCCTCATCTTGCCAAACATCGGCAATGCTCAGCTCTGGCCACTCTGGGTGTGCCAACTCTTGCCAGGCATCTTGGCAGGCACGCTGGAGCCAGTCATTGAGCTCGGCCAGACTGCTCCAGCGCCGCTCAGTGACCTCGCGAACCACACCTCGCCTGCGGTCTTGCACGTTCTTCTCGACGATGCCCTTCTCCCACCCAGCCGCACGGTTGCAAAACTCGGGATCAAACAAATAATGCCCCGTCATCGCCTCAAACCGCGCGTTGACGCTGCGCTGCTTGCCCTTGCCAATCTTGTCCACCGCCGTCTTCATGTTGTCGTAAATGCCCCGTTTGGGCACGCCGCCAAACACAGCAAAGCCCCTGGCATGGGCGTCAAACAGCATCTCATGGGTTTGCGTGAAGTAGGCCACCAGTAAGAACGCCCGACTGGCGGCCAGTTTGATGTGCGCCACCTCCAATCGGCGGCGCAACCCTCCAATGAAGGCGTACTCACAGCTCCAGTCAAACTGGAAGGCCTCTCCCAGCGCAAAGTGCAGCGGCACAAACCCCACGTTCTTGGGCGCATGGCTTTGCTCATGCTTCCAGCGCCGAGCAAACCGGTACACCGGCGTCGAACTACCGCCGTAGCCCATGGCGCGCAAAGCCTCAAACAAGGCCTTGACGCCACGTCGCTCGCGCTTGTTACGGTGGCTGTCGGCTTTGAGCCAAGTGACAAGTTGCTCCTTGTACGGGTCCAGCACACTGGCCGCGCTCTGCCGAACAGGGTATTGGGGCTCAACCATTTCAGGCTCGCTGAGCCATTTGGTGGCCGTGTTTCTGGAAATTCCAAGCCTGAGGCTGGCTTGGCGCACTGACAGGCCATCTCGCAAGACGAGGCGGCGCAATTTACTCAAAGTTCCCACGTTGATCACTCCCGGCCACCCTTGCACAAAAAATGAGCAGGATAGGCCAATGAAGTGGCTCAAATTTGGATGCAAATTCCCGTCAAAGTGGCTCAGTTTTTAAAGCCAATCAACAGCTATCGGCCATAAGCGGACGATGCGGTTGTGTCATCAACCCGTGCTTCAGGCCCCAAGCGGACTGTCGCCGCAAATGCCTAAATCAATGCGTACAAATAAAGCAGTCAGTGGAAGTCTCCAAAATTTGCGGACTTTGTAACATCGCTTTGGTTCAGCTCAATGGGGGCAGGTCACTGCCACGGTCACTTTCTGCAGGACGACCTGCGCTTCTGTCTCTGTCCAGTCTTGGTCTGAAAAAGTTGTCATATATAAAGCTTAGATCGAGCGTTGCTTTTTCAAGTTACGAATGCTCAGCGTCCGTAATATGTAGCTGCCGTAACTACATCGAGGTTATGCTCTTCATCTATCCAATAAGTCAATTCATCTGAGCTCTCGTAAGGATCGGATATCCTTGTTATTTGTTGAGATTCATTTCTACCTGGAATTGAGTCACCGAGATGAAAAATAACGTGATTTGTGCAGATTAATCTTGTGTGCAAATTTCCAATACGTCGATCTGGTATCTCCTTGCAGCATATATATTTAATGCCGTACACAGGAATACGATAATCTTGAAAGCACTGCGATAAAACTTTTATAAGTTCGTCTTTGTCTTTCATATAAGGATGAGATGTCTCATCATGAACAGCATAGATTATTAATTCACCTAGTTGGCTTGAACGGTTGATTTCTAAAATTGATCTTATGCAATTTGTAAATTGAGTTATCTGACCTTGACTATTGATTAAATAATTATGTCTATCAACAAATGCGATTTTTTTCGTTTGAGTAAAATATACGCCTAACAAATTAACAAACTCTTTGGGTGTGAGAGCGCCTTTGTTAAATGAACTGACCTTTAGTTCAATCGGGCTTAATTTCGAAAAATCTTTTATTTCGCATTCATTATTCCGCTTACCTATTGCAATAGATTTAGCTTTTACTTCATCTGATAAATTCAAAAAGTTTAGTTCCCAAGTCTTGGAATAGTCGTACTGATGATGTAATGCTAATAAAGAGTTATTATTTTTCAAATGAATAAAAAATTCAATTATTTTTTTCTTATCCCAATCGTCCCAGTCCTCAACTTTTAACGATTCAAGGTGTTCTTTGAATTTGGGAAGCCATGGTTTTGGGAAATTTGCAAAAAACAATCCATTAGGTTGCCCAATTTTATCGAAAAACTTTAACCAATCTTGATACAAATTAATTGATTCAGGAGAGGTGGCAAAAATTTTATTCATCAAATATATCCTTATAACGTTCCTCAAAGAAACCACCTGGCCATCTGTCTATAAGTTGCCCATCTGGGCCTACTCTTAGTCGTTTAACGGATGTTGTGCCATCTCCTTTGGGCTGAAAATACAAAATACATACATTTTCAAACGTTATGGTCTTTATTACTTCGTCTGCTCGCGAACTTGAGGTTTTTAGAAGCTTCATGATTCTTAACAGTAGGTGTTCAGAATGAGTTTCTATTAACGTGAAGGCGTTGTAATGTATTTTGTTCTCGACACATTTAACAATAACGCTACCTAAGGCGCTTTGCAGAGCTGGATGCAAATGCAATTCAGGCTGTTGTATAAGTGATATCCCTTTGCCTGCCAAAGATGATAGAACTGGTAATACATATCCGATACCACTTCCAACATCGTTAATTTCAACTTTTTACCATTTGGACCAATTAGATTTAAGCTTACAATTTTTGAATAATTAATTGCATCTAAAGTCTCATAATTTAATAAGTCTTCGGCGTTGACTAGGCATCGAACATCGCCTGAAATTTGGTAGCCGTTATCTAAAAAAAGTTCCTCACTTAACAGAGAATTTATTTTTTGATGTTCTGTTAACTGCCAATATTCATCTTCAGTTTTGAGCTGTTCTTTGCATAAATCTTTAGAAAAACTTTTTGCTATAACTTCCCACTGTGAAAAATTTGGATTAATTAAAACCTTAACGTTACGTAATATTTCTTGATTATTTATTGTCTCTGGCTTTTTATTCTGACTCGACAAACCTGAAACTGCAAAGATTAACTCTTGAGGTGTTGGAACTGTTCTTGATCCAAAAATTAAACCGCCAGAATTTTCTTCATCCCAGCTCATCGATTGATTGGCAAAAAGTTTAAAGAATTCAATTGTTTCATTAATTGATTCTGATAGTGCGATCACTGTATCCTTGTTGTCTAAGTAATCCTCTATTTGTTGAAAAGAAACATCACCAAACCATTTGCCTGCTTTAATTTCAGAAATAAGTCTAGCGAACTTGAGTTCATAATAAGATTCTCCATTACTATTAAATTTAATATTTTTCTTGTAAGGATCGTCATGTCTTATCGTGTCTAACCAGTCTTTCTCAAAAATTCTTACTTTATTTTCAAAAAAATCACCTGCCTGCTCTAGTTGAAGAATTTTTCCGGCAGTATTTGTAATTTGAAATTCGTCAAACGCCCAATCCTTGTGATGAGGGTATGCTCTTCGAAATTTTCCAAATATCTTGAATGTTTGACCACGAAAATCTTCCAAATAATCTTCATTTAGACTTGCGTAAGAAATTCTGTTAAATACAGACAGGCTAGAGTAATCAGCCAAATGATCAATTTTCCACTCTGGATCTAATTCGAACTGAATGCCAACTCCAAGTGTTTTCGGATTTGCACTGTTGTTGCTCCATCGTTCTAATAATTCAATTAAATATGATGAATCCTTCCCCCAGTCATTACTAAATATTATTTTTAGTAAATCAAGTGAGTCATAAATTGCACTTTTACCAGCCCCATTAGGACCAAACATTAATGTCAGATCGCGGATTGGGATTACAGTTCGTGAGCCAATTGTTTGAAAATTTTCAAGTTCTATTGCTGTTAGCTTAATCATTTGGTAATTTTCACTATTTTTTATGATTTATTAAAAATGTGTTTAAGGGTTAATTTTCAATTCAAGGATGTAGCAATAACTGATATTTGTTAATTTTCAAGCTTCCAAACTTGATTACCAATTGTCATCACCTATGTCAAATTTATCGGCTTTTGAGTTTGGCCAATCATCTTGTTTGTTGAAAACAGCGCCCAGCCCTGTAGCCGTGCTGCCAATCCTTGTGCTGCCATCTGTGTTGAAGCTGCCCATCTGCTTGAACGTAGATCCGTCAGATCCAACGGTAGTTGATCCCATGCGGGTGTAGATGGTGCCGTCGCTGCTAACGCTGGTGGTGTCACTGACTAGCTGGATAGTTTCCCCCTCGTCTGACACTTCTAGACGACCCAAAATTTGCCAAAACGACATGATTGACTCCTTTAAAAAAGAGATACCGCTATGCTTGGCTTCTATGTTAGCTTGAATTGCTCATTGGTGTGACCGGCCCCCTGCCTGCCGTACCAAAGTGATGAGTTTGTCGCGGAAGCCGTTGTTCCCGTAGAACTGGAAAGTCTTGGGAATTTCTTAACAGCAGTCGTCCAAGCGTATGTCTACTGAATTGGGGGAATGCCAATCTATTTGACGTACATGTTTGGATATTTTAATTGTGTAGTTTTCAGTACCACTAACTTTTAGAAGTTCCACATCTGCACATGCAAATGAACACGCCAGTGCTAGTAAAAGAAAAAGATACTTAGATATCATAAAAGTTTATATAATTTCTTATAAATTCAATCTTTTTGCATGTCGCTAATATCGTAATTTCCAGATACGACTTCTAAATATTTTTCGTACATAAACGTCACATCTGTTTTAAGTTCAATATTTCTTGATCTTTTGAAATCATCATAAATTTCTGGAATATTTTTCATCAATTCAACTTCCATTTGAATATCTGATGCAAATTCTGCCAAATCGCACAATTCAATCCAATATGATTTTATGAAATGGTTTTTCAACTTTTTAACAGTTGTTTCATAGCCCGCAATGTCTCGCAACAGGTATGCAATAAGAATAATTTTAGTGCTGATTTTATTTGACAATTCAGCGTCACGTAATGAACAGGGCTTGGCTGAGTTTTGTACAATTTTATTCATGGTGTGAGCATAAGCAATTTCTTTAAGGCTTGCTGGCTGGCATTTCCCCGAGACAGGACACAAGCGCCTAGATGACTGCTGTTGAGCAATATCTAAGATTTTTCAGTTTGGCGGGAACGGCAGCTTTCGCGACAAACCGCTCAGTCAACCAATAGGTCGAAGGGCTGCAATGGGTCGGATGCTGCCGGTCAGTCAACCAGCCTTGAACGACTGCATCCAGCCTTAAGCGACTTTTTGCGTGCAAAGTCTGCGTAAGGCAGTGCTCTTTTGCAGCTAGCACCCGTGCGGGCATCAAAAAAGCCCTACAGCGCGTTTTTTCTTGGGCTAGCTGGGCTGAGTAGCTGGACTTCAATCAAAACAAACGTAGCGTTTTTTTTAAGCTGAGCACAGCGCTAGCAGTCTCAGCGAAGCGGCAAAAAGCAATGCCGCATTGACACCATGTTGCTGTCACTGACAACAGATTGAAAAGGGGTGTTTTGACTATTCCGAAATCTATGAAAAGACATCGAAAAATCTATGAGAAGTAGTAAACCCGGACCATACTACTTTGAACTAAAGAAAAAGCACTTAGACTTTCATCTAAGTGCTTGATTTCATTGGGAATTTTTGGTGGGCAGTACAAGTTTCGAACTTGTGACCCCTGCAGTGTGAATGCAGTGCTCTACCCCTGAGCTAACCGCCCTACGCTGTTCAGCGAAGACAGCAATTATGCCATAAAAAATCAGGGCTCAGGCCGTGGCGAGGTTTCGCCACACGGTTTTGCCGCCGCTGGATTTGTCGAGCTGTTTGAGCACATCTTCGTGCGCCGCCAGTTCTGATTCATTGGCCCGCAACACCGGCAACTGGTAGGTGGACAGGTCGATCTGCACGTCGGTGTGGTGTGTGGGCTGATCGTCGCTGATGTCCATCAGCAAAGCCTCTTGCCCGCGCGTGAGGTTGATGTACACATCGGCCAGCAACTCGGCGTCCAACAGCGCGCCGTGCAGGGTGCGGCCGGAGTTGTCCACACCCAAACGGTCGCACAAGGCGTCCAGGCTGTTGCGCTTGCCGGGGTACATCTGCTTGGCCATGACCAAGGTGTCGATCACATTCGACACATGGGCGGTGAACGGGGCTTGACCCACCCGCTCCAGCTCTTTGTTCAAGAAGCCAATGTCGAAGGCGGCATTGTGGATGATGATTTCTGCACCCTTCAAGTAAGCCAGGATGTCTTGTGCCAAGTCAGCAAACTTGGGCTTGTCGCGCAAAAACTCGTTGCTGATGCCGTGCACCTTGAGCGCGTCTTCATGGCTGTCGCGCTCGGGGTTGAAATAAAAGTGCAGGTTGTTGCCGGTGAGTTTGCGGTTCAACAATTCCACGCAGCCCAGCTCAATCACACGGTCACCGCCCTCGGCGGACAGGCCTGTGGTTTCGGTATCCAGAAAGATTTGGCGCATCAGTGATTTTCTTTGGCGTGGTTGATGGTGTAGCGCGGAATCTCGATCACCACATCTTGCTTGGCCAAAAAGGCCTGGCAGCTCAGACGCGAGTTGGGCTCCAGACCCCAGGCGCGGTCGAGCAAGTCTTCTTCGGTTTCTTCCAGGGCGTTCAGGCTGGCAAAACCTTCGCGAACGATCACGTGACAGGTGGTGCAGGCGCAGCTCATGTCGCAGGCGTGCTCGATGTTGATTTTGTGGTCCAGCAAGGCCTCGCAAATGCTGGTGCCCGAGGGCGCCGTGATTTCTGTACCGGCAGGACAGTATTCAGGATGAGGCAAGATTTTGATGACAGGCATAGCGTGGGGATGTTATCTCAATGCCCTTCACAAGGCTTGGATGTTTAGACCGGACAGGGCTTTTTGGATGCTGTGGTTCATGCGTTCAGCGGCAAAGGATTCGGTGCCTTTGGCCAGCGCCAGGGTCACGTCTTCGAGCGTTTTGGCATCTTGCTCGGTCTGCACCGCTTGGCGCAGTTGCTGCATGAGTTGCTCAATGGCAGCGCGCTCCGTGGGGCTGAGCAAATGCCCATCCGCGTCCAGCGCGCTTTGGGTGGCGAGCAGCATGCGGTCGCCGTCCACACGGGCTTCGACCAGGGCACGGGCCTTCATGTCCACCTCGGCGGTGGTGAAGCTGTCTTGCAGCATGGTGGCGATTTGCGTGTCGCTCAAACCGTATGAAGGTTTGACATCGATGCTCGCCTCCACCCCGCTCATTTGTTCTTTGGCGCTGACGCTGAGCAGGCCGTCGGCATCGACCGTGAAGGTGACGCGGATGCGCGCCGCACCGGCCGCCATGGGCGGGATGCCGCGCAACTCAAAACGCGCCAGACTGCGGCAGTCAGCCACCAGGTCGCGCTCACCCTGCACCACATGCAACGCCAGAGCGGTTTGCCCGTCTTTGTAGGTGGTGAAATCTTGCGCCATGGCGGTGGGGATGGTCTGGTTGCGCGGGATGATGCGCTCGACCAAGCCGCCCATGGTCTCGATGCCGAGCGACAAGGGGATCACGTCCAAGAGCAGCAACTCACCGGCCGCGTCGTTGCCCGCCAATTGATTGGCCTGGATCGCCGCACCCAGCGCCACGACTTCGTCGGGGTTCAGGTTGTTCAGCGGGGCTTGGCCAAAAAAGTCGGCCACCGCAGTTTGGATTTGCGGCATGCGGGTCGAACCGCCGACCATGACCACACCTTGGATTTCGTCTTTGCCCAATTGCGCGTCGCGCAGCGCTTTGCGCACCGCACTCATGCAGCGCTGCGTCAGCGCGGCGGTGGCTGCTTCAAAGTCAGCGCGGCTGACGGACATATTCAGCGTGTGTGCCGACAGCGTCAGTTGCACAGATGTTTGCACCGCCTCAGACAAAGCCTCTTTGGCGCGCCGCGCGGCGGCTTTGAGCACGGTTTTGTCTTGTGGCGTGATGGCCTGCGCCTGGGCTTGGGCAAGCAGCCACTGCGCCAGGGCTTCGTCATAATCGTCGCCGCCCAAGGCCGAATCTCCGCCGGTGGCGATGACTTCAAACA
>CANFPU010000083.1 GCA_947448955.1 Burkholderiales bacterium
CTTTTAGTTGACCCCCCCCGAAGCGCCTGCGGCACCCCCACAATGGGGGCCGAGCCCGGACGGGCAACAGTCCCTGCGGACTGTTGCCTGCCTGCGAGGGCCAGCCGACATGCTTGTCGACTGGCGCCGCCAGCGGCCCGGCAAAGCCGGTTCCGCGGCGTCCACTTGGTTCAACCCAATTGGTTCAACTCTTGTCGAAGGAACTCCCGTGAGCGGCCCCAAACTTCTCGCCGGCATCAAGGTGCTGGATTTGTCGCGTGTTCTGGCCGGCCCCTGGTCGGGCCAGCTGCTGGCCGATTACGGCGCGGATGTGATCAAGGTCGAGCGGCCCGATGTCGGCGACGACACCCGCGCCTGGGGCCCGCCCTGGTGGGGCGATGTGGCCGAGCGGATGTCGGCTTACTACGTCAGCGCCAACCGCGGCAAGCGGTCCATCGCGATCGACATCGCCACCGCCGAGGGCGCGGCGATGGTGCGCCAGCTGGCGGCCGAGGCCGACGTGCTGCTTGAGAACTACAAGGTCGGCCAGCTTGCCCGCTACGGGTTGGACTACGCGGCGCTGTCCGCGCACAACCCCGGGCTGGTGTATTGCTCGGTCACTGGTTACGGCCAGAGCGGGCCGATGGCGGGCGCCGCAGGCTACGACTTCGCGATCCAGGCCACCGGCGGGCTGATGAGCCTGACCGGCGAGAAAGAAGGCACGCCCGGCAGCCAGCCGCAGAAAGCGGGCTTGGCGGTGGCTGACCTGTTCACCGGGCTGTACGCGACCACGGCGATCCTGGCCGCGCTGGTCGAGCGCAACCGCACGGGGCTGGGCCACCACATCGACGCCGGGCTGCTCGATGTACAGGTGGCGATGCTGGCCAACCAGGCGAGCAACTTCCTGGTCGGCGGCGTGGTGCCGCAGCGCATGGGCAACGCGCACCTCAATGTCGTGCCCTATCAGGTGTTCCCGACGAAAGACGGCCACATCGTGCTGGCGGTGGGCAACGACGGCCAATTCGCCCGCTTCTGCCAGTTGGCCGGCGACGCGGCGCTGGCCCAGGATGCGCGCTATGCCACCAACACCGACCGCCTCAATCACCGCGACTCGCTGATCCCGGTGCTCGCGGGTTGGATGCTCCAACGCACGACACTGGAGTGGGTGGCGCTGCTAGAGCCCAACGCCGTGCCTTGCGCACCGATCCTCAAAGTGCCGGAGGTGTTCGAGCACCCGCAAGTGGTGGCGCGCGGCATGCAGACCAGCTTGCGCAGTGAAGACGATCGGGTGATGCCATTGGTGGCCAACCCGATGCGTTTCGACGGCCAGCGCGCGATGGCCGACCAGGCCCCGCCCTCACTGGACCAGCACGGCGATGCGCTGCGCGAGGCGCTGGCCCAGGGCGGCGGTTGGCCGTCGCGGGGTGAGACGGGACGTTTGCGTTAGCCAGATCAAGATCATGCTGGCCAAGATCACCGCAAGAAATCAGCTTCGGCTGCCCAAGAGCATCACCGCCTCGGTGGGGCAGGCTGAGTATTACGACATCGAGGTGCGCGACGGACAGATCATCCTGACACCAGTGCGAATCCAGCGCGGCGATGCAGTTCGGGCCAAGCTGGCCGAGCTGGACTTGGACGAAGCCGATATAGCTGCCGCAGTCGACTGGTCCAGAAGTCTGCCGGCGGCGGGTCAAGCACCCGCTGCCTGACCCGCCCGCCAGCGGTCACTGTCGGACCTGCGGTGTATCGGTGAGCCAGGGGTTGAACAGTGGCACGCGAGCACGGGCGAAGTCGGCTGTATCGCGCGTGACGACCGTCAGGCCATGGTGCAAGCCGGTGGCGGCGATGATCAGGTCGGGCTGAGAGTAGGTGTGCCCGGCCTTGCGGCCGTCCTCCACTAGCAGCCGCCACTTGAACATGACGTCCTCAGAAACCGGCAGCACGCGTTGGTCAAACATCGGACGCAGTTTGTGCAGCAACCAGTCAAGGAGTTCGGCGCGGCGGATCGAATCATCGACCATCTCAATGCCGAAACGAATTTCAGCGAAGGTGACGGCGCTGACGAACAGTTGATCCATCGACTGGCTGGCGACAAAGGCCAAGACCCGCCCATCGGGGCGAGGCCGACGCAGTTCGGAAATGACGTTGGTGTCGAGCAGCCAGGCGCTCACAGCACCAGATCCCGCACCGGCATGGCCGACCGCGCGGGCTCGATTTCGATCTCGCGGTGGGGTGAGGACGCGATGGCATCGACCAACAACTGGCCCGAGCGCTGGCCTTGCATCCGGCGGAACTCACCGGCGTCGACAACCACGACGGCCTCACGGCCATGCAGCGTCACATGCTGCGGCCCCTCGCTGTGTGCCAACCTAACCAACTCGCTAAAGCGCGCTTTGGCGTCCTGAAGACGCCAGGATGCTGGCGAAGGTGGAGTTGCCGTATCGGCTTCATTAATTCTGATCATGCTGACTAGAATAGCAGGGCATGGCTGTGGTTTCAAGCTCAAGCTCAACGGAAAACCCTCAAAGCCCCCGCAAACCCAGGCTCAGATAACCGCGGAACCTCACGCGCCCGCCGCGCACTGCCGGGCCGGCCAGCGCGTAGTTCGGGAAGCGTTGCAGAAAGCGCCCGATCGCCACCCTGCCCTCGAGCCGCGCCAGGCCCATGCCCACGCATTGGTGCGGGCCATAGCCGAACGCCAGGTGGCGGTTGGGGCTGCGGCGGAGGTCGAGCCGGTCCGGGTCGGCCACCACCGCCGGGTCGCGGTTGGCAGCGCCGATGCACAGCGTGATGCGGGTGCCGGCTGCCAGCGTCACGCCACCGACCACGGCCTCGGCGGTGCTGATCCGGTTGCCCAGTTGGTTGGAGCTCTCAAACCGCAGAAACTCCTCGACCGCGCCTTCGATCAATTCGGGCTGATCGACGAGCAACTGCTTCTGTTCCGGCCAGTCCAGCAGCGACATCAGGCCATTGCCGATCAGGTTGGTGGTGGTCTCGTGGCCGGCGTTGAGGATGAAGATGCAGTTCTGCACCAGCTCGGACTCGGTCAGGCGCTGATCTTGGGCGCCGCTCTCACCCTGGACCAGCCGGGTCAGCACATCGCGCGCCGGGTCGCCTGGCTGCGCACGGCGCTGCGCCACCAGTTGGCGCAGGTAGGCCGAGAAATCGGTCACCGCCTGGTGGCCCAGCGCCAGCTGCGCCGCGTCCAGGCTGGGCTCGAGCGCGCCCAAGATCGCCAGTGACCAGTCGCGCAGCGGGCCGCGCTCGTCCTGCGGCACACCCAGCAAGTTGCCGATCACCTCAACGGGAATCGCCGACGCAAAGTCTGCGATCAGGTCCACCGGCTCGCCGCGCGCGGCGCGGACGGCCATGCGGTCCAGCAGATGGTCGACCCACTGCGTCACACCGGCCTCGAGCGCATCGGTGGCACGCGCCGTCAGCGCGCCAGCGATCAACCGCCGCACGCGGCTGTGCAGCGGCGGGTCGTTGAACACCAGGCTGCTGGTGTGGTGCTGGTACAGCGGGCTGTCAACGCCATATTTCGGGCCGAACTCGGCACGCTTGTCCGAGCTGAACAAGCGCGGGTCGCGGTACACCGCTTCGCAGTCGCGGTAGCGGGTCAACAACACGCTGCCGTCAGGTAGGGTGCGCACCGGGCTTTGCTCACGCAGCGCGGCGTACCAGCGGTAAGGGTTGTCGTGGAATGCCGGCGGCAAGGCGCGCAGGTCAAAGCCCGTCAGGTCCGGCGGCCCAAGGTTGGCATGGCTCACGGTCAGCACTTTCTCTGAAAGGTCGGTGTCATGTCGCGGGCTTTTCAGTCAAGCTTGATGCGCCTGCGCAATACCAGCCGCGATGAATTGCGGAGGCTGGACGGCCGGCAGGCCGCCAGCATCAGGAGGCTGGACGGCCGGCAGGCCGCCAGCACCAGGAGGCTGGACGGCCGGCAGGCCGCCCAGGAACAGATCGGCCACCATCGGCGCCAGCGTGTCGTGGTCTAGCGCGCCGTCAGGCTGCACCCAGGTGAACATCCAGTTCAGCATGCCGAACAGCAGCATGGTCATCGGCTTGGCCAGTGCCGCCGCAGCCAGCTCGGGGCGCAAGCCGGCCACTGCCTGCGCAAAACCGGCGACGACCGCGCGCTCGTGGCCGAGCACGCGCTCGCGGTCGGCGGCTTCGAGAAACCGCACGTCCTCGGTCAGCACCCGGTGCGCATGCTGCGCGCCGGCGTATTCGGCGACGATGCGGCGGATCAGCGCGCGCAGCCGCAGCTCAGGCGCCAGGCCTTGCGCCAGCACCTCGGCCACCAGCGTGTCGAGCTTGCGGACATGGCCCTCGGCGATGCTGACCAGCAACGCGTACTTGTCGCGGTAGTAGTGGTAGAGCGTGGCCTTGGACAGGCCACAGGCTTGGGCCACCTCGTTCATCGAGGTCGCGGGGTAACCGCGCTGCGCAAACAGCGCCGCAGCGCGCGCCAGGATCAGCTCGCGCTGATCGTCGTACCCCGCTGCGCGGCCGCGTGCCATCGGTGCCCGATCAGCGTTCGTCGAACGACAACACGACCCATGGCGTGATCGGGTGGGCCTGGCAGGCCAGCACAAAGCCTGCCGCAACATCGGCCTTGTCGAGCGCGAAGTTGCGGTCCATCCGCACCTCGCCTTCCACCACCTTGGCACGGCAGGTGCCACACACGCCTGAAGTGCAGGAAAAAGGCAGTTCCAGCCCGCCCGCTGCCGCAGCGTCGAGGATGCTGGGCTGGTCGCGCTGAAAATCGATCTCGCGACGCAAGCCGTCGCGGATGATCACGATGCGCGCCCGCTCGGGGTCGTCCGGCCGGGCTTCGTGCACCACAGCGCCCACTGTGGCCACCGCATCAGCCGTGCCGGTCGGGGTGATCACGCCAAAGCGTTCGATGTGAATGCGGTCCTCGGGCAGGCCGGCAGCCATCAGCGCGGCCTCGACCTCGTCGTTCATCTGGAACGGCCCGCATAGATAGGCCTGCGAGATGCCACCGACCGGCAGCACGCCTGCCAGCAGTTCGGCAATCTTGTCGCGGTTCATCAGCCCCATGTTCAGCGGAGAGTCGGTCTGCTCTTCTGAGAACACATGCAGCAACACCAGCCGCGTCATGTAGCGGTTTTTCAAGTCCTCAATCTCCTCCTTGAACATCGTGGACTTGAGCGAGCGGTTGCCGTAGACCAGCGTGAAACGGCTGTGCGGTTCGCGCGCGAGCACAGTCTTCATGATGGACAGGATCGGCGTGATGCCGCTGCCACCCGCAAAACCGACATGGTGGCGCTGCGCTGCAGGTTCTAAGGGCACATGGAAGCGTCCTTGCGGTGCCATCACGTTGACGATGTCACCGGGCCGCAGCTGCGCGTTGATCCAGTTCGAGAACAGCCCGCCGCGCACCTTTCGAACGCCGACGCGCAAATCGCCATCGTCAACGCCAGCGCAGATCGAGTACGAGCGTCGCAAGTCCTGCCCGTCGATCTGCTGGCGCAGCGTCAGGTACTGGCCTTGGATGAAACCGAAGGTCTGTCGAAGTTCGGTCGGCACCTCGAACGAGACGATCACCGCCTCGGCGGTGTCGGGCTCGACAGCACGAACGCGCAGCGGGTGGAACAGCGGAGTGCTCATCAGATATCTCGGCAGGCCATCGAAGGTGGCAAGTTGCGTGAGGCGGCTGAAAGCCGCTTCGGAAGGGGCGTCATATCGGTTTGAAATGCTCGAACGGCTCGCGGCAGGCGGTGCAGCGGTGCAGCGATTTGCAGGCGGTCGAGCCGAATGCCGACAACTGTTCGGTCTGCCCGCTGCCGCAGCGCGGACAGGTCAGCACGGCGCGTCGGCGCAAGATGCGCACCGCCACGCCAGCGCTGGGTTCAACCGCACCGGGTGGGGCAATGCCGTAGTCGCGCAACTTGCGGCGGCCCTCGTCGCTGATCCAGTCTGTCGTCCAGGCGGGTGCGCGGCGCAAGGTCACCCGGGCGGCCCCGAGGCCCGCGGCGGCGATTGCGGCCACGCAGTCCTGCGCGATCACCTCGGTGGCCGGACAACCCGAGTAGGTGGGGGTCAGCACGAGTTCCAGTCCGTCAGCATGCTCGACGACGTCGCGGACGATCCCCAAGTCGCACAAGGACAGCGCGGGCACCTCGGGGTCTAGCACCGTGGCCAACACCGCCCAGGCGCGTTCGGTCCGCGTGGGATCCATCCGCATCGCGACCGTCACCACGCGCCGCCCGGAAAACTGCGCTGCAGATGCTGCATCTCGGCCAACAGCCGGCCCATGTGCTCGCTGTGCACACCGCGCTTGCCGGTGCTGCAAAAGGCACTGTCCTCGGGCGCTGCCAACATGGCCTCGGCCAGCACCTCGGCCATCTCAGCGCGCCACGGTCGCTGCAGCGACGACCACGCCGGCCCCAGACCGGTCGCGTGCGCTGCCGCATCGATCGCGTCGTCATCGAACAACTCGGCTGCATAGCGCCACAGCGCCGATAACGCCAATTCGCAGCGTTTTTTTGATTCAGCGGTGCCGTCACCCAGCCGAACCAGCCAATCGGCCGAATGCTGCTGGTGGTAGCGCGCTTCCTTGATCGCCTTGCCGGCAATCGCCGCAAGCTCGGCGTCGCTGGAATCCGCCAGCGCAGCCCACATCAGCTTGAGCCAGGTCGAGACCATCAGATTGCGAAGCACCGTGAACGCGAAGTCGCCGCGCGGCAATTCAACCAAGGTCGGGTTCAGGTAGTCCCGCTCTTCGCGCAGAAAAGCGAGTTGGTCCTCGTCGAAGCCGCCGCTGCGCCCGGCATGGGTCAGCAGTGCACGGGCCTGGCCAATCAGGTCGAGCGCGATATTGGCCAGCGCGATGTCCTCCTCGAGCACTGGCGCGTGGCCACACCACTCGCCCAGTCGCTGGCCCAGGATCAGGCAGGTGTCGCCCAGGCGCAGCAGGTATTGCGTCACCGGGTCGTCGGTCATCTGGATGGATGAATTCATACAGCCCTCAAAAAGGTGAGATGGATTCCGTCGCGAGCGGTTCGAGGTCGGCGGTCTTGTCAAGTTCAGCAGCGCAGCCGACCACCCGTACGGCGAGCAGCGCAGGACCGAGATCGGACCGCGCAGCAGGCAGCCACTCACCTCTTCACATGTGGTCGACTTCGGGCGGCAGCTTGTAGAAAGTCGGATGGCGGTAGACCTTGTCTTCGGCCGGGTCGAAATACATCGCCTTGTCAGCCGGGTCGCTGGCGATGATCTGGTCGGATCGCACGACCCAGACGCTGCAACCCTCCTGGCGCCGCGTGTAGACGTCGCGCGCCAGCTGTATCGCGAGCTGGGGGTCGGCCGCGTGCAGGCTGCCGCAGTGCTTGTGGTCTAACCCAGCCTTGGTGCGGACAAATACCTCCCACAGCGGCCATTCGTGACTGGTGCTGAGGTCGGTGCTGAGGTCGGCACTGGGATCGGCGCTGCGTTCTGCGGTGGGGCCGTTCGTTTGGTGGTCGCTCATCGCGCTGCTCCGGAAATTGTCAAGCCGCCTGGGCACGCGTCGCCTGCTTGCGGGCATGGGCCAGCGCGGCCTCACGAACCCAGGCGCCATCGTCCCAAGCCTTGACGCGGGCCGCCAGACGCTCGCGGTTGCAAGGGCCATCACCGCCGACCACGCGCCAGAACTCCGACCAATCGATCGCGCCGTGGTCGTGGTGGCCGCGGGACTCGTTCCACTTCAGTTCGGGGTCAGGCAGCGTCACGCCCAGCAGCTTGGCCTGGTCGACCGTGGCGTCGATGAACTTGGCCCGCAACTCGTCATTGCTGATGCGCTTGATACCCCAGCGCATGCTCTGCGCCGAGTTCGGGCTCTGGTCGTCGGGCGGGCCGAACATCTGTATCGATGGCCACCACCAGCGGTTGACGGCGTCCTGGACCATGGCTTGTTGCGCCTCGGTGCCGCGCTTCATCATCGTGAGCAAGGCGTCATAGCCTTGGCGCTGGTGGAAGCTCTCCTCGCGGCAGATGCGCACCATCGCGCGGGCATAGGGCGCGAACGAACAGCGGCAGATCGGCACCTGGTTCATGATCGCCGCACCGTCGACCAGCCAGCCGATCACGCCGATGTCAGCCCAGGTCAGCGTCGGGTAGTTGAAGATCGAGCTGTACTTGGCGCGGCCACTGTGCAGCGCATCGATCAGCTGGTCGCGGCTCTGGCCCAGCGTCTCGGCCGCCGCATACAAATACAAACCGTGGCCGCCTTCGTCCTGCACCTTGGCCAGCAGGATGGCTTTGCGCTTGAGCGTGGGCGCGCGGCCAATCCAGTTGCCCTCTGGCAGCATGCCAACGATCTCGGAGTGCGCATGCTGGCTGATCTGCCGCGTCAGGGTCTTGCGATAGTTCTCGGGCATCCAATCCTTGGCTTCGATGAACTCACCAGCGTCGATGCGCTCGTCAAAGCGCTGCTGCAGCGCCATCTCATCGGTGGACCTGAGGGTCTTGGGCGCCACATCGGAGGCGCCCTGGGTGTCCAGCGCTTGGGTGTACATGTTTGGATCTATCCCTGGTAAAAATGCGATCAGCGCGGGCGTTGGTCGACGACGCGACGGGCCTTGCCGGTCAGCGTGCGCTCGATGCTGTCGGGCCGCAATACCTCGATGCGGGTACTCACACCGACCAAGGTCTTGATGCGATGCTGCAGCCAGTGCGTGATCAGCTCAAGGTCGGATGGCGAGGCCTGGCTGCCCGCATGGTTCAGCTCGGTGCGAACGCACAGCGTGTCGAGTAACCCTTCGCGGCTGACCAGCAACTGGTATTGACCCGAGAGCTGCGGGTGCTGCAGCACGATCTCCTCGATCTGCGTCGGGAAGACATTGACGCCTCGGATGATCAGCATGTCATCGCTGCGGCCGACGATCTTGCCCATCCGCCTGAAGGCACGTGAGGTCGGCGGCAGCAGCCGGGTCAGGTCACGTGTGCGGTAGCGGATGATCGGCAGCGCTTCCTTGGTCAGCGAGGTGAAGACCAGCTCGCCTTCGCTGCCGTCAGGCAACACTGCGCCGGTCTCGGGGTCGACGATCTCTGGGTAGAAGTGGTCTTCCCAGATCACCGGACCGTCCTTGCTCTCGATGCATTCGCAGGCCACGCCCGGGCCCATGACTTCAGACAGGCCGTAGATGTCCACCGCATCGATCGCCGCTGCGGATTCGATCTCGCGCCGCATCGCCTCAGTCCAGGGCTCGGCGCCGAAGATACCGATCGCCACCGACATCGCCGTCGGGTCCAACCCCTCGCGCCGGAACTCCTCGATGATCACCTGCATGTAGCTGGGCGTGACCATGATGATGTCGGGCTTGAAATCTTGGATCAGCTGCACCTGCTTCTCGGTCTGGCCACCGCCCATCGGCACCACGGTGCAGCCCAGTCGCTCGGCGCCGTAATGCGCGCCCAGGCCGCCGGTGAACAAGCCGTAGCCGTAGGCCACATGGACCATGTCGCCAGGTCGGCCGCCCGCGGCGCGGATGCTGCGCGCGCCCAGGTCAGCCCAGGTGTCGATGTCGTTCTTGGTATAGCCGACCACCGTGGGCTTGCCGGTCGTGCCCGACGAGGCGTGGATGCGCGAGACCTGCGAACGCGGCACCGCAAACATGCCGAACGGGTAGTTGTTGCGCAAATCCTGCTTGGTGGTGAACGGAAACTTGGCCAGGTCCGACAGCGTCTTCAGGTCGCCAGGCGCGACCCCTGCCGCGTCGAATGCCTGGCGGTAATGCGGCACCTTGTCATAAGCGTTCTGCAAGGTCTGACGCAAGCGCTGCAACTGCAAAGCGCTGATCTCGTCGCGGCTGGCGGTCTCGATCGCGTCGAGCTCGCCGGGGGCGGGTTGGCGCTGTGGCATCGCGGTTCTCCTGTGCTTTGGGGGAATATTGACGGGCCCGAGCGCGCACATCAGCCGAGAGCGACCACGGGCTTGCCACGCATGGTGTACGAACGGCCGCGAAACACCGCGATGCGCTCGCCGCGCTGGTTCAACACCTCGGTGTCATAGACCCCGGTACGGCCGGACTTGGACACCTCGTGACAGCGGGCCGTCAGCACATCATCCAGGTGCGCAGGCGCGACCAGGTCGATTGAAAACCCGGACGCCACGCTCAGCTCGTTGTAGGCATTGCAGGCAAACGCGAAGGTCGAATCGGCCAGCGTGGCAATCAATCCGCCATGACAGATCGCATGACCATTGAGCATGTCCTGGCGAACGACCATCTCGATCACCGCCCGACCCGGTCCGACCTCGACGATGCGCATGCCCAGCATCTTGGTGGCGTGGTCGCCAGCGAGCATCGCGTCGCGGACCTTCTCAGCAATCTGCTGCGGGCTGGGTTCGGCCATGGGCGGTGGGCTCCTGAGAGACGAGGACAGCCTGAACCCAGAGGCTTCAGGTCGGGATCGGGCCGGACTTGGCGCGGGCTTTGAGACGAAGAAAAGCCAAACCGCCCAGTCGAAACACTTTCGACCAACCGGTCGGTAGATGATAAATGACGGGATTGACCTGATGCAAGTCAATCCCCTCCGGATAAACCCTTTGCGCCAGCACAAACCTCATCGCAGCGTCGCTTGCACCGACAATACCGGTCTTAGTTCCGTCGAGCCGCCCTGCGGCGTCCGCCATGCCAGATATCCCCGTCACGCCGAACACAACCGCCGCTACCGGCCAGGACTTGCCGACGGTCGACCCACGGGTCGAGCCAAGCGCCGCCTCCAGCAACCCGCCGAGCGCTGAGCCCACAGCGGTGGCGCCGGCACCGGACGACGCGGCGACGGCAGGCGAGACCGCAGCGGTTGGCGCTGCCGCGCCTCAACCCGGGTTGGCCAGGCCCGAGCGGCGGCCCAAGGACATGAGCCCTGCGGCCTGCGCCGATTTGCTGAAGCAGCATTTCCCAGCACTGTTCGGCGGCCAGCCCAAGCCCTTGAAACTGCGCATCCAGGCCGACATCGCCCAGCGAGCACCAGGGGTGTTCGGCAAGCCTGCGCTGTCGGCGTTCTTCCGGCGCCACACGGGTAGCACCGCCTACCTGATCGCGCTCGGCAAGTCCACCGAGCGTTTCGACCTCGACGGCCAGCCAGCCGGTGAATTGAGCGAAGAGCACCGCCAACTCGCCCGCGAGGAGTTAGCGCGCAGACGCCAAATCACCCGCGATCGCGAGCAACAAGCCCGTGCACAGGCCCATGCTCAAGCCCGTGGGCCGCAACAGGCGCCAGCGCAGGACTCGGAGACAGACCAAGTGCAGCGGGCCGAACTGCGAGCAGCGCAGGCGGAACTGCGTGCCCAACAAGCCGAGCTGCGCGCCCAGCAAGCCGAACTGCGGGTCCAGCAAGCGGCGCTACAGGCACAACAAGCTGGGCATCAGCAAGAGCGCCAGGCCAGGCTGGCTTTGTTGCGAGACTTCGACCGTACCACGCTGACGATGGCCAACTTCTGCGCGCTGAAGGGCATGAAGCCCGAGACACTGGCGCCGCTGCTGGCCCAAGCCAGACTGGAAGCCGCCGAAGCGCCGCCGCGGCCGGTCGATGACAGGCCTCGGCCAGGGCCCTGGCGGGACGGGCCACAGGGCGGCCAGCGCGATGAGCGGCGGGACTTTCAACGGGACGGCCGACGCGAGGGTCAGCGCGACGGTCAGCGCGATGGTCGACCCGAGGGTGGCGGGCCGCGCGGCCCGGACTCCCGTCGCGATCCAGGTCCAGGCCCACGCCGAGACCCAGCGCCAGGCCAGGCGCAGCGCCCTCGCCCCGATCAGCGGATGCGCCAGGACGCACGACCCGATCCGAGGCCAGCGCAAGGCCCAGGCCGAGGCCCCGCCGACCGCCAAGCCAACCGTCCAGACCACCGCCCAGGCCATCCTGCCGCCAACCGACCCCACCACCAGCGCGACGATCGCTCCGGCAGGCCAGACCTCGGTCGCCGCAACTCCCCAGCCGGTGATGCGACCGCTCAACCGATCGGCAGCCAGTCAAGTGCGCCGTCAAGTGCGCCGTCAAGTTCGCCGTCAATCGCAACGTCAAGCAGCCAAACAGACCATCAGCCCAGCATCCAGGCTGGCGATCACGTCGACAAGGGCTGAGCGGCGGCCGACCCGAGGAGACGGGGCGACCGCTGGCAGACTGCTGCCGATCCCCGTCAACAAAGCCCATCAGCGCCACAGCGCCAACCTGGCGAACAACTGCCAAACAACCGGCGAACAACTGCCGACTCACTGCGTGCTGAAGCGCTCGAGCTTGAGTGCCGCTTTCTGGCGCAGTCGATCGACCAGTTCGATGACGTCGGCAATGGCGAAAGGCTTGGTGATGTAGTCGTCGAAGCCGGCGGCCAGCGCCTGCTCGATGTCTTGCGTCAGCGAGTTGGCCGAGACGGCGACGCAGGGGATGGCCGAGAACGCCGGGTCGGCGCGCAAACGCTGCAGCAGTTCCGTGCCGTTCATCTCCGGCAGGTTCATGTCAATCAGCAGCAAGTCGGGGCGCAACTGCTGCGCCAGCGCCAAGCCGGCGCGGCCGTCGGTGGCGAGTTCAAGGCGCACCCCCGCCAGGCGTTTCAACGCGAGCCGCATCACCATCGCATTGAGACGGTTGTCCTCGACATAGAGCACGACAAACGCAGCCGCCTCAGCAGGACCCATCTCGTCAGGACCTGCGACAGTGCGCTCGACCTCAACCTCAACCTCAACCTCGATCGCGATCTCGACCACGATTGCAGGCGAGGCCACCGCGGCAGCGGCTGCGGCAAGATCCGCTTCCTCGCTGGCATCGGGCCCATCGCAGCCTGAAGGATCGACCGCTGGCAGACGCAGCGTGAACACCGATCCTTGCCCAGGCTGGCTGCGAGCGTGGATCAATCCCCCCATGGCTTCGACGAGCTCTTTGGTCACCGCCAGACCCAGCCCTGTGCCTTCAACCTCGCCCAGTTCGGCGCCCAGTCGGTTGAACGGCTGGTACAACTGGTCGATCTGGCGCTGCGTCAGCCCTGGACCGGTGTCGCGAACGGACAGGCAGATCCAACCCGCGCCGGCCGCTGAGCCGTCTACCGCCGCTGCAGGTTCGCGCGACAGCGCCAGCACGACCACGCCGCCGATGCGGTTGTACTTGATCGCATTGCTCAGCAGGTTGATCACGATTTGGCGCAACCGGGCCAGGTCGGCGCGCACGTGCCAGTCGTCCTGTTCACCTTCCAGGCGCAAGCTGATCTGGCGCGAGGCCGCCATGACGCTGAGCCAAGACAGGCATTCAACAGCCAAGGGTCCGACAGCGCAGACCTGTGAGCGCACTTGCAAGCTGTCAGACCTGATCCGCGCCAGATCCAGCACATCGTCGATCATCGACTTCAGGTGGTCGGCCGCCCCCTGGATCAGCCCAACCTGCTCGGCGACCACCGGCAAGCTGCGCACCTGCTCGTCGAGCGCGAGCAGCTGCGTCAAGCCCGACACCGCGTTCAGTGGCGTTCGCATCTCATGGCTGACGCGCGCCAGAAATTCGCTTTGGTTCCTTTGGAAGATCAATTCAGCGGCCCCAGCCGTAGCGGCTTCTTGCACGGTGCGGCGATCGGTGATGTCCTGCATCGTGCCGGCCATTTTGAAGGCCAAGCCCTGGGCATCGCGCAGCAGTGCGCCCCGGATCTCAACCCAGCGCGCCCGGCAAGGGCTGGCCACCAGCTCGAGCTCGAGCACAAAGGATTCGCCGCTGACCAGCGCCCGGTCAGTCGTTTGCTTCAGCAAACGCCAGCTGACGGGGATAAACACAGCCTCTCGCTGCGCCGCGTTCGGCGCCGGTTCGCCAGGATCAAACCCCAGCATCCGGTAAACCTGCTCCGACCAGACGATCCGATTCGATGCGAGGTCACGCTCCCAGTTGCCGATCTTGCCGAGCGCCTGCGCATGCCTCAGCTCAGCCACCGTGGCCGTCAACAGCGCGTGCTCGCGCTCCCGCTCGCTGAGCAGCAACAGCCGCTGTTCTAGCGCCTGCTCGCGCTCCAGTTGCGCCCCGTGCTCTAAGCCTGCGGCCAGCACCTCTTGCTGTTGACGCTGGATGACTGCCATCGCCTGCTCACGCCGCTCACTGATCAAAGACCCCGTCGCCATCTGCATCGCCGCAAAAATGCCGATGCTCGAGAGCAGGAACATTGCGCTGGCGGCCTGTTCGATGTGGTAGACGCCCATCAAACCCAGCGCCGATGCCCCGGCATTGGCCAGGCTTAACAGACTAGCCACCAGCACCCAATGGGCTTCGCGCCGGTGTTGATGGAGTCCTCTGATCGACATCACCAACAACCACGCCAGCCAAAGCAAGACGAAGCCGTTGACGATGCGGGCGGTCTCTTGGGACAGGCCGCTGAAATAGGCCGGGATCATCAACCAAGGCAGCCAGGTCTGGATCTGGACGGGGAGTCGCCAAAGCGCCGAGTCGTGCCGCCTGACCAGCACCGCGCCGAAGAGGATGGCCGCCGACGAACCATGGAGCGCGATGCCGACCGAGAGCCAGAAATCACCGAGCAGCGGGAAGCCCACTGGCAGAAGCTGGCTGGCCAGGCCGTACGCGCCAAAGTAAAACACCATGTGCGACGCAATGAACAGGCAGAACAAACCGCTCAACGCCAGACGAAGCGTGTGCCAGAGCACCAGGTTGAGCAGCAAGGCCATCGACGCGACGCCGAAGTAGAAGGCCAGCTTGCCGTATTCCTGCGTCTTGGCCGCATGGAAATCATCGGGCCGCCACAGGGCGAGCCTGGCGTGCGAACTGCTGGTGGTCTGTAGCCGCAGGTAATAGACCCGCGGCGCGGCGTCGGGCAGGTCGAGCTTGAACAAAAAGGCTCGGTAGTCATGCTCGCGGTCGGCAAAAGACTGCCGGTCCCCCGCACGGCGCTCGCTATAGCCGGCAGCGTCAGGCACGAACAATCGAAGGTCGTCCAGCACCCCGGGTTGAACCTCCAGCCACCAAGGGCCGGGCGCGTTCGGCTGGAGCGTGAAGCGCAGCCAATGCACGTCGTGGGTGAAGCCGGACATGAACCCAGCTTGGGCCTGCGGAACAAATCGGCCGCTTGCGCCTGGCGCGCTGACCGTGGCGATGGTCTCGCTGCCCGACGGATCGACCAACAAATCGACGTCGAGCACCCCTGGCGTCTGGGCAGCGAGCTGTAGCGGCAGGCCGAACAACAGGCCCAAACCCAGGGCCAACAACAGCATGCGGCATTTGACGCGCAGCCTGGCCGCGGTCATCGCCCTGTCAGAGCTCGTCGGCCAGTTGCGCCAGCAACCGGGTAAAAGCCAGGGGTTGGTCGACCATCACATGGTGGTCGGCATCGGCCAGTTCGTGGATCGGCGTGCCGGGCGGCGCCAGCGAGCGTGCATGGTCAAACAACTCGGGCGTGACAAGCCGGGACCGTCCGCCGCGAACCAGCACCACCGGACAAAGCGACTGGCCCAGATCGCGGTGCGGCTTGCCGAATTCAAAATTGTCGAACAACGATGGGTCGAAACGCCAGCTCACCGCGGGACGGCCTTGGGCATCGAGCACCGGCTTGAGCGAATGACGCGCGATATGGTCAGCGATGAAAGGGTTGTCGCAGCCCTGGGGCGGCATCAGCTTGAAGCGCGACAAGGCATCAGCCTCGCTGGCGTAAAGCCGCGCCTGGCCCCCACCCATGCGCTCACGGCGCCGCTCGTTTTGGGCCTCGATGGACTCGGGTGGACGCAGCGGGGTGTCGATGATGATTGCCCGGCGCAGGCGCTGGCCATGGCGCGCAGCCGTCGTCATCAGCACAAAGCCACCGAATGAGTGCGCCGCCAGCACCGGCGCTTTGGGGGCATCGAACAAGCCGGTAGCCTCGACCACCGCGATCGTTTCGTCGGCCCATTGCGCCACCGAGTACTTGGGCCGCCAGTCCGAACGGCCCATGCCCGAGAAGCTCAATGCGACCACACGCCGGCCTTCGCGGGCGAGCAACGGCGCGATGAAGCTGAACCAGTCGGCATGCGCGCCGTTGCCGTGCATCAGCAAAAGACCGGGGTCGCCAATGCGGCCCCAGGCCAGTGTCTCGATCGCCGCACCCTGGACCTCGACCGTGCTTCGCACGGGCACATCTTCCAAAGCCTGGGCAAACCAGTCCGGCGCCGGCGGTCTGGCACCGCGGAAATCGGCCAGCGGCGCCCGAAAGTACTGGGGCGCCGCTGCGCCCGCTGCGCCCCCCGCTGCGGTTACCGGCGCTTTCAAGCGCCGGCTCCAGGCTTGGCACGCGCAGCCAACGCCTGCGCCAACTCATTGCGGCCTTGCGCGGCGCCACTGGCGGGCACTTGATCGCCGCTGCGCTCGCTGACCTGACCCCAAGAAGCCGCCAGTTGCGCGGGGACGTCCGGCCCGGTGCCCAGGTGCAGGCCTGATGTCAAGGTGATATGCGCGGCTTCGAAAGTGCCCGCGCCCGCACAGGCGATCGCCCGGGTCGGTGCGTCGGCGCAAGCCAGCCACAGCAGCGCCGGCACCACCGCCTCGGGCTGCAGCGCGGCCAGCATTTCGGCCGGGAGCAAGCCTTCGGTCATGCGCGTGGCAGCGGTGGGCGCCAGGCAGTTCACGCGGATGCCGCTGCGCTCACCTTCGATCGACAGTGTCTGCATCAGCCCGACCAGCGCCATCTTGGCAGCGCCGTAGTTGGACTGGCCGAAGTTGCCGTACAGGCCCGTCGAAGAAGTGGTCATCACGATGCGGCCGTATTTCTGCGCCGTCATGATCGGCCACACCGCCTGGCTGCAGTGCACGGCGCCCATCAGGTGGACATCGATCACCAGCCTGAAGTCCTCCATCGTCATCTTGGCGAAGCTCTTGTCGCGCAAGATGCCGGCGTTGTTGACCAGGATGTCAACCCGACCCCAAGCGGCCATCGCCTGCGCCACCATCGTCGCGACCTCCGCTGTGTCGGTGACCGACGCATTGCTGGCCAGTGCCTGGCCGCCAGCCGCAACGATCTCGTCCGCCACGGATTGGGCGGCGTCGCCCAGGTCGTTGACCAGCACGCGCGCCCCGCGCGAGGCCAGCGCCAGCGCATGGGCCCGGCCCAGTCCGCGGCCCGCGCCGGTGACGATCGCGACCTGGTTTGTGAAGTCTGGATTCATTCGGAACTCGGTTTTTGGAGCTTGCGGTATGGCAAGCCCGACGTTTATACCGTAAGTACCAATGGCGCTTTCGGGCTCGGCTTGGAAAGATGCGGATGTCCATTCACAACCAAGGAATCAACATGAGCTTGTTCAACCTCCAGGGTCAGGTGGCCGTGGTCACCGGGTCATCACGCGGCATCGGCCGCGCCATCGCCGAGCGCATGGCCGAGCACGGGGCCAAGGTCGTGATCTCGTCGCGCAAGCAAGACGCTTGCGAAGAAGTCGCCGCCGCCATCAACGCCCGCCACGGCGCCGGCACGGCGCTGGCAATGGCCGCGAGCATCTCCAACAAGGCCGCTCTGCAAGGGCTGATCGACCGCACGATGTCGACCTACGGCCGCATTGACACGCTGGTCTGCAACGCCGCGAGCAACCCTTACTACGGGCCGATGGCAGGCATTGCCGATGAGCAATTCCGCAAGATCCTGGAAAACAACATCGTCGCCA
>CANFPU010000084.1 GCA_947448955.1 Burkholderiales bacterium
CATTTCGAATTTCGGAACAACCTACAAGTTCAGCTTTTGATGATAATAACTTGATGGGAAGAGCTTAGCTACACAACTGTGTCGGCCAGAACATTACCAGTTGGCGCGGTGGTTGGTTGCACTGCTTGCGCAGCGCCAAGAAGAACAAAAGCAGGTATTGGCAGCACAACGTGCCTGTAAGACCTAAAGGCTGGATAGGCTTTTATCCACCCCCCTAAAAACCGCCTTCGGGCGATTTTTTTTATGGGTCACCAAGTCTGTCAAACGACAGACTCGCCGCAGCGTTTGGGCATTGTCAGTCAAATCCGGACTGGCATCTTCAACAATTTATTAGGAATACCAACATGAACAAGTTCCTCGCCGCTCAGATATCCACACACTTCGCCGCTGGCGCTTTTGCAGCCGACCCGGCGGCCATCAAGCCTCTTACTGCTCCTGCCCCTAATAACAAACCTGTCGCTGCTGCGCCTGCTGCGCCTGCCGCTGCCGCTTCGGCTGCCAAGGCTGAGAAGAAAATCGAGACACAGGTCCGCAGGAGCATTCGTTGACGATGTATCGGCGGTGTGCTGGGGAAGTCATAAATCACCTTCAGGAACTTATACGCAAGGGGTTGGGAAATTAATCCAAACACTTTCTGTTTTCTATCAAAAACGTTTTGGATTTCGTTTTGCCAGCCTCAAGACATCCGAAGCGTCAGCATGAAAAGCCTTCACGCAACCGTACGAAATGCGTTTGCTTGCTGAAGCATCAATCGCTTCCATCGCTTTCGCCTTTCACGGGACTTGACAACTAAGCACTGGCTCGGCGTGGTGCTGCAGGCTGACCGCAGGGTTTCGTTTGACGCCGGGACTTCGTTTCAGGCCATAACTTCGGCTCGCGCCAGGACCTCGTTTCGCCTGCATTTGCGCAAGCGCAAACCGCTGCGATGGGCGGGTCCTTGGACGTCACGTTCGCGACCTTGGGCCTGTGGGGTGGGTGATTGAATTTTTCACCAGTGGCAAGCCAAAGGTTGTCGCGCGATGCGCAGCCCCAGGATGCCCGACCCCGCCAGACCTGGAGAAATCGATGTTCGCTGAACCCTCTGCCCGCACCCGTGAACTGCTCGAACGGCTCAATGCTTTTTTCGACCAACACATCTACCCCAACGAAGCACGCCACCATGAAGAGCTTCATGCGCGCCGCAAGCTGGGTACCGAATGGCAGCCCTCCGCGCTGCTCGAAGCGCTCAAGCCGCTGGCGCGCGCTGCTGGGCTGTGGAACATGTTTCTGCCGCACAGCGACCGAGTGCCCACCGGCCTGAGCAACCTCGATTACTCGCCGCTGTGCGAGGTGATGGGTCGGGTCAGTTGGTCGGGCGAGGTGTTCAACTGCTCTGCGCCCGACACCGGCAACATGGAGACCCTCGAGCGCTACGGCACGCATGCGCAGAAAGACCGCTGGCTAGAACCGCTGCTGCGTGGCGAGATCCGCTCGGCCTTCCTGATGACCGAGCCGGCGGTGGCCTCGTCGGATGCCACCAACATCCAGACCAGCATCACGCGCGACGGCGACCATTACGTCATCAACGGCACCAAATGGTATTCGTCGGGTGCGGGCGTGTCGACCTGCGCGATCTTCATCGTGATGGGCAAGACCGATCCGGACGGTCCGCGCCACGCCCAGCAGTCGATGGTGCTGGTGCCGCGCGACACCCCCGGCGTGACGGTGCTGCGTCACCTGAGCGTGTTTGGCTATGACGATGCGCCGCATGGCCACATGGAAGTGCGGCTGGACAACGTGCGGGTGCCGGTGGCCAACATCCTGCTGGGTGAAGGGCGTGGATTCGAGATCGCCCAAGGGCGTCTCGGGCCTGGGCGGATCCACCACTGCATGCGTTCGATCGGCGCTGCAGAGCGAGCGCTCGAGTTGATGTGCGACCGGCTGCAGAACCGCATCGCGTTCGGCAAGGCCTTGTCGCAGCAATCGGTCTGGGCCGAGCGCATCGCGGACAGCCGCTGCATGATCGATCAGGCCAGGCTGTTGACGCTCAACGCTGCGCACCGCATGGACGTGGCGGGCAACAAGGTTGCGAAGGCCGAGATTGCGATGATCAAGGTCGTCGCGCCCAACATGAGCTGCAAAGTGGTCGACTGGGCGATCCAGGCCTTTGGCGCGGCCGGTGTCAGCCAGGACACCTGGTTGGCCGAAGCCTATGCCCACCAGCGCACCGTTCGCATCGTCGACGGTCCTGACGAAGTGCACCGCAACGCGATCGCCAAGATTGAGCTTGGCAAGCGCGCGCCGTCCAAGAAGGCCGCTTGAGGCCAGGCGGCCAGGGCGAATCAGTCGATCCTGGCGCCTGACTTCTTCACGACGTCGGCCCAGATCGCCAGCTCGGCCTTGATCTGCGCGGTGAATTGCTCAGGCGTGTTGGTGATTGGATCCCAGCCCAGCGTGGTCATGCGCTCATGGATGTCTGGCATCTTCATGATCTTGCTAAGCTCGGTGTTGAGCCGGTTGACGATGTCGCGCGGTGTGTTCGCGGCAACGAACATGCCGTACCAGGCCGAGACCTCGAAGCCAGGCACCGTCTCGGCCACCGTGGGCACGTCAGGCATCAAGGCATGGCGCTTGGGCGTTGCGACGCCGATCGCGCGCAAGCGCCCCGCCTTGACTTGAGGCGCGACGGTCGAGTACTGGTCGAACATGAAGGTCAGCTGGCCGGCGATCACGTCATTGAGCGCGGGACCGCTGCCCTTGTACGGGACGTGCTGCATCTTCACGCCCGCCATCGTCGCAAGCATTTCGCCTGTCAAGTGGTTGGACGAACCGTTGCCGGCTGAGCCGAACGTGACTTCGCCGGGTTTCTGTCGGGCCAGCGCGATCAGTTCGGCCACGTTCTTGACCGGCACGTTGGGGTTGATCGCCAGGATGTTGATGTACTTCACCACCAGCGAAATCGCGACAAAATCCTTGATGGGGTCGTAGGGCAGCTTGCTGTAGAGGTTCGGGTTGATGGTGTGCGTGCCGGTCGTGCCGAGCAGGATCGTGTGGCCATCGGGCGCAGACTTCGCGACCGAGTCCGCGCCCAGCCCACCACCGGCGCCACCGCGGTTGTCGATGACGACCGGCTGGCCCATCGCCTCGGACAGCTTGGCGCCGATCGCGCGGCCCAGGATGTCGGTTGGACCGCCGGCCGGGAAGGGCACGACCAGACGGATCGGCTTGCTTGGATAGGTCTGTGCCTGCGCGTGGGTCAGCAGCGCGAGCAGCGCGACAGCGGCGCATCGAATCAGCAGTTTCAAGTGAGATCTCCTGTCGCCGATCAAGGTCGGCAAGTGATGGGATGAAGGCTTCAAGTGGCGCATTGTGCGGGCCCGCCAGGTGACATCGCGCGTTGTACCGCGGCGAGGTGCAACGGGCTGCAACGAGCCATGCGGTGCACCGCCTTCACATCTTCGTGCGGACGAAGATGCCGATCTTGTCGATCGCGTCGGCGCACACCGGCCCGTAGAGTTCGGCAAACCCGCCGGCCAGGCCCAACGATGCCACCATGTCGGCGACATTGGCTTGGCACTGCTTGGCGTCAAACGGCTGCTTGTCAGCGGCCATTTTCATGGCCGCGATGGCCGCGAGGTAAGGCAAGAACGTCGACAAAGCCATCGTCTTCGGGGCTTCTAAATAGGCGCGAAAGGCTTCTGCCTGCACGACGATCGCCTCGCCCTGCGTCTTGGCCTCGGACCGCTGGCGAGGCGACAGGTTCTGATCTTTGGCATGCCGGTAGACCAGCACCCCGAGCAAGTGCATCGGCTCGGCATCTAGCACGGCATCGCGAATCTGGCGCTTGAGCTTTCTGCGCTTGAAAAATTCGAACATGGCTCACTCCGTTGAATTCATCCGTCTGCTTGGGCGGGACGCGCGAGGCCGAAGCTGATTCCCCGCGGACATTGTCGCGTCAAGCCCTGGTCGCGCGCCATGCCCGGGTCCAAGCCCGAGCCCGGAGCCCGGGATGCGGATTTTCCGGTGGCATGATGCGGGTATCTTTGCAATGCCAATCCCGTGGTGCAGCCCAAATACTTTGGTTGACCATTCAATTCGGAGAAGTCAGATGGATCCAGACAGCCATCAAGCCAGTAGTCAGCCCGGCAGCCAGTCCAGCACCAAGTCGATCGCGATGCTGCCCCGTTTCATCTTCATGAGCCGATGGCTGCAATTGCCCTTGTATCTGGGTTTGATCCTGGCCCAATGCGTCTATGTCTACCACTTCTGGGTTGAACTGTCCGACCTCATCGGGGCGGTCATGGGCAGTCCCACCGCTTTGCAACACGTCCTCGATGCCGTCGGCTTACCGGGCGGCGAAAAACACACCCGTCTCGATGAGACGACGATCATGCTGGTGGTGCTCGGTCTGATTGACGTCGTGATGATTTCCAATCTGCTGATCATGGTCATCGTGGGGGGCTACGAAACCTTTGTGTCACGCATGAATCTTGAATCGCATCCGGACCAACCTGAATGGCTCTCGCATGTCAATGCGTCGGTACTGAAGGTCAAGCTCTCCACCGCGATCATTGGCATTTCGTCGATTCACCTGTTGAAGACTTTCATCAACGCAGGTGCTTATGACGCCAAGAGCTTGCTGGCGAAGACGGGCATCCACATCACTTTCTTGTTGTCGGCGTTGGCGATTGCCTATTGCGATCGCATCATGACCAGCACCCACCGGGACTCGAGCAGTCACTGAACGCCAAGCCGATGCCATGACGCCGTCTGGCCATCATGCGGCAACGGTCAGCACCGGCTGCGTGTCGGCCAAGGCATAGCACGCTTCGATCTGGCCGCGATAGAGTTTGACGAGGCGCGCGATCACGACCGGGTCTGGCTCCTGGATGCCCGAATGGCCATGCATCTCATGCCAGTTCAGTTTGGCCAGCGTGCCGACCAGCACCGGCAGAAGCCCCGGGTTTTCCCGCATCAAGCGCCCGAACGCGATATTGCTCAATTCGTAGAGCAGCACGTTGGTCTCGGCCACGACGGTGGCTGCCTGGGGTTGACGGGCCAGCAAGGACTTGCGTCCGAAAGCCTGGGTCGCGATGAATCGCTTGTCGATCAATGCCGACCCATCTCGGTTCGCCTCGGTCCGCTTGGCCATGCCTTCGCCGACGATGAACATCGACGCGCGACGCTCGCCGGCCTGGACAATGATCGACCCCTTGGCGAAGTGGTGCGGTACCAGCGCGTCGGCGATGCGTTGGCAGACCTCCTCGGGCAGGCCACGGAACAGATGGCATTGCTGAACCAGGTGCAGGCTGTCGAGTGAGCGATCGGCAATGTGCACGCGTCGATCGGATTGGATCCATTCGGTCTTCGGGAAGGACACCGTGACCCCGGCATCGCGCATGCATTTCAGGATGCTCTTGATGACCGCGTGCTCGGCCTTCTTGTAGTCGTTGTAGTTCGCAATCGTGAACGACACCTCGTAGACCACGCCATAGCGTTCCATGCTGCGCGCATTGACCGCCGGCGGCACGGCCATCTTCACGTCCTCGACGCCCAGCACCGCCGCATACAGGATGCGCTCAGCGCTCTCGACCGAGGTGTCATAGTCGATCACGACCTCGATGGCCCGCTTGGAGCGCGCATCGGGTTGCGCATGGTTGAGGATGGTGGCAGAGGCCAGCATCAGGTTGGGGACCACCAGCCGTTCGTTCCTGAGCGTCTGCAGGACCGTTGCACGCCAGGTGATCTGTTCGACATAGCCCACGAACTTGTCGTTCACCTTGATCAAGTCGCCTGGCTTGAACGGTTTTTCAATGTTCAGCAAGATGCCGGTGAAGGCCGCCAGCAACAAGTCGCGCAGCGCGATGCCGATGATCATCAAGCTGGCGCCGCCGGTGGCGAGCAAGGCGGTGATGTCTCGCTTGAAGACAAAGCCCATGATCACCGCGATGCCGATGAAGATGATGAACGCGCCGCTGATATCACCGACGATCTTGGGCATCTCACCGCCCGATCGACTCGCCATGAACCCTTGGACGAATTCGCGCTTGACCAAGCGCGCCACTGCCAGGGTCAGGATGAAGATGAAGATCGCCAGCTCGCATTGGTTCAGCAGTTCTGCCGACACGCCGGTGACAAAAGCCAAGGGCCCGCTGAACAGGTTGTCCAACTCGAGCACCGTGCCGAACACGAGCGCCGCCAGCGCGAGGCGGCCATAGTTTTTCAGGAAGTCTGACATCAGCGTCCCTTCAAGCGGCGACAGGCAACAGGATGACAAAGCCAGGTGCTTGCTGGGCGCCTGTCGACGCCTCGACGCTGCCACCATAGAACTCGACGATCATCCGTGCCAGCACGACCGGGATCAGGGTCGCAGCTGCATCGGCGATCGCGTGCTCGGTCGCCAGACGGGCAATGAATTGCCGCGATTCGTCGAGCATCGCTTCGGTCGGCGCACCGGCCGTTGCATAGGCTGTGCCGGTGATCGCCAGCCTGAGCCAGCCGCTGGCTGTGCGCTCGCCCTCGAGCGCAATCGTGCCGCTACCCGCGCGGCGTGCGGCATAGCTGAACAGCGCGACGATCGCGCGATGCAAGAAATCGGGGTCTATTCTGGCGTCGGGCAGGTCGACTGGCACCGCCGTGCTGATCTTGAGCTGTGGCAGCCGCGCATACGTCGCCAGATCCTCGCTGAGTGCCCGGTCGACCGCGCCAGACAGCGTGGTCAAAGGGCTGTCGCTCTTGACCAACTTTTGCCTGAACAGCTCGATCTGCTGGTAGTCGCTGATCAGGCTGCTCAACCGTGTGGTTTCAGACACGGCAAATTGCAAGCTTTCATGCACGTCTGGCGACGATGAGACGGCCTCGACTTTTGACGACACCGAGCGCAGCGTGCCTGAGACGGCTTGCAGGGGTTCGTTGATCGCGGTGACCAGGTTGGTAAAGAATCCACGCTTGATCAGCTCGACCTTGCGGCTGTTGGCGACCAGGGTTTCATAGCGATCAATAAACTGATCGTGTTCCTTTTTCTGTCGATTCAAGGTGTCACTGACATTGCGCATGATGCTGCCCGCCTTGAAATAGGCGACACAGCCGGTGATCGACAACAGCAGAAAGGCGACGACGCTGCTGATGATCGCCGATTGCCGCTCGGCGGCATAGCCGGCACTGACATCGAGCAGCGTTGCGATCGTGATGGTCGGCACCCCCGAAAAATTAAGCACCGGGAAGGCCTTGACATAGACGATGCGCCCTTTGTCGTTGACGATGCTGTGCTCTTTGCTCCGCGGGTCGAACTTGATCGCTTTGACGGTCTCGGCCGTGTTGGTGTCTGAAAACCGGTAATAGACGTCGTTGCCCTGCCATGCGTCGGTCTTGACATCGACATTGCGCGCGACCCGATCCGAGACCTCTTTCATCAGGCTGGTCGCCCATTTCAGGCCCGAGATGTCACTGGCGCGCTCGAGCGGGATGTTGAAATTGCTGACGAATTCGATCGCGCCGACGTATTGGTCCGCCAGCATGACCGGCGCAATCGAGCGGATGCCGATCAGACCCCCCATGCCGGATTCGATCGCAGAAACAGGGGCGCGGCGTTCGTTGGCCGCGACGATGGACTTGCGGTAGCCCGACAGGTCTTGGCCGAAGCTGTTGGGCGAGCCTGCGCGGTAGTACATGGTGGCTGGCGGCAGCCAGAAGTTCAGCTGTTCAATGCCATGGGTCTTGTTGATCGTCGCGAAGTACGGCTCCATCCGCGCGACCAGGTCGGCGCGCTGATCCTTGCCGAAAGCTTCGACCGTCACCCGGCTCTGCAACAGGGTTTCGCTGGCCAGGTTCAGCGCCCGGAAGCGGGCTTCAACCAGCAGCTTGAACACCATCTCGAAGCGCTGATGGTTGCGGTTGGCGGCATTGATGATGGCACTGGTGCCGTCGGTGTACTTGTTGATGCCATAAAAGCTGGCCAGCCCGGCGGCGACCACCAGGATGCCGATGATCGGCCAGGCTTTCACGGCCGGGTTCTTGGATGCTGTTGCCATGGATTGGTTTCCTTGCGTGTTGAGCCCAAACCAAGCTGGGATGGGGCATCGTTGCTGGCCTCAGCCAGCAGGGTGCTCGGCTGAGGCGGTCCGGACTGCGTTCATGAACACCTCGATCACAGGCCGCTCGAATGGGTCGGCATCAGCCCTTGCGAGATGCAATTTCAATGCCAATGCCAATGCCAATGCCAATGAATTGACCAATGAAAAGGCCAATATCATCATGCTGCTGACGGTGGAAGTTTTCGCACTTTACCTGCTTTAACGTCGACTCCAGCAGGTTCGGGTCGCGCCATGCGGCGGCTCGTTGAAGCGGTGCGAGGCCTGCGATGGCTGGTAGCGGCGTGGCCGTCTTGAACCGACATGACCTGCGTCGACATCGACGTCGGTGCGTTGGCGGTGGATGGCTTCAGCTTGAGGCTGTAGCGCCGCGTGCGGCGGCCAGCGTCTGGTGAAAATGCGAGATCGCCCCTTCGAACAGGCCGAAGGTGAAGTGTTCGTTGGCCTGGCTGGCCAAGCCTTTCTGGATCGCGCAGATCACCTCACGGTCTTCCGCGGCGCCGACCTCGCGAACGAAATCCGCGTCTCGCAGCGCGGCGGTCCTGGCTTGATCGTCTGCGCCGCGCACATTGGCCAGCGTGTAGCTGATCTCCAGCGTTCGGTCCACGCCCATCGGCTCCAGCACCACCAGGTTGGTATGGCGTGACAGCATCGTGACCAGCACATTCGGGAACAGGTGGTAAACGTAGGTCAGCAAGCCTTCGACCCTGCGCTCGGCCGGCGGCACGTCGGCCAACTTGCCGATGCGCCGGAATGGGTAGGTCACAC
Source organism: Burkholderiales bacterium (assembly GCA_947448955.1). GTDB lineage: Bacteria > Pseudomonadota > Gammaproteobacteria > Burkholderiales > Burkholderiaceae_C > Pseudaquabacterium. Next base: position 8,838 of record CANFPU010000084.1, read on the forward strand.
GACAGTGGCGGCCGAAGGGCTCGATCAGGTTGAGGTTGTCGAAGCCGTAGGGGTAAAAGCTTTCGCGGTGCGTCGACCGGATGTGGTAACCCTCGATGAAGCCTTCGAGCATCACCTTCCAATTGGCGTCGACGATGCGCTCACGCGTGGCCAGCAGTTCGTATTCAGGTGGCAGCAAGGTCTGGACATCGTCGAGTGAGGCGTCGTTGACCAGCGCAGCGTCTTGGGTGATGAACACCAGGCCCAGGCGCTCTTGCACCTGCACCGGCACCAACCCGTGGCAGCCCTTGTCCAGGTCTGGGAAACCATGCGGGTCGGGCACCTGACGCAACTGGCCATCCAGCGCGTAGGTCCAGCCGTGGTAGCGGCAGGCAAACGCTGGCGCGTTGCCGCGACCACTGGCGACGGGCATGCCGCGGTGCCGACAGGCATTGCGGAAGGCACGCACCACGCCGTCCTTGCCGCGTACCGCCAGCAGCGGCGTACCGGCGGCTTCGCGGGCCACATAGTCGCCGGGCTGCGACAGTGCCGCTGACGGGCAGAACGCCGTGGGCGTGCGTCGCATCACCTGGCGGATCTCGGCGTCGAGCACGGTGGCGGACCGGTAATGTTCCACCGGCTCGCGCCACACCGCGGGTGCCAGGTCGGTGGTGCGTTGGGCCATGTGGTCCAGCACACGTTGGGCCACTTGCTGGTCGTCGGCGAGGTGCGGCATGTCAAGCACTTTCTGATTGGGATGGGTGTCGGCGCGCCTGGATCGTCCTTCGACGCCGCGCCTGCGTCACGGCGATTCGGTCTGGTACGAAAACACCCCGTTGTCGAGCACCGTGACGCCGCGGGCGGGCACGGCAACGCGGAACGAGGCATGGCCCGGCGCACCCAGCCAGACCTCGACACGCAAGGTTTCGCCCGGGTAAACCGGCGATGTGAAGCGCGCTTGGTAGCTTCGAAACCGCGCTGGATCGCCGCCGCACAAGGCCTGCAGCAGCGCACAGCCGGCGATGCCCCAGGTGGCGGCGCCATGCAGGATGGGTCGGTCGAAGCCGCCTTGCCGTGCCACCGCGGGTTCGGCGTGCAAAGGGTTGAAGTCGCCTGACAGCCGGTAGATCAGCGCCGCCTGCGGCAGCGTCGGCCAGTCGATGGTCTGGTCCGAGGCCCGATCGGGAATGGCAGCCGCGGCCGGGCCGGGCGCCGTGGGCCCGCCAAAGCCACCATCCGCGCGGCAGAACATCGTGTTGCTGACGGTGCACAGCAGGTCGCCGCTGGCTTGGTCGCGCACGTCGCGCCGGGTGTAGATCAACATCCCTTTGCCGACGCCTTTGTCGACGATGCGCTCGATCGTCATGCTGCCGACCACCTCGCCGCTCGGCGGAAAAGGCCGGTGGATTTCGATGCCTTGTTCGCCGTTGAGCAAGCGCTGCCAGGTGATGCCGAGTTCGGGATGGGCTTTGGGCCAGAAACCCGGATAGCCCAGCACGCCGCCAAAGGTCGGCAAGACCTTCAAGTCTTTTTCGTAGACGAAGCCGAGTTGATCCTCGTTCAGCGGATCGCCTCCCAGGCCCAAGCCCAGCGCATAGAGCATCACGTCTTTCTCGACGTAGCGGTGGGCGATTACCGGGATGCTGAAATCGCGCAGCAGTTCGTAAGCGACGGCCATCAGACGGGGTCCCAGCAAAAGACGTCGGCACTGCGGTCGAGCGGGAAGAATGAATGCTTGAACGCCGGCAACAGGTGCTCAGCCATGGTCTGCGGCGTCCATCCCTGTTCGCGCTGCACGCTGCGTACCGGCCTGGGCTGGCTGAACAGGAAAATCTCGTTCTTGCGTGAGCCAAAGATCTGACCCGTGACATCCTCGGACAAATCGCTGGCGAGGAACACCGCCAGTGGCGCGACTTTTGCGGCCGTCATGGTTTTGACCCGGTCGACGCGCAGTTTTTCCTCGGGCGTGTCGGTCGGTATCGTGCCGATCAGTCGGCTCCAAGCGAAAGGCGCGATGCAGTTCGACCGCACCTTGTAGCGCGCCATGTCCAGCGCGATCGACTTCGACAGACCGACCACGCCCAGCTTGGCCGCGGCGTAGTTGGCCTGGCCGAAATTGCCGACCAAGCCTGACGCCGAAGTGAAATGCACGAAGCTGCCGTGCGCTTGCTCGCGGAAATAGGTCGCCGCTGCGCGCGAGACGTTGAAGTAGCCCGTCAGGTGCACGTCGACCACCATCTCCCAGTCGACATGCGACATGCGGTGGAAGATGCGGTCGCGCAGAAAACCGGCGTTGTTGATCACGGCGTCAAGACGGCCGAAATGGCCGACAGCCTGCTCGATCATGGCCTGCGCGGCCTTGGCGTCGGTGATGCTGTCGTTGTTGGCCACCGCGCGTCCGCCTGCGGCCACGATCTCGGCCACCACTGCAGCGGCAGGCGTCTCGAGCGTGCTCTCGCCTTCAGGGCTGACGCCAAGGTCGTTGACGACCACCGCCGCACCTTCGGCAGCGGCGAGCAGCGCAATTTCTCTGCCGATGCCGCGGCCCGCGCCGGTCACCAGCACCACTTTTCCTTGCAGACATCCGACCATCGCGTCGTCTCCGAGTGAATGAATCAACCGCATAGCCTACGGGCTCGTCTGGCGCTGCGCGCACAGGGTATGCCCTAGTGTGGTGGAGCCCATCATGTCCGGGTCATGCCGAGGCGCCAGGCGCGCGCCATGCGGCGAATACCCGCCGTCCTGCGCGGGTATCATCTTTTGGGGTGATGGGGAGTAGGCGGTCTTCTGTGGTCGTATAGGGTCGTCTGCAGTTGTCTGCGGTTTTCTGCGGTTTTCTGCGGTTTTCTGCGGTCGGGCTCCATGCCGGCGCAGCCTGCGGTATCTGTCGTCCCACGGCACCGCCGCCAGCCAGCTTGTTCGACGCAGCGTTTCGAGGCGCTGGCCGAGCGCAAACTTCAACAGGAGAACCGCATGACCCATCCCGCTCCGAGTGCTCTGGACTGGCCTCAACTGGTCGATGAACTGAATCGATTGCTGCGACTGAAGACCACGCCGATTGGCATGAAGCTGTTCGAACGCGTCGAAGACCTGCAAGCGATCCCGAAACTGCGGCGGCCCGGCGCGATCCACACCACCGACCAGATCGTCGCGCAGGCGGCACGTCTGGGTTTCACGATCGGCATCACGCGCGAGGACCTGGTCGGCGCGCAGTGTGGTGCGGTGATCGGGTTGCACCCGCAGGATGACGAGTGGTTGTCGGGCAAGTCCATGGCCGGCGTTTGGTTCGCCACCATCGAAGATTCGGCGGCACACCAGCGTGCGATGACTGTCGTACCGCATGGCAAATACAAGGCGATGGCGGTGTCGCCGTTGGCCAGCGGTCGACTCGACCCGCCCGACATCTGCCTGATCTACGCGACGCCGGGGCAGATGATTCTGTTGATCAATGGCCTGCAATGGTCGGGCTATGGCAAGTTCGATTGGAGCGTCGTCGGCGAGTCGTCTTGTGCCGATTCCTGGGGTCGCGCGCTGGCCACCGGCAAGCCCAGCCTGTCGATTCCCTGTTACGCGGAACGGCGTTACGGCGGCGTGCTCGATGAGGAGATGCTGATGGCGTTGCCGCCGGCCGACCTGCCCAAGGCGATCGAAGGCATGAAACAGCTGGCTACTCGAGGTTTGCGTTACCCGGTGCCGCAGTACGGCATCCAGGCCGACGCCCGCGCCGGCTTGGGCGCGAGCTACCCGGATCGCGCGCCGAAATAACCGGTCTTGAACAGGCCTGGCCCGCTGCCAAACTGGCAGGGCCTCGCGCCTAGGTGACAGGCCGGCGTCGGTGGCGCCGCCAGAATCATCGGCATCAACAGCCGGAGAAATTGCATGGAAGACCGCGTCCGTATTGAGATCGACGCCCACGGCGTGGCGGATGTCTGCTTGGTGCGCAGCGACAAGATGAACGCGCTGGATTTCGCGATGTTCGACGCATTGGCCGCCGCGATCACGAGGCTGAAATCAGAACCCCGCTTGCGCGCGGTCGTGCTGCGCGGCGAGGGCAGGGCTTTTTGCGCCGGCTTGGACATGGGCCGCATGGACAGGCTCAACAAGGGCGAGCCGGGCGCAACGCGCGACCTGCGGCCTCGCACCCACGGCATCGCCAACTCGGCGCAGTACCTTGGTTTGGGCTGGCGCGAGCTGCCGGTGCCGGTGATCGCTGCGGTGCACGGCGTGGCTTTCGGCGGCGGGCTGCAGCTCGCGCTGGGCGCTGACATCCGTCTGGTCACCGCCGACACCCAGCTGAGCGTGATGGAGATCAAATGGGGCTTGGTGCCCGACATGGCGGGCATCGCGCTGATGCGTGGCCTGGTGCGTGACGACCATGCCCGCGAGCTGACCTACACCGGCCGCGTGGTGCGCGGCGAAGAAGCCGTGCAGCTGGGCTTGGCGACCCGTGTTTGCGCCGATCCGCTGGCCGAGGCGCGGGCGATGGCGCAGGCGATATCGCAGCGCAATCCGCACGCGATGCGCGCGGACAAGCGGCTGATGAACCTGGCCAACCAGACGCTGGGCGCGAGTTCGGCCGAGCTGCTGATGGCCGAATCGGTCGAGCAGGTGGCCCTGATGGGTCAGCCCAACCAGATCGAAGCGGTGCGCGCCAATCTCGAGAAGCGCGCGCCTGTGTTCCACGACTGACCGACCCGGCCCATCCGATGCAAAGAGACGAGGCCTTGCGCCAACAGGTCAGTGAGCGACTGGCCGCTTGGCCGCTGCACGCGCCTGACGAGACCGGCTTGAAACGCGCCGCGGTCGCGCTGGTGATTGCCGACGAGGGCCCGGGCTCAGGCCTGTGGGGCATGACCAAGTCTGGCCATTGGAGCACCGAGGCGGCATTGATCCTGACCCGGCGGGCCAATCACCTGCGCCGGCATGCGGGCCAATGGGCACTGCCTGGAGGCAGAATCGACGACGGCGAGACGCCCGAGCAGACCGCGCTGCGCGAGTTGGCCGAGGAGGTCGGCCTGCAACTGACCGAGGCCAACGTGATGGGGCGACTCGATACCTTCATCACCCGCTCGGGTTTCGCGATGATCCCGGTGGTGATGTGGGCCGGCGAGGCACGCAAGCTCACGCCCGACCCGGCCGAGGTGGCCAGCATTCACCGGATCCCCATTAGCGAGTTCCTGCGCACCGACGCGCCTTTGCTGGAGCCGCTCGAAGGCAGCGAGCATCCGGTGCTGAAGATGCCCGTGGGTGACAACTGGATTGCGGCGCCGACTGCTGCGCTGATCTACCAATTCCGAGAGGTCTGTGTGCTGGGTCGCCCGACCCGGGTGGCGCACTACGAGCAGCCGGTGTTCGCCTGGAAGTAGCACGGCGCTTGGCGCCGCGGGTCAATGGCAGGTCTGTGACTGCAGCAAGCCTTTGAGAAAGCCGCGCCGCACCATGCCGGCGCTGATGGCCGCGGCCACGGCCTTGGACGCACGTTCAGCGCCGCTGAGTTTGCGGACCCAACTGCGGTAAGGGATCAGGCCTTCGGCTGCCCCTTTGATCGCGTCCAATGCCGCGTTGCCTGCCAGCGCGCCGCCACGCTCGATCAGGCTCTGATCGTTGGCCGGGGCCGCCACATCCAGGTCAGGACCGAGCGCTTCATCGAGCGCATGGATCTCGGTCGCCAGCGCGATGCAGTCATGGATGACCGGTACGGCGTAGACCTGTTGCCGTGCTTCTGCCAGCACAGGCGGCACGGTAACCTGCCGCAGGTTGAGGTCAGTCAGTGGACTGGTTGCCGCGTCAGTAATGCGTTGGGTCGGTGGCGCAGCGCAACCCGTCAAGGCGCTGATCGCGACCAGGCATCCGACGGCCCATCCCGCGGCCTTTGCCAGGGTGATCCTCCGGGTGATCGGCAGGGTGATCCCCCGGTTGATCGCCACGCCCATCTTCATGCTGCCGCCGCGCCGCGCACCGCCCGTCATCGCGTTGAACGGCCTGCCCGGCTCGACGACGACGATCGCTTGGACTGGCCTGTCCCGCTGGGCTCGTCCCCAGGGTTCGGCAGGTCCCCAGGGTTCGGCCGCGCCGTTCATCGCATCAGCCCGAGCTTGCGGGCGATCGCCACCGCCTGCGTGCGGCTGCGGGCATCAAGCTTGAGGTTGATGTTGCGCAGATGGGTGCGCACGGTGCTGTCGCTGACGAACAGTTTTTCGGCCATCGCGCTGTTGCTATAGCCTTCGGCCAACAGCTGCAACACGCGGATCTCCTTGCGTGTCAGCGCTTCGGGCAGCGCCGGGTGCACGCCCGCCAGCGCGCCGGCGCCGGCGGGGTCTGCCAGGGCCTCGTCGCTCTCGGGTCCGATGATCTGCAGCAACCGCTGCAGGTAGTCGTCGAAGATGGGGTCTGGCCTGGCGCCCGAGGCCTCGTGCAAGGCCGCATGGACGCGCCGCAACAATGTGCCGACCGGCGGCCCTTCGTCCAGCAGCAGCCGCACAAAGCCCTCGACGCAAGCCTGCTTGAGCACCACGCCCATCAAGGCCATGGCGGCGGCGGCATCGCCGGCGCGCTGCAGCGCCACGGCTTGCAGCACCTGCAGCTTGAGGGCGCGGCGCAGGCGCAGCGAGTCGCGCGCTTGCTGCACTGCGACGGCGGCTTCCTCGGCGGCTTTGGCCGCGTCGCCGAACAGCGCACGCCAGCGCAGCCGTCCGATCACCAAGTCGTCGACATCATGGGCGGTGAGTTGGCGCTTGGCCACGCGCTGCCAGACCGGCGCGTCGTCGGCGCGGTCCAGCGCCTGGCTGGCGGCCTCGGGCTGGCCCTGCAGCACCAGCAGGCGGGCGCGCTCGAGCCGGGCGCTGGCGACAACGCGTGGCAGTTGGCGGTGGTGGCCGAGGTATTCCAGCTCGGTGATCGCGGCCAGTGCGGCGTCGATGTCGCCGCGTTGGAAGGCGATGCGCGAGCGCATCGTGTGGCTCAAGATCATGTGGTCGGGCAGACCGACATCGCGCGCCAGTGGCAGGTAGACATTGAGCAGGTGTTCGGCCTGGTCGAGCTGATGAAGCTCGTAGACCGCGCCGGCGTACAGCACGCCGGCCCAGGCGTTGCCATGGCTGGGTGGGTAGCTCGCGTCGGGCCCGGCGATCTGGCCACCGGCCAAGCCAACCGCAAGCCTGAAGCGCGCCGTGGCCTGACGCAGCCGGCCTTGCTGCAGGTCGAGCAGGCCTTCGACCGACTCGCTGTACATGCGGTTGAAGCCCGGACCTTGCTGGCCGCGCCGCGCGGCATCGAGCAGGCGTTGAGCCTGCTCGTGTTCGCCCAGCACACCCATCACATGGGCCATCGCGTTGCACAGCACGCTGTCGGCAAACGGCTGGCCGCTGGGTACCCGGGCCAGATGCTCGCGGCCGATGTCATGGGCCTCCTCCATCCGGTCCATCATCGCCAGCAGCATCGGTTGCAGCGCGTTGACATGGGCCAGCACCACCGGGTCGTCGCTGTGCTCACAGCCCGATTGGTGCAGCAGCGCCATCGCCTCCCAGGGCCCGCGCGTGAGCATGCAGGCCCACAGCGACACCACTTGCAGCACCGGCTGTTCGCGCAGCAGCGCCGAAGGCAGCGCGGCAAACCAGCGCGCCAGCAGCCGCATCCGGCCTTGTTCGAGAAACACCAGCGCATGCTGTGCCAGCAGGTCGATGGCGTAAGGCATGTCGCCGCCCTCGATCGCATGGTCGATCGCCGGGACCGGCCGGCCTTGCGACTCGTACCAACCCGATGCCGCCAGGTGCAGCCTGGCCAGTTGCTCGGGTTGCTCGCGCAGCAGTTGGGCCCGTAGGAAATCGGCAAACAAGCTGTGGTAGCGCCATTCGCGCTCTTGGGTCTGGCGCGGCTGGGTTGGGTCTGGCTCGGCGGTGTCGATCGGGGTGATGAACAGGTTGGCGGCGTCCAACTGCTCGAGGATGCGGCGACTGTCGCTGCGCGGGTTCATCGCCTGACACAACGGCGCATTGAGATGTCGCAGCAGGCTGGTGCGCAGCAGGAAATCGCGGATCTCGGGGCTTTGTCGGTCGAGCACGTCCTCGGCCAGGAAGTCAGCGACCGCGCGGTTGCTACCCGAAAATTGGGTGACAAAACCCGCCACCGATCCATGCCGGGCATGCAGGTCATCGAGCGCCATCGAGGCCAGCCAGAGCGCGGCAATCCAGCCCTCGGTCTTGCGGTGCAGATCGGGCAGGTGGTGCTGCAGTTCGGCCGCGGCGGTCCCGGGCTGACCGCCGGACTGGCGCAACGCGAAAAAGCGCTGGGTTTCGGCCAGCGAGAAGCGCAGGTGCTCGGTGTCGATCTCGAGCAACTGACCGGCCGCTCGCAGCCGGCCCAGCCCCAGGTCGGGCAGGCTGCGCGACCCCAGCACCAGTTGGCCGCGGCGCGGCAAGTGGTCGATGATTTCGCGCAGCAGGCCCAGCACGGCGGGCTCGGTGATCAGTTCGAAGTCGTCCAAGAACAGCGCGAACGGCGCGCCGTGCCGCCCCAGCGAGTCCATCAGCACCAGTGGCGAGGCGCCTGGCGTCAGGTCGACGACAAACTGCGCCAGCGCTTGGCGCAGGCAGGCCAGGAAGCGCGGCACGTCGTTGTCGGCCCGGTCCAGCGTCAGCCAGGCGGTGTCCAGGCCGCGCTCAGCCATGCGTTCACGCGCCTGGACCATCG
>CANFPU010000085.1 GCA_947448955.1 Burkholderiales bacterium
AGCGCTGGAGGGCTGCAGCGTCGCCGTCGACTATCAGCCGCTGTTGCTGGCCGGTTTGCTGGGCCATTGGGGCCAGAAAGGGCCTGCCGAGATCGTCCCCAAGCGAGCCTGGACCTACCGGCAGGTCGCGTGGCTGGCGGCTCAGCAGGGCACTTGCCTGCAATTGCCTCGGCCGCACCCTTTCAATCCGCTGGCATTGCAGCGGCTGGCGCTGGCCACCGTGCCTGTCGGTGGCTCACCCAGCCGCCGGGTGGTGGAACAGCTATTTCGGCATGTCTGGTGCCGTGAAGGTGCCGATCCGAACGAGACCGCAGCATGGCGGACCTTGACCGAACAGGTGGCGCCGCTGCGTGACCCGACCGGTGCCGAGGTCAAGGCCGAACTGCGTGAGCGCACCGAGACGGCCGCTGCCGAGGGTCTGTTCGGCGTGCCAACGCTGGTCTGCGAAGGGAGAGCCTTTTTCGGCCTGGATGCCTTGCCGATGCTGCGTGCGGCATTGCTGGACGATGCCTGGTTCGACGCCCCGACTTGGGACGAGGCTGGCCAGCAACCCGCCGGACTGCAGCGTACGCGGCGTGAGCCTCCGGTCTGAATAGGCCTACGCGCGTTTTAGGGTTTGACCCGCAACCCCAGGTTGGCCAAACGGCGGTCATCGGCTGATCTTTGGCGACGGCATCAGGCCCATGGCGGGCTGACGGCCTTGACCTGGTTGCGTCAGCAATCGGTCAGGCTAGGGCTGCACAGTTCGATGTGGGGACATTGCGCAGAGCGCCGTGTCCTTTTTCCAAGAACACAACGGAGCAATTGACATGGCATCCTCAGGATCTGCAGGCGCGGGAATGAGTTCGGGCTCAAGGCCTATTCCGAAAGACGAGAAGATGGTCATCTTCGCGTCGTCTCTCGGGACGGTGTTCGAGTGGTACGACTTCTATCTTTTCGGTGTGATGTCCGCGATCATCGCCGCGAATTTCTTCACCGCGCTCGACCCTGCGACGCGAGATATCTTCACGCTGCTGGCCTTTGCTGCTGGATTCGCGGTTCGGCCATTTGGCGCGATCATCTTCGGCCGCCTCGGCGATTTGGTCGGGCGCAAGTACACCTTTCTGGTGACGATCCTGATCATGGGTCTGTCGACTTTTCTGGTCACTTTCCTGCCGAATTACGCGACCTGGGGTCTGGCTGCACCGGTTGCGCTGATCTCGCTGCGCCTGCTACAAGGCCTGGCACTCGGCGGCGAATATGGCGGTGCGGCCACCTATGTGGCTGAGCATGCGCCGCATGACAAGCGCGGCGCCTACACGGCATGGATCCAGACGACTGCCACGGTGGGCTTGATGCTCGCGTTGATGGTGATCCTGGGTACCCGGTTGCAGGTTGGTGAGAAGGAATTCGCAGCCTGGGGCTGGCGCATTCCTTATGCCTTCTCAGGCTTGCTGCTGCTGATCTCGATCTGGATTCGTCTCAAGCTCAGCGAGTCGCCGGCTTTTGCCAAGATGAAGTCTGAAGGCAAGACCTCCAAAGCACCGCTGACCGAGTCTTTCGGCCAATGGGGCAACCTCAAGATCGTGATCCTCGCATTGATCGGCGGTACTGCAGGGCAGGCCGTGGTCTGGTACACCGGCCAGTTCTACACCTTGTTCTTCCTGCAGACTTTCCTGAAGATCGATCCGCCGACGGCCAACATCCTGATCGCGATCTCGTTGATCCTGGGCACACCGTTCTTCATCATCTTCGGTTCGCTGTCGGACAAGATCGGTCGCAAGCCCATCATCATGGCCGGTTGCCTGATCGCCGCGTTGACCTACTTTCCGCTGTTCAATGCGCTGACCACTTATGGCAACCCGAAACTGCAGGCCGCGATCCAGAAGTCACCCGTCAAGGTGGTCTCAGACCCGGCCAACTGCGGCGTGCTGCTGAACCTGACCGGTACCAAGGTGTTCACCAACGCCTGCGACGTCACGCGCAGCTACCTCGCCAATGCGGGCGTCAACTACGACAAGGTCGACGGCCCTGCCGGCACGATTGCCACCGTCAATGTTGGTGACAAAGCCGTGGCCGGTTATGACGCCAAGGCGCCTGGCGCCAAGGAAGAGAAGGCGCGTTTCGAGAAGGAAGTTCGTGCCGCGCTGAACGATGCGGGCTACCCGGCCAAGGCCGATCCGATCGTCGCAGGCTCGTACAACTGGTGGATGCTGGTGCTCATCCTCACCATCATGGTCATTTACGTGACGATGGTTTACGGCCCGATTGCCGCGATGCTGGTGGAGTTTTTCCCCACCCGAATTCGCTACACCTCGATGAGTCTGCCGTACCACATCGGCAACGGTTGGTTCGGAGGTTTCCTGCCAGCGATCTCGTTCTCGATCGTCGCCGCCCAAGGCAATATCTTCAGCGGCCTCTGGTACCCGATCATCATTGCGACGATGACCTTTATCGTCGGCATGTTGTTCGTCAAGGAAACCAAGGACGTGGATATCTACGCCAACGACTGACCTTTTGCGTCCGGGCCTGGCGCCCGGTGCAGGTCACCCGGGCGCGTCCCGGGTGACGCATGGACCGGTGTTGAATCCGATCCATGCGTCACAGTGCCACCTTCTGCCCTCACTTCAGAAATGATCGTCCGCCGTTATGTGGAAAATCCTGCTCGGTTTCATCCTCTTCGCTGCCGTCGCGGTCTGGATATTGAACAAGTCTGGCGCTGACGTCGACATGGGCGGCGAAAAGCATAACGTCGACGCTAGCCATTCAGCGCCCGCTGCGCAGCCCGCCTCGTCAGCATCTCGCTGATCGCACGGCAAGTGCCGCGCCCGCGGTTTGCACTTGATCGCTGTCAAGCGGTGTGCGGCCTTGCCTGCCTAAAGTGACGCACTTCGAGAAACCGAAAGGCTGTCATGTACCGCAATTTGTTCGTGCCGGTGGACGGTGGTTTGCTGAGTGACCGCGCGATGCAAGCCAGCATCGATCTCGCCTGTCAACTCGGCGCCGCGATCACTGGCTTTGTGGTCGAACCAGACGCACCGATGCCTACCGACACGATGCCGATGCAGAACTATGTTTTGGCAGCGCGGCGTCATGTCGAACAAACCGACGAACATGCGCGCGCTGTTCTCTCGCGTTTCGAGCTCAAAGCCAGCGAGGCCGGGGTGGTGTTTACCGGACTCCATGCCCACAACGACGGCGTCGACCGCGCGATCATCGAGCAGGCCGAGAGCTCGGGCTGCGACATGATCGTAATGCTGACCCATGGCCGAGGCGCGCTGGGTGAACTGCTGTTCGGTTCGCATACCAAGACCGTGCTGTCCAGAAGCAAGCTGCCGCTGCTCGTGCTGCATTGAATCTACCGGTCTGGTTTTTCAGGGGGCCAACAGGCTCAGCCGGTCCAGCCTGGCTTCGATCTCGGCCATCATCTGCCGATAGGCCGGGCCGCCAACGCCTCCGAATCGGCGTTGAAACTCCTGGGCGCTGAGGGCTTCAGGCAGATCGGCTGCCATGGGCATCAGTTCGACTTCTTGCACACCTGCCGCGAGCCTTGCTTGCAAGGCCTGCGGGTGTCGAATCGCCTGCAGACCGAAACGGCTGCCGGCACGGTCGGCGGTCAGGTCATGGAAGTTGAAGCCGCTGCCGCCTCGCGAGTCAGCGACTTCCTTGTAGAGCCCAACGGCGTCCGCGAAGACACCTCCTGCTTCGGCGGCCAGTGCTGCAGACACCAGGAAGTGTTGGGGCGTGTCGATCCGCGCTAGCAAGGTGATCTGCAATGGCAGCAGTGGTGCGTGGGGCAAGAGCAACGACAAGCCTGGCGGGTTGACCATCAAAGCCAGCGTCATCAACGCTGCGCGGTTCTCCAGGATGGCACTGGTCGCGTCGACCGAGCGCTGGCGCGCGAGCGCGAAGACCGGCGGCAGCAGGCGGGTCATCGACATCTGGCGCGCTGACCCGAAATCGCTGCTCGCGCGTGCTGCTGCCTGGGCATAGACCAGCAGTCTCGCCAGATCAGTGGCCGGCAGCAAGCTGCTGGCCAGTGCCTGCAGTGGCTGGTCGGTCCACGCATAGTCGAGCGCCAGCCCTCTTGCACTGAAGCCCACATGGACGAGCAAGCGCCGGGCCAACTCGCTCTGCCTGCGCAGGTCGAACCCTTCCAGCAGCCAAGGCAGCATGTGTTCGGCCAGCCAGCCAGGCAGGCGCAATCCGCCCAGCCGCAACTGTTCGATCTGAGGCAATGCGCCCTCCTCGCGCAGCCAGGCATCGAGGTTGAGCCAGTTGCCCGCCGGCAGGCTTGGCGAGGCCAGGCTGATCTGGACCCGTGCCAGACCGGTCTGCAGATGGACCTTGGCATGGGTCTCGCCAAACCGGTGCCCTGCTTGCTGGATCAGCAATTCCAGATCGCGCGGTGACAGTGTCAGGGAATGGGTGATGCCAGGCAGTTTGCCGGTTGGGTTGTGTTGCTGCAGCAGTTGCATCGCACGGGCGATGTCGTTGGCGGTGATCGCCGGCGCCTGAGGCACCAGTGCAGCAGACTCCAGCGCCAGTGATAGCCCCGCCAGCAAACTCAGGATCAGCAGCAGTGCAACAGCCAAGCCGCGCAACAGCAGACCGATGCCTCTAGGCTTGCCGCTGGGCGGATTCGTTCGACCCGCAAGCGCCGGTTTCGCCGTGTCGCCGCTACCAGGCATCGACGAAGCGGGCGCCTCGGGTCGGGCTTGGCGCGCCTGTGCTGGCCAAGCCGCGTGTCAGCCAGGTGCGGGTTTCAGCTGGGTCGATCACCGCATCGATCTCCAGCGTGGTGGCCATGTTGATCGCTGAGCCGCTGGCGTATTGCTGCGCCACCAGTTGCTCGTAGAGCGCTGCACGCTCTGGGCCTTCGGCGGCGGCTTCGAGCTCTTTGCGGTACCCCAGCTTGACAGCACCTTCGAGCCCCATGCCGCCGAATTCGCCGGTGGGCCACGCGACGGTGAACATCGGAGCGTCGAAGCCGCCCACGGCCATCGCCTGTGCACCCAGGCCGTAGCCTTTGCGCACGACGACCGTGAAGCAAGGCACTTGAAGGTGCGCTGCGGTGACAAAGAGTCGGCACGCGTGGCGCACCTGGGCTTGGCGCTCGACCTCGGGTCCAACCATGAAGCCAGGGGTGTCGCAAAGGCTCAGGAGCGGCAGGCCATGGGCATTGCACAACTGCATGAACCGTGCTGCCTTGTCGGCGCCATCTGGGTCGACCGCGCCGCCGAGATGGTGCGGGTTGTTGGCGAACACGCCGATCGGTCGTCCCTCAATTCGAATCAGCGCGGTGATCATGCCTGCGCCAAAGCCGGCCCGCAGTTCCAGCACAGAACCGGTGTCGGCCAGCGCGTGCAGCACCGCGCGCATGTCGTAGACACGCAGCCGATTCTCCGGGATCAGGTGGCGCAGCGCGCGGGCATCACCTGCTGCCCAGCCTTGCGTGCGGCCCTGGAAATAGCCCAGGTACTGGCGCGTGGCGGCCACCGCAGCGGCCTCGTCGGCCACCAGGATGTCGACCACACCGTTGTGGTGTAGGTCGGCGGCCGGGCCGATCTCCTCGGGCCGGAACAGCCCGAGCCCCCCGCCTTCGATCATCGCCGGGCCGCCCAGACCGATGTTGGCAGCCTGGGTCGCGATGATCACGTCGGCGCAGCCCAGCAGTGCGGCGTTGCCGGCAAAGCAGCGGCCATGCACCACGCCGACTACCGGCACCTTGCCTGACAGCGCTGCGAACTGGCTGAAGGTGTGGTTGTTCAGTCCGGCAATGATCGGCATGTCGACATCGCCGGGCCGTCCGCCGCCGCCCTCGGCGAAGAGCACCGTGGGCAGCTTCCACTGGTGCGCCAGGCCCAGCAAGCGGTCCTTCTTGTGGTGGTTGCGCCAGCCCTGGGTGCCGGCCAGCACGGTGTAGTCGTAAGCCATCACCGCGCAGCGACTGCGCTCGGGGCCAAAGTCGGCGCTGTTGACCGCGCCGATGCCGGTGACCATGCCATCGGCCGGGGTGTTTCGCACCAGGTCGTCGAGCGTGCGGCGCCGGCTTTGCGCCGCGATCGCATAGGCGCCGTACTCGATGAAAGTGTCAGGATCGCACAGGTCTTCGACGTTCTCTCGGGCGGTGCGGCCGCCGGCCGCATGACGCCGTGCCACCGCGGCAGGCCGGGCGGCGTCCAGCGTGAGCGCGTCGCGATCGAACACCCGCTGCAGGTCGGGGCGGACATGGTCGAGGTCCAGCGCCAGCGTGGCGACGGCCTCGACCTGCGCTTGGTCCACCGGCGAGAGCAGCAGCAGCAGCTGGCCTTCGTTGACAAAGTCCCCCGCGGCCACGCATAGCGCGCTGACACAAGCTGCGCCGTCCAGATGGATGCCATGCTGCATCTTCATGGCTTCGAGCACCAGCACTTCGGCACCTGCGGCCAGTGTCTCGCCAACCTTGGCGTTGAACTGCACCAGACGGCCCGCCATGGCTGCGCGCAAGCCGATCTGTCCTTCGGGTATCTCTGTCGGTTGCGAATCGGCCGGCGGCGTTGCCGGCGGGGAAGACTCGGCAAGGTCGGTCTGGGTTTCGATCTGCGAGCGCAGCGCCGGCCACTGCGCCTCGATCCAGCGGGTGTGGACCTCGCCGTGCTGCACATCGGTGCTTGCAGCCAGTGCGCGCAACAGCGGCAGGTTGGTCGTCAACCCGGCGATCTGGCATTCGGCCAGCGCACGCTGCGAGCGCCGCAGCACTGCGTCGAAATGTCCGCTGCGGTGGCTGACGATCAGCTTGGCCAACAGGCTGTCGTAGTGCGGCGACGGTGCTGCACCGTGACGAGCATGACTGTCGACCCGGATCCCAGGGCCGCTGGGCAACTCACAGCGCGTGATCTGTCCGCTGGACGGCCTGGCCTGGCCTTGCGCGTCCAGACTTTCGGCGTTGATTCGCCACTGCACAGCGAAGCCGCGTGCCTGCGGCGGGTGCGCCGGTTCCAGCCCAATACTGGCCAGTGTGCTGCCGGCGGCGATTGAAATTTGCGCCTGCACCAAGTCGACGCCGGTCACTTCCTCGGTCACGGTGTGTTCGACCTGCAGGCGTGGGTTGGCCTCAATGAAGACGAAGGGCAAGTCAGCCGATTGATCGTCGACCAGAAATTCGAAAGTGCCCAGGCTCTGGTAGCCGGTGCTGCGAGCCAGTGTTAGCGCAGCCTGCAGCAGTTGCTCGCGCAGCGCGGGGTCCAAGTTGGGGCTGGGCGCGATCTCGACCAGCTTCTGGAATCGGCGCTGCAGCGTGCACTCGCGCTCGCCCAGCGTCATCACCTGGCGGCCGTCCCCTATCACCTGGACTTCGAGATGGCGTGCGCGCTGGATCAGCTTCTCGGCATAGACCTCGCCGACACCGAAGGCTGCCAGCGCCTCGGCGGCGCAGCGTTGGTAGGCCTCGGCCAATGCTTCGGGGGCTTGGACCGCACGCATGCCACGTCCGCCACCACCGGCCACCGCCTTGAGCATCACCCCGCACTGCGGGTCGATGCGACGCTGTTCTGCGAAAAAGGCTTCGATCTCAGCCAGGCTGGCCGAGGCCGTGCCCGGCAGCAGCGGCACGCCGTGCTCGGCGGCGAGTCTGCGCGCGCTGGCCTTGTCGCCGAACATCGCCAGTTGTGCGGGTGTCGGGCCGATGAACACCAGCCCGGCGTCCGCGCAGGCCTGGGCGAAGTCTGCCCGCTCGCTGAGGAATCCGTAGCCCGGGTGCACCGCTTCGGCGCCGTGCTGGCGTGCCACAGCGACCAGCGTGGCGATGTCGAGGTAAGCGGCCGGGCCGGTGGCTTCCAGCGCCACTGCTTCATCGGCCAGACTGCGGTGCAGCGCGCCGGTATCGTCGCGCGCGTAGACCGCGACAGTGGCGATTCCCAAGTCCTGGGCGGCGCGGATGATGCGGATGGCGATCTCACCGCGGTTGGCGATCAGCAGCTTCTTGAACATGGGTACCCCGTGGTGTGATCGCCGCACGCTTCGCGTGCCCGGCAGTTTGATGGTGACCTCAGGTGCGCGCAGTGCCCATGGGGCGCCATCGCAAGCCCGGCCGGGCTGGGCTTGTCACCGCGGTTGGCGAGCAGCAGTTTTTTGAACATCTCAATTTTCCAGGGTGGCCAACACCGCCGTTGCTGCAGTCAACCGGTCTGACCCAGCAGACGGCGCAGAACCGGTTGGACCGAGCCGCTGGCGATGCCCCGTCGACGGGGCATCGCTCGGCCGCTTCGGGCATCGTGTCATGTCAGCTGTCGTCTTTGAGCATCCGCCGCAAGACCTTGCCCGCACCGGTGGCCGGCAAGGCCTCGACGAATCGCACCGTCTTGGGTACCTTGTAGACCGCCATGTTGTCGCGCGACCAGGTGATCAGTCCTGCCTCGTCCAGATCTTGACCGGGTTTGCGCACGACGAAGGCACGCACGACTTCGCCGCGATCGGGGTCTTCAACCCCGATCACCGCGGCCTGGGCCACCGCTGGATGGCGGATCAGCAGGGTTTCGACCTCTTCGGGAAAAACGCTGTAGCCCGAAACCTTGATCATCTCTTTGAAGCGGCCCATGAAGGTCAGGTAGCCTTCGGTGTCGATCCGGCCCATGTCGCCGGTGTAGACCCAGCCCTCGCGCAGCGTCTTGGCAGTGGCTTCTGGTTTGTTCCAGTAGCCCAGAAAACTGCCTCGGCTCTTGAGCACGATCTCGCCGGCCTCGCCGCTGGCACATTCGGCGCCGCTGTCAGGGTCGATGATGCGTATCGTCACGCCCGTGACTGGCCGGCCGTGGCTGCCCCAGCGGATCGCGTCGCGTGGCATGTAGGTGTCGCAAGTGTGCGTCTCCGACAAGCCGTAAGCCGCCTCGAAGCTCTCGCAGTTCGGGGCCAAGGCTCGCCACTGTTTCGCTAGGCCTTCGGTGAAGGTGATGCCGAAGCTGGTGACCGCGTTGATGCGCAGGCTGCCTAGTTCGAACCGGCTTGCCTGGGGCAGTGCCATGCAGGCGACGTTCATTGGTGCGATGCTGTACCACCAACTTACCCGGTGGCGGTCGATCGCCTGCAGCACCGCCAGTGGGTCGAAGCGGTACATCAGCACCGTCGTTGCGCCGGCGTACACGGTGATGTCCACGCCCATCAGCATGCCGGCGATGTGGTACATCGGGGCGATCGCCAGCAGCACATCGTCCGCTTGCACGTTGTTGCATTCGGCAGTGGCTGCGGTCTTGAACAGCGCGTTGTCGAAACTCAGCATCGCGCCCTTGGGCAGCCCGGTGGTGCCCGAGGTGTAGGTCATCAGTGCGACCTGGTCCATCGTGATCACGACGGGCGGACAAGCAGCGCCGCTATGGCAGACCGCCAGAAAGTCCTCGCAATCCGAGGGCAGTTGGCGCGGCCCGGCTTTCATCTGCAGCAGTTCGGCTGGCACCTCGATGCTGGCCTGGTGCTCGGGATCGTCGGGCAGCAGGTCGGCGTAGTGCACGACGAACACATGGGCCAACGCGCTGGCAGCGCGTACTTTGGCCACCGTGCCCAGCAGCGGTGCGGCTGCAACGATCACACGGGCCTGCAGGTCGCCGAGTTGGTAGGCCAACTCATGCTCCTTGTTCAGCGGGCCGCAGGGGCAGACCACAGCGCCCAGCTTCTGAATGCCGAAATGCGCCATCGCGTATTGCGGACAGTTGGCCATGAAGAGCGCCACCGGATCGCCGGCGCCCACCCCCAACGCCGCCAGTCGGGCGGCAAAAGCGTCGCTCGCAGCGTCGAGCTCGGCGTAGCTGATGGTCCGGCCGTACCAGAGATAGGCAGGCTTGTCAGGGTGGCGGCGCGCATGAGCTCGCAGGTGCTCGTGCAGAGGCAGATCGGGCACGTTCGGGTTGATGGGGTTGGGGGAGTGCATGCCAGTTCGGGCCTCAGTTCTGGGTCGTTCAGCGACCAGCGCCAGCGGCCGGCCCAATCATGATGCTAGCCAAGCAGCAAACACAGCGCCTTCGGGATATCCCGGTTCGCCACCACGCTGGCATCAGGCGATCGTCCGCAACTCGCCGGCGCCAAACAGGTTGCTGGTGCATCGTCCACAAATCGTCGGGTGAGCCGCGTCGCTGCCGACATCGTCGCGGTAATGCCAGCAGCGCTCGCATTTTTGCGCCGAGGCCGCTGTCACCGTCACCGTCAGCGCTTCGGCCTCAGCCAGCGTTGCCTGCGAGGTGATCAGCACGAACTTCAGCGCATCGCCCAGCGAGGCCAACAGCGCATGGGTCTCGGGCGGCGCACCCAGCAGCACATTGGCCTGCAGTGACGAGCCCAGATCGCCCGCGCTGCGCACGTCCTCGATCGCCTTGTTCGCAGCCTCGCGCACCTCACGGATGGCCGCCCATTTGGCGAGCAGCGCCTGGTCGGGTGTGGCCAGCGGCCAGTAAGTCTGCTTGAAGATCGATCCATGGCCGGGCGCAAACAGGGCCCAAGCCTCCTCGGCGGTGAAGCTCAGGAACGGTGCCATCCAGCGCAGCATGGCCTGGGTGATGTGCCACAGCGCGGTCTGGGCGCTGCGCCGGGCCACGCTGTCTGGCGCGCTGGTGTACAGCCTGTCCTTCAGCACATCGAGGTAGAAGGCCCCCAAGTCTTCGGAGCAGTAGATGCCGAGCTTGGAGACCACCGGGTGGAACTCGTAGACCTCGTAATGGGCCAGGATCTCGTCTTGCAGCGCGCTGGCGCGGGTCAGCGCGTAGCGGTCGATTTCGAGCATCTGCTCGGGCGCCACACTGTGCGTGGCGACATCGAAGTCGCTGACATTGGCCAGTAGAAAGCGCAAGGTGTTGCGGATCCGGCGGTAGCCGTCGACCACCCGGGCCAGGATCTTGTCGTCGCCGGCGATGTCGCCCGAGTAGTCGCTCGAAGCGACCCAGAGGCGAAGAATGTCGGCACCCAGTTTCTGGCTGGTCACCTGGGGCTCGATGCCGTTGCCCAGGCTCTTGCTCATTTTGCGGCCTTGGCTGTCGACCGTGAAACCATGGGTCAGCAGTTGCCGATAGGGCGCGCGGTCGAAGATCGCGCAGGCCAGCAGCAGCGAGCTGTGGAACCAGCCACGGTGCTGGTCATGGCCTTCCAGGTACAGGTCCGCCTCGGGCCCGATGTCGTGGTGGCCGAGGCTGCCGTATGAATCGGCGTGGGTGCCTCGCAGCACATGCCAGAAGGTCGATCCGGAGTCGAACCAGACCTCCAGGATGTCGCTGCTCTTGGTGTAGTGAGGCGCCTCCTCGGCCCCCAGGATCTGCTCGGCGGTGACTCGGCTCCAGGCCTCGATGCCCCCGGCCTCGACGATGGCAGCGGCTTGGTCGAGGATCTCCATCGTGCGCGGGTGCAGCTCGCCGGTCTCCTGGTGCAGGAAGAACGGCACGGGCACGCCCCAGCTGCGCTGGCGGCTGATGCACCAGTCAGGTCGGTTCGCGATCATGTCGCGCAATCGGGTGCGGCCGTTCTCAGGGTAGAAACCGGTCTCGCCGATCGCTTCGAGCGCCAATTGGCGCAGCGACTTGGGCGCCTTGTCTTTCGTGAAAACGCCCTCGCCGTCATCCATCCGGATGAACCACTGCGCAGCGGCGCGGTAGATCACTGGGGATTTATGGCGCCAGCAATGCGGGTAGCTGTGGCTGATGCCCTCGGTAGCCATCAGGCGTCCGGCGCTTCGCAAAGCTTCGATCACCACCGGTACCGCTTTCCAGATGTTCTGGCCGCCGAACAATGGGAAGTCGGCGGCGTAGCTGCCATAGCCTTGCACCGGGTTGAGGATGTCCTCGATTTGCAGGCCGTGGGCGCGGCAGGCATTGAAGTCGTCCACGCCATAAGCCGGCGAGCTGTGGACCAAGCCAGTGCCGTCGTCGGCGGTGGCGTAGTCGGCGAGGTAGACCGGGCTGAGCCGGTCGTAGCCTGCGTCGACCTGCGCCAGCGGATGGTGGAACTGGATGCCGCCGAGTTTCTCGCCCAGCGCGACGGCCACCACATGGCCGGCAATGCCATAGCGCGCCAGGCACTTTTCCACCAGCGAGGCCGCCAGCACCAGCAGGCCGCGCTCGGTGTCGACGAGCGCGTACTCGAGCGCCGGGTTCAGGTTCAGTGCCTGGTTCGCGGGGATCGTCCAGGCAGTGGTGGTCCAGATCACCGCGAACGCATCCCGGACCAGCGAGTCCAGGCCAAACGCGGCGGCCAGCTTGTCTGGCTCGGCGCACAAAAAGGCCACGTCCAAGGTTTGGCTGCTCTTGTCAGCGTACTCGATCTCGAACTCGGCCAGCGATGAGGCGCAATCAAAGCACCAGTAGACCGGTTTCAAACCCCGGTAGACGAAACCGCGTTCGATCACCCGTTTGAAGGCGCGGATCTCGCCGGCCTCGTTGGCGAAGTCCATCGTGCGGTAGGGATGGTTCCAGTCGGCCAGCACGCCCAGGCGCTGGAAGTCTGCCATCTGCTGCCCGATCTGCTCGGTCGCGAATGCGCGGCTCTTGGCCTGCATGTCGTCGCGGCTCAGTTTGCGGCCGTGCTTCTTCTCGATCGCATTCTCGATCGGCAGGCCGTGGCAGTCCCAGCCCGGCACAAATTGGGCGTCAAAGCCGGCGAGCTGTCGGGACTTGACCACCATGTCCTTCAGCACCTTGTTGACCGCATGCCCCATGTGGATCTGGCCGTTGGCGTAAGGCGGTCCATCGGCAAAGATGAACTTGGGCGCGTTGCAGCGGGCGTCGCGCAATTGCTGGTAAAGCCCTTCGTCTTGCCATTGCTTGACCCAGCCCGGCTCGCGCTTGGGCAGGTCGCCGCGCATGGGAAACGGTGTGTCAGGCAGATTCAGCGTGGCGCGGTAATCGGTCGGTGCTTTGGGGTTCTGGGCGTCGGTCATGGCAGCGTCACGCCGGTTGGGCCGGCGCGCTCATCGAGAGGCAATCGGTTGCCGTTGAAGGCGGGTGGCGCGGCCGTCAGAGGCCGGACGGCCGAACTTGTGCGTGCAGCGTCAGAGCGGCGAGCGCTGAATTCGGTCGCGCATATGTTGGCGGTGCGTGTGCTGGCGGTGCGTGGCGGCGTGCAGGCCCGCCGCTGCGCGGTACAGGACGTTCATGGCCGAATTGTATGCGTCGGGTCTCGACGCCGCATGTCGCGCAAGGCTCGGCGGAGTCGCGCGTTGGCGCATTCAGCGCGCGGGCTGCGCCGAGAACCAAGCCCGGGCGTCGTCCGTGTCGCGGGCGATGCCTGACTGCAGCGCTTCGAGCGACGGGTACTTGCGCTCGTCGTGCAGTTTGTGCAACAGGCTCACGCTGAGCAGCTTGCCGTAAGCGGCGTCCAGGCCCAGGTCGATGGGCCAGTCCAAGCAATGCACCTCGAGCAGCACACGGCCGGCGTCCTCGATGGTTGGCCGAACGCCCAGGCTCGCGACGCCGCGCAGGACCCGTCCGCCCAGTCCTTGCACCTCGACCACGAAGATGCCCATCGCTGCGGGTCTGGCGTGCGCGAATCGCAAGTTCAGCGTGCGAAATCCCAGCGTGCGACCGAGCTTCTGGCCGTGCACCACATGGCCGCTGATCGCGTAGGGCCGACCCAGCAGCGCCGCTGCCCGCGCCATGTCGCCGGCGGCCAAGGCCTCGCGCACCGCAGAGCTCGACACCCGCAAGCCGTGAACCTCGTAGCTCATCATGCGGGCCACGTCGAAGCCCTGATGCTGGCCGGCGGCGTCCAGCATCGCGTAGTCACCTGCGCGGCGCGTGCCAAAGCGGAAGTCGTCGCCCACCAGCACGTAGCGCGCGTTCAGCCCGCATACCAGCACCTCGTCGATGAAGGCTTGCGGGCTTTGCGCTGCGAAGCGCTCGTCGAAGCGCAAGACCACCGCTTGGTCGACACCGCAGCGCTCCAACTCGGAGAGCTTGTCGCGCAATGTTGCGATGCGCGCTGGCGCCGCTTCGGGATGTTCAGCAAGGCGCGCGAAGTAGTCGCGTGGATGAGGCTCAAAGCTCAGCACACAGGATGGTAGGCCGCGATGCCTGGCCTCGCTGATCAGCAGTGCCAGCATCGCTTGGTGGCCGCGGTGAACACCGTCGAAGTTGCCGATCGTCACGGCGCAGCCGGCCGCCTCGCGGTCGCTGCCGCATTGACGCTCTCGGGCCCTGGCCGCTCCTTGGATTCCACGAAAAATCTGCATCATCCGATTATCGCGATGTGGATCAGCGCACGGACCGTCCAGCGCCAAGGTTCATGGTTCGGCTGGGGATCGACCAGCGCGGGCGGCTGTCTCGGTGGCGTTGCGCCGGTTGGCTGCTTTCAGCACCTGCCGTCGACCTGGTCCCAGTGGCGGGCCCGCGTCAGGTCGGCGATGGGGCTGTTAGCGGGGCGCCTTGGCCATCAGCGCGGCGCGCTCGGCATCACTGACGAAACGCCAATGCCCGGACGCTGGCCCATCGGCCAGTGTCAGCGCTCCGAATCCGCTGCGGTGCAGGCTAGTGCAGTGGTTGCCCACGGCGGCCACCATGCGCTTGACCTGGTGGTATTTGCCCTGGATCAGCGTCAGCCGCAGACTGTTCTCACCGGTGACCTCGCAGCCCTCGGCCAGCACGGGCAGCGGGTCGTCGTCCAGCACCACACCGCGCAGCATCTGCTCGACCTGGGCGGCATCGACTGGCCGGTCGCAGCCCACTTCGTAAACCTTGGGCACGTGGTGCTTGGGGGACGTCAGGCGGTGGATCAACTTACCGTCGTCGGTCAGCAACAGCAAGCCTGTGGTGTCCTGGTCGAGTCGGCCGACCGGTTGAATGCCACGCCGGCGAAGCGCTGCGGGCAGCAATAACATCACGCTGGGCCAGGCGGTCGGCTTTTGCGAGCACTCGTAGCCCGCCGGCTTGTGCAACAGCACCAGCGAGGTGGCTTGGAAGGCCCAGGCCTGGCCCTCGACCTCGAACTGCAGGCCTTCGGTGGTCAGGTCGACCGAGGGGTCGGTCTCGATCTGGCCTGCGACGCGAACCAGTCTGGCGGCCAGCAGGCCGGCACACTCGCGCCTCGATCCGAAGCCCTGGCTGAACAGGATGTCGTCAAGCCGCATCGGTTGGAAGACTCATCAGAATGGCGTCATTCGTGCAGTTCGAGCACGGTGACGTGATTTTCCCTGGCGGGCCAGCTCAGTCCGACGATTCTCTCGTTGATCACGCCGGAACTGAACTCGCCCGCCACGGCGCGACCGTTGCCACTGTCGAACTTGACCTTGACCGTGGCGAGGCCCGCCACACCGGGTGGAATGCCTTGGGCGGGTTGACCGTCGAGCAAGACTTTGTCGCGTGGGTTGCCAAAATAAGCGCGTGGGCGGGTCATGCTGACCACGGCCGCTGCGCTCTTGTCGGCTTCGGCCAGACGCTCCGGCCGCAGGTGGACGATGTTGGATGAGCGCTGGAAAGGCGAGCGGTAGAAGTGTGTGGTCGCAAAGCCGGGTGCCTCGACCACCAGTTCGATGGCGGTGTTGGCATCGGTGGTGATCGGTCCCCAGCGACCGTCGGCGCCGACAAGTTTGTCGACCATGGCGCTGCCTTTCCTGGCGCCGGTGCTGGCGTCGACCGCGTAGGCTGCTACTTTGGCGCCGGTCAAGGGCAGGTTGGTCGGGCCGGCAGCGGTGAAGCCATTGACCTTGCCGTCGAGCACCACCTTGGATTCTGGTGTCACGTGAGTCGGCGACAGCGTGGCGGGCGCTCTCCCGGTGACGAATCGGTAGGCCGCCGCAAAGGCCTCGGGGTGATAGCTGACCTCTCGGTGGTCGCGTGCTGGAAGCACCACGTTGAATGCACCCTTGAGCGCCGGGCCGTCGAACGTGACGTTGGTCGGTGTGCCCTTTGAGCCGATCCACAGGCCGTCGGGCTGGGCAAACTTGTCATTGTTGTCGGAGCGCAGCGTCATCCAGCGCGGGCCGGGTGTCACCTCATCGCCGTTCGGGCCCTTGGGGGCGTTCAAGCCCATCAGGAATGGGCCCGCGCCGTTGAACTCGTTGTTCGGTCGGACGGCTGCGTTGGCCTGCACGCCGTGGTTGGGCGTGCCGCCGAGGATGGCGTGCGAGACCTTGGCTGCGCCGGCGCCATTCGCGATGTAGTGGCGTATGGCATTGCCGCCGCGCGAGTTGCCCATCAGCACCACCTGGGTCGCGCCGGTGGCCGCAAGCACCTTGTCGACTTCGGCTGCGAGGTAGCGCATCTGGTCATCGGTCGAGCTGCGGCCGTCCTGAGGTTTGGTGTCGTCGTCGCGCGAAGAAGGGTAGGGGAAATCAATGGCGTGCAGTCGCTCGCGCGGCCAGCCGTTGCTCTCCCAGCGCCAGAGGGTGGTGGTCCAGAGTGCCGCGGTGTCGCCATTGCCGTGAACGAA
This sequence comes from Burkholderiales bacterium, assembly GCA_947448955.1. Lineage (GTDB taxonomy): Bacteria > Pseudomonadota > Gammaproteobacteria > Burkholderiales > Burkholderiaceae_C > Pseudaquabacterium. The sequence goes on from CANFPU010000085.1 coordinate 16,354, forward strand.
CAGGATCGGCGGCAAGGCCGTGGTGGGTGGCGGCGCGCTGGCGCAAGCCCCCAGCAAGGCGGTAGCCAGCAAGGCGACCAGGCTACGACGGCGGATGAGCGAGGCCGGAATCATGGGGGCGGGAATCATGGATGTCCTGGTTGAGGGTGAGTCGTTCGGATGGCCAGTCAAGCCAGCCCCAGATCGCGCGCCGACGGCAGGTCGGGCTCGGACAGGCCTTGGGCCGCCCGCACGGCGTTGATCACGGCGCGCGCCGTCACTTCGGCGGCCAAAGCGCCCAGCACGGTGAGGTGGCCGGCCTTGCCGCTGCTGCCGGTGGCCAGTGCGAACAGCGCGTCGCCGTCGCTGGCGGTGTGCACCGGGTTGATGCTGCGCGACAGCCCAGCGTGGGCCATCGCGGCCAGCTTGTTGGTCTGGGCCTTCGTCAGTCTGGCGTCGGTGGCAACGATGCCGATCGTGGTGGCCATGCCGGCCATCAGTGGCGCCGGCAGTTGCCCGGCGCGCAGCGCCGCCATGATGTCTAGCGGCTGTCGTCCGTCGTCAGTGCGGGCGCCGGCGATCACCTGTCCTGTTGTCGGGTCGACCACATCGCCCACCGAGTTGACTGCCACCAGCGCGGCCACGGTGATCGCACCGACCTTGATCGACGCGCTGCCGATGCCACCTTTCATCGCCCGCTCGGTGCCGAACAGCTTGCCCACCGATGCCCCGGCGCCAGCGCCCACGCTGCCCTGGGCCGGGTGGGCGTTCGACGCGGCCTCGCAAGCGGCATAGCCCGCAGCGGCGTCGGGGCGGATGCGGGCGTCACCGACCCAGAGGTCGAACAGCACCGCCGCCGGCACGATCGGCACGCGCGCAGCGCCGACCTGCACGCCGTGACCTCTGTCCTCCAGCCAACGCATCACGCCATCGGCAGCGGCCAAGCCGAATGCGCTACCGCCGGTCAGCAGCAGCCCATGCACCACTTCGATCGTGGCGAGCGGGTGCAGCAGGTCGGTCTCCCGCGTGCCGGGTGCGGCGCCACGGACAT